>JBAWBE010000330.1:0-7529 GCA_049589635.1 Terriglobales bacterium
GTTCGCGACATAACGATGAACAAACGTTACTGCCATGGCTCCCTCGCCAACCGCCGAAGCGCAACGCTTGACTGAACCGTGGCGCACGTCGCCGGCAGCAAAGATGCCGGGCAAATTCGTCTCCATATAATAAGGATCGCGGTCGAGATGCCAATTTCCAGGGCGATGTCCGTTCTTCATCAAATCCGGGCCGGTGACCAGATATCCCGCCTCATCGCGAACAATGCCAATTTCCTCAGCCCACTGCGTGTGCGGCACGCCTCCCAGACAAAGAAAAAGCCAGTTCGTCTCTTCCATCCACTCGTTGCCGGCCAGTTTATTCTTTAGCGTGATCGCACGCAGGGTCTGATCGCCATGAAGGGCGGTGACCTCGGTCAACAGCAATACCTCAATGCGAGTAGTGGACCGGATGCGATCGACGAGATATTGCGAGACGCTCTTCTTTAATGAGTCATCTCGCACAACCATCGTTACTTTGACTGCAAAACGGGAGAAATGCAGGGCAGCCTGCGCCCCCGAGTTGCCGCCTCCGACCACAAAAACGTGATCGGTAGCGGCGCAAAGCGATGCTTCGCTCGCGCCCGCGCCATAATAAACGCCCGCGCCTCGAAAATGATCCTCGTTCGGCAAGCCGAGGCGGCGGTATTCCACCCCAGTGGCGCAAACGCAAGCTCGCGAAATGATCTTTGTGCCATCCGCCAGGTAGACAGTCCCTTTTCCGGGCTGAAATTCTCCCCGTATACCTTCGCGGAGCAGCAGAATCTCTGCGCCAAAGCGGCAAGCCTGTTCACGCGCGCGTTCCGCCAATTCTGCCCCACTGATTCCGCCGGGGAAACCGAGATAGTTCTCGATCCTGGGGCTGGTCCCGGCTTGCCCGCCCACCGCGAAGCGCTCAACCACCACTGTCTTCAGGCCCTCGGACGCGCCGTAAACCGCCGCGCTAAGGCCCGCGGGACCGGCGCCGTAGATACTCAGGTCATATTCGGATTGTGATGGGTTCTGGAACAAGCCAAGTTTTTCGGTGATTTGCCGGACTGTGGGATGCTGCATTCGCGTGCCATCCGGGAAGATACAAATCGGCAGACGATTGTCGTTGATTCCCGTGACCTGCGCCTGACTGCGCGCCTGTTCGTCGTCCGCGAGCTCAATCCATTGGAAGTGAACGCCGCAGCGGTGGAGAAAATCGCGTATGGCGTACGCCCCGGAAGATCCGCGCGTTCCCAGAATCAGAACTTCTTGTTCGGGCTGATTCATGAAGGTCGCCCTAGCCTTCGCCCGCGGCCCTTCGAACCCCGACCTCGTCGAGGTGCCGCAGCAAATCCAGTGGGTCTTGGTAGACGCGGTAAGCCCCGGCCCGTTCGAGTTCATCCTGGCCGTAACCACCAGAAAGCAGGCCAACACCAAGCGCTCTCGCTCGCCGCGCAGCTAGCAGATCCCAGACGCTGTCTCCGACAACAATTGCATCTTGCACGTCGACTTTGAGAGCATCGGCCGCCGCCAGAAACAAATCCGGATCAGGTTTCGCACGCTCCACCAGGTCGCGAGTGATGACCGGGATCTCAGGACCAACCCCGAGCCCTCGTACAATTTCCCGCGCAAAGTCAGACTTTCCACTAGTGGCAACCGCCCACGGCACGCCGGCTTTCGTGAGAAATGCCAATAGGTCGACCGCGCCCGGAAGAGGACGGACCTGCGGCGCTAGTCTGGCATAGGCTGCGGCGTGGTTGCGTTGCAATTGCTCTGCCTGCTCGGATGTCACTGCCCGCCCAGTCTCTCTGAGCAGGGCGTTCACGAGCAGCCCACCGCTCATGCCGATGCGCCTGTGAATGCGCCAAACCGAGAGCGAGATGCCGCTCGACTCCAAAGCTTCCCGCCAGGCCAGCACGTGCTGATAAACACTATCCACGAGCGTTCCATCCAGATCGAAAAGAAATGCAGGTGGATTGCGGGTTGTTGTCATTCTCGCTTCGTCCACCCCGATTGTAACTTGTCCCGGTCCTGGAAAATGTCTGGTCGCCGGTGCCCCATTTCAATAGGCGATCGTCTATAGGCGGATCTCATTAGACCGCTTGAGCAGCGACGACCAGCACTTCTCGCCGAACTACTGAGTTCCGGCTCAAGCCGCCTTCTGGTCTTTCGTCGCAGCGTCCTTTGCGGCGGTCTCGGCCGACCGCGACGAAACGGGTTGCGCCTTGTTGGATTCCGCCGACGATGGAGACGAAGACGATGTCTGAATGGGAATCTGGCGCGCATTGCTCTTGGCTTCGGCGACCGGAACGCTGATGTGCAGCACGCCGTCCTTGAATTCCGCGCGAGCGTTCTCTACGTCGGCTCCCTCCGGCAAAGGGATCGCGCGGTAGAATTCGCCATACATACGCTCGGTTCTGGTCATCCCGCCTTTTGCTTCCGTATTTTCGAACTCACGTTCACCGTGGATCACAATTGCGTCATCGTCGATCTCAACGGTGACGTCTTCATCCGAGATGCCAGGCAGTTCCGCCGACACGATGAAATTACCGTCCCGTTGAGCGAGCTCGACCGCCGGGACCCAAAGGCCGCCGTTGGCCCGACCCGATGAGTTGCCATTTCCAGCCGGCGAAAACGCACGATTCAGCTCTTCCTGCATCCTGCGCATCAGAGTGAATGGGTTTAGGAGATCGAAGGAATCTGTCCACAGCGGGGACAGAGCAGGTAGAACGGTTCGCCGGGCTAAAGCGGACTGTTGCCGCGCCGGTTCTTGTTGGGATGATTTCTGTTCGGTTGACGATTGCATTCCTTTTTGCGCGGTCATTGCTGCCTCCAGGTGGCTCATTTGCTTCGAGATCAGATCAACAACTACAAGCTAGCTGCCCGTCATGCTGATAACAATTCCTCATGCGCATGAAACTGATATGCGAAAAGAAGATTAGACCGGGATAGGACCCGAGCGGAAGATGCTTATAAGACTTTTGCCATAGGTGCTATATGGGGCAGATAGACTGGTGACAAAACTTTACAGAAACACGCGCAGTTTTCACACAACCGTTTGAAAGGAGAAGGAGTACGATCAATTTCATCGAGCGAAGTGCGGACAGTGCCATCAACTCTCCTATCTCATCTTGACGCTTTACTGCCGCCCGGAACGAGAGGCAGGAACAACATTACGTTCCGTAAGAATCAAGTCATTTTTTATCAGGGAGACCCCAGCAACACGCTCTTCGGTATAGAAGAAGGCTGCGTCAAACTTTCGGTGACATGTCAGTGGGGTAAGAAAGCGGTTATTGGTTTTTTCGTTCCAGGGGAATGGTTCGGTGAAAGTTGCCTGGCCAGGAATCAACCGGTCAACTTCGGAGAGGCCGTTGCGTTCACCGATACTCGAGCTGTGCAAATCGACCGCAACGCGCTACTACGCATCCTGCGCACAGAGACCCTGGCCTCCTATTCGTTCATTACCCACCTGCTCGCGCGCAATACCCGTATTCGGGAAGATCTGGTTTACAACCTGTTGAATTCCACTGAGAAGCGGCTGGCCCGGGCGCTCTGCATGCTAGCCGAGTCAGAAGCCAGGAGTAAGAGCGACCTGCTGGATAAAATCACTCAACAAACTCTGGCAAAGATGATCGGCACCACCCGGCAACGAGTGAATTTTCTAATGCAACGCTTCCGGAAGTTGGGCTTTATCGAAAATGATGACGATAGTCTGAAAATTCGCGAACCTCTAATGACGCTGGCTGGCCTAATTCGGGTGGAAAAGTCAAATCGCCATGTGGCATAGCTAATATTCTTCTCGATTTGAGATAGTCGCGTTTGTGACAGCTCGCGTCGTCCCTTGCCGAACCGACTCCGTTGATATAACGTAACCAACACTCTAACAAGCGACACGGGCCGTCCAAGATCTACTACTGAAGGGAATGATCATGGAAGCTATCCGGGCCTTTTTTTCTTCGAACGACTTCATGCCGCACGGCTATTGCTACATCTGGAATACCAAATTAGTGTTGCTGCATGTGATTTCAGATTCGCTGATCGCTCTGGCGTATCTGTCCATTCCGATCACGCTCGTCTACTTCATCCGCAAAAGACGAGACGTCCCTTTCAACTGGGTCTTCGTATGCTTCGGCGTGTTCATTCTGGCCTGCGGCGGCACCCATCTCATGGAGGTGTGGACGCTCTGGCATGCGAACTATTGGGTTTCCGGCGCGGTGAAAGCCGTTACTGCCATTGCGTCTCTCGCGACCGCTGTCTTGCTCGTCCGCTTGATTCCACAGGCTCTGGCCCTTCCCAGCCCTGAATTATTGAGGCACGAGATCGTCGAACGCCAGTACGCGCAGGAAGCCCTTCAGCAAGCGAAGCAGGAATTGGAACTCCGCGTACAACAGCGAACAGCCGACCTTACAAATGCCAACCAGATTCTGCATGCGGAAATCTCACAGCGACAGCAGACAGAAGAGAAGCTTCGCCGAAGTGAAGAACGGTTCCGTTCGCTGGTCGAGACTGTGCAGGACTATGCAATTTTCATGCTGAGCCCTGCCGGTATTGTCACCAGCTGGAATGCCGGCGCGCAGCGAATGCAAGGCTATAAGGCGGACGAAATTATCGGCCAGCACTTCTCGCGCTTCTTTCTCCCGAAGGATCTGGAGACCGACCAATCTAAAAAAGAACTTGACGTAGCCGCTGTGAAAGGCCGGTTCGTGGGAGAGGGATGGCGTGCCCGCCGGGATGGGTCGCGCTTCTGGGCGAGCATTGTTATCACCGCGTTGCGTGATGCGCAGGGAAAACTCGTCGGGTTTTCAAAAATCACCCGCGACCTCACCGAGCGCAAGGAAGCCGAAGAAGAGCGGAGAAAGCTGGCTTCACTCGTCGAAAACAGTCCTGATTTTATCGGCTTGGCGTCTTTCGAAGGTCGAGTTCTATTTGTAAATCCCGCGGGGCAGGCGCTCGTCGGACTCGATGGCGATAATCAGGTGCATGCCACCAAAATACCGGACTATATTGCGCAAGAGGACCAGGAAAAAATGCTGCAACAGGTCTTGCCAATGGTCATGCGGGATGGCCACTGGGAAGGAGAGATGAGATTCCGTCATTTCAAAACCGGAAAGACGATCTCCATGCACCAGCACATTTTCTTTGCCGGAGAGCCCAGCGAGGATCGCCCTCGGGCCCTCGCAACCATCAGCCGCGATATCACCGAACGCAAACAAGCCGAAGAGGCCCTGCGCTCGACTCAGGCTGATCTGGCGCACGTCACGCGCGTCACCACCATGGGCGAACTGACGGCATCCATCGCCCACGAGATCAACCAGCCGCTGAGCGCCATCGTCAACAACGCCAACGCCTGCCGCCGGATGCTCGCCGTTCCCTCGCCTGATATGGACGAAGTGCGGCAGGCTGTGACGGATATTGCCGACCTCGGCACAAGAGCCGGCGAAGTCATCGCGCGCGTCCGTACGTTCATGAAGAAGACAATCCCGATGAAGACACAAGTGGATCTTAACCTGGTCATCTCGGACGTCCTTGCTCTGATTCCGGAAGAACCGGTCACGCACAAAATTTCCGTCGTGACTGAACTGCGCCCCGGTCTTCCACCGGTTTTGGGTGACCGGATTCAGTTACAACAGGTCATGTTGAATCTGATTATGAACGGCATCGAGTCCATGACGTCGATCGTTAATCGTCCGCGAGTCCTTCTGATTCGGTCGCAAGTACAAGAATCCGGGCATGTTCTCGTGATGGTCCAGGATTCGGGCGCCGGGCTAGATACAAAGAGCATCTCTCACATTTTCGACACGTTCTATACCACCAAGCCCTCTGGAATGGGAATGGGCTTGGCGATCAGCCGTTCCATCGTTGAAGCTCACGGCGGACGGTTGTGGCCCGTTGCGGATGCGCGAGACGGTGCAATCTTCAACTTCACCCTACCAGCCTGTGCCTGAAAGACGCCAGGACTCAATGGCTGAAAGCCAATGACTGAAAATCGACCGATTGTATTCATCGTCGACGACGAGCCGGCTATCTGTTTATCGCTCCAGAGGCTGCTTAGATCCGTGGGTCTCGAGGCCCAAACCTTCCCCTCAGCTCTGGAGTTTCTAGGCGTCAAACGTCCGGATGGACCTGGTTGCCTGGTGCTCGACGTCCGCCTCCCCGGGCTGAGCGGGCTTGACCTCCAGCAGGAGCTTCTGGATGCCAAGGTTGATCTGCCCATTATCTTTATCACGGGTCACGGCGACATACCGATGACCGTGCGTGCCATGAAGGCAGGCGCGGTCGAATTCCTGACCAAGCCCTTCCGCGACCAGGATCTGATCGACGCCATTCAGCACGGAATCGAAAAACACCGGGCAGTCCGGCTGGAGCGCGCGAAGGTCAATGAATTCAAGACTCTTTACGATTCGCTGACCGCTCGCGAACGCGAAGTGTTCTCCCTGGTTGCCCAGGGCTTGCTCAACAAGCAGATCGCGGCCCAGCTCGGAGTGGCCGAAAAGACCATTAAGGTTCATCGTGGCCAGGTTATGCATAAGATGAAGGCTGAATCTCTGGCCGATCTCGTCCGCATCGGGGAGAAACTCGCGCCAACCTCCCCAAAATCCTAGCCACCCGGGACCAGCGTCCAGTAGACATCCCTTGCCCTCAGAGTTATTTTGGTTCCCATAAGGAGCCGCACTATATGAGTTTACAGTTTGCGAGCGCGGGAAATTCCGAATTGGCCGGGCGGCCGGCTTCGGAAATCCTCTGGATGTCGCGGTCCTCGTCAGACGACGAAATCAGATCTCGTCCCCAAGCCCCTTTGATTGCGATCGTGGATGATGATCCATGGGTCCGGAAATCCCTCGAGCGGCTGATAAAGTCGGAGGGCTTCCGAACTGAGAGCTTCGCCTCGGCCGAAGACTTTATAAAAGCGGGCGATCACGAGGAGACGTCTTGCATCATCCTTGACCTCAGGTTACCGGGGATGAGCGGGCTCGAACTGCAACATTATCTCGCTACCGAGCATGATTGTATCCCGATCATATTCGTCTCGGCGCATGATGAGCCTGAAACGCGATATAAAGCGATGCAAGCCGGCGCCATCGGTTTTTTTAGTAAACCCTTCAACGACGAAGCTCTAGTGGAAGCAGTTCGTTCAGTCTCGAAGTAGATCCTAGTAGAAGTTCACGAACGCGGTCACGGTTCGTGAACCTTCTCTCTCTTACGCCAAGCGGCTACTCCGTCCGGAAAATGGCATAGGCAGTCAGGGCCAGTGGGTACTTGTCCTCAAGGTTCGGTACCGACGAGTTCTTGGGGCATTCTCGAAATGGAGGTTGTTATGCTTTCAGCCAATAATATCAATCGTCGTCCACGAGATGGACGCGGAACCTATGGAACCACCAATCAACGCAAGGGGGTCGTCATGGGTCCAGGAATCCAGCACATCTTGCGGAACACTGCTATCCAGAACAACCCTAAGCAGAACAACGTAATGCAGCACAATGTAATGCAGCACAATGTAATGCAGAACAAGGAACGAGCTGGTGCCTCGCCCGGCAGCGGTCGATCGAAATCTGCACCCCAAC
>JBAWBE010000331.1:0-41641 GCA_049589635.1 Terriglobales bacterium
GAGGAAGGCGAAGACGGCGAGCGCGTGGATCGTCAGCCAACGCGAGCCGTTGGTCGGTGGCGCGGAGCCGCTCATGAGAAGCTCCATTTCCTTTCCAGCCGCTCAGAAAAGAAAAGAAGGCCGACGACGATCAACAACATGCAGAACGAAATGGCCGCGCCCAGCGGCCAGTTGTAGGCCGCGCCGAACAGACTGACGACGATATTCGAAATCATGATGCCGCTGGGGCCGCCTAGGAGTAGGGGCGCGAGAAAATCTCCCAGGCTAAGCACGAAGGCGAAGGTCGCTCCTGCGAGCACTCCTGGAATTGAAAGTGGAAATATTACCCGCCAGAAAGTTTGCGCAGGCGAGGCGCCGAGGTCGTGCGAGGCTTCGACTAGATTTCGTGGAACGTGCTCCAGCGAGGCATAAATCGGCAGGAGGGTGAAGGGCGTGTAAATGTGAGTGAGCGTGAGCACAACCGCAAATGGACTGTAGAGCAGGAAATCAAGCGGGTGCTTTGTGAGATGCGCATACTGCAAAAGTGTATTCAGGACGCCGTCGGTGCCGAGAATCGTCTTCCAGGCGTACGCGCGTACCAGATAGCTCACCCAAAGCGGAATGATGACGAGTTGGTAGAAGATATCTTTTCTTGCGCCTGCATGGAAGGAGAGGAAGTAGGCAAGCGGGTATCCGAGTAGGAGAGAAAAGAGCGTGACGCGAGTCGCGATCCACATCGAGCGCAGCAGCGTTTGCCAGTAGACGGGTTTGATGAGGAGTTCGCGATAGTTGTCGAAGGTCCACGCGTGGATGATCGCCTGCGACTCAGAGACCGACCAGAAGCTGTAGCAGAACATCAGCAGATACGGCACAAGCAAAAATACCGCAACCCACGTCAGCGGCGGCACGGTGATGGCGATGCGGTAAGCGCGCGAGAACATTAGACGCGATCCTCGGAGGGCCGGACGGGAATGGCATCTGCGGCGGAGAACTCAAACTCAAGATTTCTTGCGTCGTCGCTGGGTGGGCGAGATGAGATCCGCAACGTGAGGATCTGCCCGTCGGCGCACTCGACCCGCCAGAGTTCGTTTGCGCCGTGGAAGACCTGATCGCGCAGCTGCGCCTTGAAGCGGACGGTTGGACCGTGCGCTGTGGGAAGAGTCGTTGGAAGAGACCCCGATTTGCCGATTCCTACAAGACGAATGCACTCCGGACGTAAAGAGAAGAGCGCAGGGCCGTCGGGGAGAGAGGTGGGCCATTCGAGCGCGCCGGGATTTGTCTTAGTGACAGTTTTAGCAATGCCTGCGCGCACATCCGCTTTCAGAAGATTAGTGTGGCCGATAAACTGCGCGGTGTATGCAGTCGCGGGGCGGGAGTAGATTTCGCGCGGGCTGGCAACTTGCTCGAGCTCGCCGGAACGCAGTAGCGCGATGCGATCAGACATGACCATTGCCTCTTCTTGATCGTGCGTGACGAAGATGAAGGTGATGCCGACCTCGCGTTGCAAGGCCTTGAGCTCCACCTGCATCTGCCGCCGCAGATTGGCGTCAAGCGCGGAGAGCGGTTCGTCGAGCAGCAACACGCGCGGACGATTTACGAGCGCGCGGGCGAGTGCAATGCGTTGCTGCTGGCCGCCACTGATCTTTGAGGGCTTCGCCTTCGCATAGGCAGACATCTTGACTTTGGCGAGTGCCTCCCTCACACGCGATTCGACTTCCGCCGCCGGGCGTTTTGCGATGCGCAGGCCGTAGCCAACGTTCTCCTCAACCGTCATGTGCGGAAAAAGAGCATAGCTCTGGAAAACAGTGTTTATAGGGCGCCGGTAAGGTGGCTGCACGTCGAGTTGCTCCCCCGCCATCCAGACTGCTCCGGATGTGGCCTGTTCGAACCCAGCAAGAATGCGAAGCAGCGTGGTTTTGCCCGAGCCGCTCTCGCCGAGAATGGTCAGGAATTCGCCTTCGGCAATTTCGAGGCTGATGTCGCGAAGGACGATATTCTTGCCGAAATGCTTGGCTACGGCGCGGAGCGAGAGAAGCGCAGTGCTTGGTGAACTGCCGATTGCGACCGCGGATTCCGTACTGGTTGCCATGGCTATCGTTTTGTGGCGCCCGCATTTCGCGGGCGAGGGCGCCCGCGCTGCACAGGCTACTGCGCCGCTTTCACTTCATTCCAGACCTCGTTGTACTTGGCGCGACGCGGCACGTTCTGCCAGAAATAAAGACGTTTCTGATAATTATCGACGTCGTCGAGGTGCAGACTTGTAACTTCTTCCGGCGTCATGTACTGCGCTGCATGTGGATTCGCCGGGGTGTAATGGGTGATATCGGTGACGGACTTCTGCATCTTGGCCTCGATCATGTATTCCAGGAATTTGTACGCGAGTTCTTTGTTCTCGCTTCCGGCAGTGATCATCAAGTGGTCGATCCACCCGGTGGTGTTTTCCTTGGGAATGGTCTCGCCAACCGGAAAGTTTTTCTTCTTTAGCTCCACCGTGTTCAGTGGCCAGCCCATTGCGATCACGATCTCGTGGTTCTGAAATAAATTCGTTAGCTCGCCGCCGGTTGACCAAATCTTGCGAATGTTAGGCTTCAACTCGATCAGCTTCTTCTTGACCGCGTCCAGTTCGTCGTCGCTCAGGTTATAAAGATGACCGGGATCGGGCTTGTCGTAGCCCAACACCTGAGCGGCCATGTAGACAGTCGAGAGATCGTCCCACACAGAAATTTTCTGTTGCAGCTTCGGATCCCACATCACATTCCAGCTATCGGGCGGCTGCGCGAACGCGGTTGTGTCGTAAATCATTGGGTCCGGGCCCCACATGAACGGCACGCCAAAAACATCGCCTTTTACGCGCACCAGCGGCAGGGAAGTGAGCTGCGGCGAAAGCTGGCTATAGCTCGGCAGTTTGCCAAGATCAAGCGGAGCGGCGAGGCCTGAAGTTGCGATCATGGTCGCAACGTCGCTCGAAGGAGAAATTACATCGTAAGTTCCCGCGCTCCCGCCGCGAAGCTTCGCGACCAGTTCGTCGCTCGATCCCATGTATGAAGCCGAAACTTTGCAGTGGTTCTGCTCCTCGAAAGCCTTGACGTAAGCAGGATCGGCGTAGCCTTCCCAGACGAGCAGGTTCAGGGTAGGCGTTTTTTTCGCGCACGATCCGCAGAACAACACGACCAAGGCCAGCAGCAGAACGAATGCGGTTCGTCGCAATGTCATCTAGTTTCTCCAACTAGCGTTTTTTGAATCACGCAAATTCGTAACTCGGCCGCGTGCTTCAGAATGTAGGCGGCGTGTTCACCCACAACAGCCACGTCTCTCCGGGCCCTGGATTCGTCCAGCGATGCGGCGTGGCGCTTTCGAAATAAAAGCTGTCGCCGCGTTTTAAATCGTACTCTTCATCGGCGAGCGCGATCTTGAGTTCTCCCCGCAAAACAAAAAGAAACTCTTCGCCTTCATGCATGTAGGCTTCGCCGCTTCCCGCATGAGGCTTGATGCGAAAAAGATGTGGCTCCATCGCGGTATTTCCCCACGCGAGCAGTTCCATGCGCACTCCTGGTCCAGCCTCCAACACCTTGCGCCGCGCTGGACGCACCAGTCGCGGGTTGGCTTCGGCCGGATCGAAAAACTCAAGAATGTTGGTGCGATAAAAGCGCGCGAGCCTGCGAAGCGTGCCGACCGAGGCGGTCATCTGCGAGCGTTCAATTGCACTCAGAAAGCCCACGGAAATTCCGGCGGCGATCGCAACGTCGGCAAGGTTTAAATCTCGCTTCCCGCGCATTTGGCGCAGGCGCGGCCCGATCCCGGCAGTCGGACCATTAGCGGATGGTTTGATGGCACCTTCGCGCTTCAGCATTTCGACGATGGCCGCAGCGTTCAAGCCGCGCACCTTGCGCAGATAGCGCGCCTTCTTCAGCAAGCGCACATCTTCATTTGTGTAGAGGCGATAGCGGCCCTGGCTGCGCTGCGGCCGCATGAGTCCTAGACTCTCCCAGCCGCGAATCGCCGAGGCCGAGATGCCGACGAGTCGCGCCACGTCGCCGATTTTGAGATAGTCTTGCGCTCCGCTCGACATGAGTTCGAATGTGCCTGTTGACTGCGGTCCGGGAGCCGAGCTTTTTCGGAAACTGCTTCCGAACTTTTTTCCGAACTTTTCCGCTTGACAGATGGCCGGAGAGTCTCTAACCTTGCGCGATTATAGCAAGGTTTGCGTTTCTCACAAGCTCCAAAAACGAGCGTGAAAATTTCGGATCTGCCCCCGAGATCTGGAGGATTTGTTTATGCCGCAGTCGCGAGCGTTCCGGTTGACCCGTTGCCTGGCTGTCGTGTTTCTGGCTATCGCCTGCCTTTGCTTGATGTGTTCCACGCTGCTTGCACAGGGTACGGGAGGCCGCATCATCGGCCGCGTGGCCGACTCCAGCGGCGCAGTCCTGGCGAATGTGAAAGTGACGCTCGCCAACGAATCGACCGGGATCACGCGCGAGTCGCAGACCAACGGTAGCGGCGACTACGGCTTTCCGGAAGTTCCAGTCGGCACCTACACGTTGACCTTCGATCTGCAAGGCTTCAAGACGAGTGTGGGGAAGGCAATTACCGTCGAGCTGAACCAGATTGTTACGTTCAACTCCACCCTTCAGATCGGCGAGACTAAAGAGGTAGTTGAAGTCAGTTCAGAGGCGCCGCTGGTCGATACCACCAGCACGCAGCTTGGCGCTGTCATGGACAATCGTCAGGTCCAGAACTTGCCGCTGAATTCTCGCGACACCTATCAGCTTCTACAACTGCAGCCGGGTGTGATGTCCACCGTCGGATCAAGCAACAGTCTCGTTTACGGAAGCGATAGCCCGGGCGCAGTCTCAGTGAACGGTGGCCGCGGTCGTTCCAACAACTTCAGCGTCAATGGTGGGGACGCCAACGATCTCTTCGCAAATTTGCCCACAGTGCAGCCGTCGCCGGACAGCATTCAGGAATTTCGCGTTATCACCAACACTTTCGACGCCGAGTATGGGCGCAACTCCGGCTCTGTCGTCAACGTGGTTACGAAGTCTGGTACCAACGACCTGCACGGAAGTCTTTACGAGTTTTTCCGCAACAAGGTACTTAACGCGAACGATTACTGCCTCACTGCTGCCTCGCCGGAAGATCTTCCTTGCTCGAAGCCACAATTTAATCAGAACCAGTTTGGTGGCACGCTGGGTGGCCCCATCATCAAGAACCGAACTTTCTTCTTCGCCAGTTATGAGGGCCGGCGTATTCGGCAGGGCATCCTCTCGCCAGCCGTGACTGTTCCCTCTGCTTCCGAGCGACCGAGTGCCACACAACCTTATGCGGACTTCAGCGATATTGGTGGCTTTGATACTCAGAATCCGACTATGCAAACGGGACTCCTCAACAACCCGCAGCTGTTGGATAACCGGCCAGGGTGTGACCAGGCAGTGGGCTATCCCGGCGGTATTCCCGCTGGTATTAAATACACCTCTTTATTTGCGAACAGCCAGATTCCGTTGGCTTGCCTGGATCCTACGGCCGTCGATCTTCTCCAATTTGTTCCGACACCACCGAATGGCGGGAGTTTGATCAGCACTGTGCCGACCGAGGCGGTACGTGGCGACAACTTCACGGCTAAAATTGATCACCGCTTGAATGACAAGCAAAACCTGAGCATTTATTACTATTTCAACGATGATCGTACGAACAACCCATTTGCCACCTTCGAACTGGCCGGCGCCGACCTCCCTGGTTTCGGAGGCATAACGGCGGAGCGTTTCCAGCAGTACAACATTGCGCATACCTGGACAATCAATAACACCACCGTCAACGAGTTCCGTTTTAACTACAATCGTGAAGGCCAGGAAACCTTCCTGCACCCCGCCAACACCGAACTCGTGCAGAATTCCTGCCCGCCGCCTCCTTCATGGCTTACGGCTACCGTGCCCTGTTTTTATGGCGACGGATCCACGGATTCCAACGGTAGCCTTTATGGCATTCATCCGGGCCTGAACGCGAGCCGCGAAGGTTTGCCGTTCATCGCGATTTCGGGAGGGTTTTCGATTGGCAACAACTGGGAAGGTGAGCTTCCACAGGCAGGGAACTCTTTCCAGTGGTCGGATAGTTTGTCTAAGATATCGGGAAACCACACCTTCAAATTTGGAGCGGACGTTCGCCGGCAGCAGTTTAATCAATTTTATTACTTCAACATAAACGGCGAGTTCACCTACTTCGGCGGTGGACCGAACGATACCAATGCGGCCAATCTTTTCCCAAATTACCTTTTGGGTCTTCCGGATACGTTCGGCGAAGGTTCGCCGCAAAATGAAGAGATTCGCAACACCGGACTCTATTTGTACGCCCAAGACAGCTGGAAGATCAGGCCGAATCTTACCTTGAACTATGGTTTCCGATGGGAATTGAATACGCCGCTCGCGGACAGGGCCCAGCATGTACAGACTTTCCGGCCTGGCCAATCGTCTACGATCTACCCTTGCGGAGGTCCCAATACCGATTGCACGTCACAGGATGCGATCGGGTTGGTCGTGCCCGGAGATTCCGGTGTGCCCGCCGGTCTGACCACAACCTATTACAAGGCCTTCGCTCCCCGCATCGGAATTGCCTGGAGTCCCGGCACCTCCGGCAAAACCAGCATTCGCGCGGGATGGGGACTTTTTTATAACCCGATCGAGCAGCTTGTGCTCGCGCAGTTTGGTGCCGAGCCGCCGTTTGGAGGAAGCAGCGTCGTCTCCGAGACGCAATTCAATCTTCCCTTTGCGGGTCAGGACTACAACACAGCCACGCAAATGGGTACCACCTACCTCAACCCGTTTAACGGAGTTCTGAACGCGCCGCGGGGTAACGCTCAGGATTGGGCGAGATTCGAGCCGATCATTCTCTACGGAGATTTTCAGCCGCATCTGCGGGCGCAGTATTCCGCGCAGTACAACCTTGGATTCGAGCGCCAGTTAACGCCAGACATGAAATTGTCGGTCGGTTACGTGGGATCGCAAGGGCATCGCTTGCTGGCGACGCATGACGTCAATTACTCGAATCCGCAAACATGTCTCGATATCGGCAACATTGCGGCTGCAAATCCCGCATACGTCACCGACGGCTTCGGCGATCAGGTAACATGCGGGCAGTTTACCGAGGATGCTCCTTTCATCATCACCCCCGGAACAGTCCTGCCCGTGGATTTGCACCTTCCTTATGCCCAGAACAGCTCTGTGATTCCAGCGGGAACCACAGTCGGTGCAAACGGAATTACTCTCGTCGGTTTGCGGCCGTACTCCTCGCCGCAATGCGACCCGATGACCGGTTCCGGTTGTCCCACCGCCACCGGCGTTCCGGTCTTCACCAGCGTCTTCGCCCAGGACACGATCGCCAGCTCCGCCTACAATTCCCTACAAGCTTCGTTGGATAAGCGCTTCGCTCACGGACTCCAATTCACTGCAGCTTATACTTACAGCAAATCCATCGACGAGGCCTCCAGCTTCGAAGGGATACTCAATCCTCTGCCGGGCGCAAATAACTTCGCTCGCTCGCTGTTTGACGCGCGCCACCGCTTCGTTATCAGTTATTTCTGGGATCTGCCCATCAGAAAATACAGCGGTTTTGCCGGGAAATTACTGAATGATTGGGCCGTTTCTGGTATCACAACCTATCAGACGGGATTTCCGATTCGAATCACTTCGTCGTCGGACAACGAGTTGATGAACAGCTTCGACTTCGAATTGCCGGGTGAGCCGAACCAAGTTGCGCCATTTCACTGGCAAAGACCGCAAAGCAACGGGAACTACTACTTCAACAACCCTACCAATCAGGATGGGATTTTCACGGAGTCAGGCGTGTTCGGTTACGTAGGAAGTGCTCCGCGCACGATTTGTTGCGGGCCCGGGATCAGCGATACCGATTTCGTTGTTATGAAGAACATTGCCGTCAACGAGCGCACCCATTTTGAATTTCGCGGAGAGGTGTTTAACATCTTTAACCATACGCAGTTCTTTAATCCGGACGGCAACAGCACCGACGGAGCGCAATTTGGCCAGGTGACGGAGGTCAAGGATCCGCGGCTGTTACAATTTGCTTTGAAGTTTTACTTCTGATTTTGTCCGAAACCGGGCGGTTACGGCCGCCCCGGCCCAATCTAATGGCCCATCCTCTAGCGGATCCGGCCTGAGCATTTTTGGAGATCACGATGTATCCCGCACTAGAGAAGGAGCTCGCGACGTTCGAGCGCCGCACGCCCAAGTCCGCCGAAGCTCACAAGAAGAATCTGAAACGCATTCCGCTCGGGGTCGCCAGCAACTATCGCGCCTATGATCCATATCCCATCTTTGTGCAGGAAGGCAAAGGTGGCCGATTCCGCGATCTGGATGGCAACGAATACATCGATCACAATCTATGTTTCGGAGCGCTGATGGCGGGGCACTGCCATCCCGCAGTCATGAAGGCGGTCGAGAAGCGCCTCTCGACGGGCACAATGTTTGGCATGCCCCACAACATGGAGTGGGAGCTGGCGGAAGAAATCTGCACGCGCTTCCCAGTCGAGATGTGCCGCTTCGGCAACAGCGGCACGGAAGTGACCATGCACACCATTCGCCTCGCGCGCGCGGCGACTGGACGCGACAAGATCATCAAATTCGAAGGCGGTTATCACGGCTTGCACGATGCCGCGCTGGTGAGCGTGAAGCCGCATCCGCCGGCCGACGACTTCGGGGACATCAAGAATCCCAAGCCCGTTTCCGGCGGCAAGGGCGTGCCCGCAGCAAGCATCGATAACGTGAAGATCGCAACCTTTAACGATCTCGAAACAGTCGAGCGCCGCTTCCGCGAGAATCCTGACCAGATCGCGGCCATCATTCTCGAACCGATCATGATGAATGTCGGCCTCTGCATGCCGCAGAAAGGATTTCTCGAAGGCCTGCGCGAGCTCTGCGACAAGCACGGCGCGCTGCTGATCTTCGACGAAGTGAAGACGGGAGCAAAACTTGGTTGGTCTGGCGCGTCGGAGTATTTCGGCGTGACGCCCGACATGATCTGCCTGGCGAAATCGATCGGCGGCGGATTCCCGCTAGCCGCCTTCGGGGCGCACAAGCGCGTCATGCAACTTATCTCCGACCACAAAGTGTTTCACGGCGGCACTTACAATACGAACCCCGTTTCGATGGCCGCAGGCCTCGCAGTATTCCGCGAAGTGTTGACGCGCGATAATTATGCGCACACCGACAAACTGAGCCACAAATTGACCGAAGGCTACCGGAGGATCGTCGCCAAATCCGGTCTGCAAGCTTACATCGCGAGCGCCGGCGTGAATGGCGCGCTGATGTTGTATCCGGCAGAGATCAAAAACTATCGCGACTGGCTGGCGATCGACATCGACCTGTGGCGCCATTACTGGTTTGCGATGGTCAATCGCGGAGTGATGCCGCAACCGTATTGGTGGGATGAGCAGTGGACGATTTCGGTGCAGCACACGGAAGCCGACATCGACCAGCACCTCGCAACATTCGCGGACATTGCCGATTCGCTGGCCGCGGCACAGCACGAGCGGATAGGAGCTGTCGCAACGCACTAGAACCGATCGGGTCTTCGTGCCATCTGGCCATCGGATCATCGGGTGATCGAACGACCCAAGTCCGATCGAATTAGATGGCACGATAACCCAATCACCCGATGACCCGATGACTTCTGATCCCAACCAGCCGCACCTGAAGCGCGTTCTCGGACGCTTCGACTTGGTGTTGCTGTTCGTAGTCGCAGTATTCAATCTGAACGTCATTCCCTCGATCGCAGCCAACGGCGGCGTAACAGTCTGGCTGTGGCTGATCGCCCTGTTGCTTTTTTTCTGGCCGCAGGGAATCGCAGTCATTGAGCTCGCGCACCGTTATCCGGGCGAAGGTGGCGTCTACCTCTGGGCGAAAGAAGTCTTTGGCGACTTTCACGGCTTCCTTTCCGGATGGTGCTATTGGACCAACAACATGCTCTACGTGCCGACGGTGATGCTCTACTTCGTCGGCGTCTCGGTATTTGCGCTGGGACCTGGCCACGCTGCACTCGCTGACAACAAGGCCTTTGCGATGATCGCATCATTTGCGCTGCTCACTTTGCTCACAGCGCTGAACATCGTCGGCCTCGGAGTTGGCAAATGGCTCAACAATCTTGGAGCCATTGGAACCTTCGTAGCCGCCGCAGTTTTGATCGGCCTCGGAATCACCATCTGGTCGCGATTCGGCACATCGGTAACGGCGGCCGACCTGCGAATCCCCGCCGATCCCAAGTTTGTTCTGAATTCCTTCGGCGTGATCTGCTTTGGCCTGGTTGGACTGGAATTGGCGTCGGTGATGGGCGACGAAATCCGCAATCCCCAGGAGACGCTGCCCGGCGCGGTCGCATGGGGAGGCGTGATTTCTGGCGCGCTCTATATCGGAGCGACATTAACGCTCCTTATCGCCATCGGTAAAAACGACATCAGTGTCTTGCAAGGGATTGTGCAAGGCGTCAGCCAGATGGCCGGCAAAGTCGGGATGGCATGGATCGTCGCTCCCTTTGCGGTCATGCTCAGTTTCTCAATCGCCGGAATTGGCTCGGCGTGGATAGGCGGTTCGGCTCGCATTCCATTTGTGGCCGGGCTCGATTCCTACATGCCGGCGGCAATGGGAAAGGTTCATCCTAAGTACTCGACACCGCACGTTGCCTTGATTGTGCAGGGGATCGTCTCTCTGATCCTGATCGTGCTGAATTTCACTCTTTCAGGCGGCGTCCAGGAAGCGTTTCAGAAGATGCTGTCTGCCGCGGTGGTGCTGCAACTCATCCCCTTTCTGTATGTCTTTGCGGCGTTGCTGAGGTTTGCCTGGCGCGGATCAGTTGGTGGACGCTACAGCCGAACCACCTTGGCACTCTCCGGCGCGGCTGGCCTAATAACCACGATACTTGGCATCATCGTGGCGTTCTTCCCCGCCAAGCAAATCACTTCGATCTGGAAGTATGAAGCAACCATGTTTGGAATAACGCTCGGATTCATCGCGCTCGCGGTATTTTTCTTTTATGGATACAGCCACCTGAAAACACCGGATGCGAAAATCGTAGGTGGCGAAGCACTTTAGCTGACGCAGGAGATAGTCTATGCCCGGTGGAGTACAGACCGACGTCAAGACATACCAGATGTTTATCGACGGCCAATGGGTCGCCAGCAAAACGAACAAGACTTTTCCAGTCTACGATCCGTCGACGGAAGAAGTAATTGCACAGGTTCCTGACGCCAATGCCGAAGATGTAGACCGCGCAGTAGCTGCAGCCCGCGCGGCATTTGACGAGGGTCCATGGGCTGCCTCGACAGCGCAAGAGCGCGGCCGCGTTCTCTTCCGTCTAGCTGAAAAAGTTCGTCAGAATCTGCCCGCGCTCGCTGAACTGGAATGCCGCAACACCGGCAAGCCCATCGTCGAAGCCGAGTTTGACATCAACGATGTGGCGACGTGCTTCGAATACTACGGCGGCCTCGCGACGAAGGTCGTCGGCTACGTAAATCCTGTGCCCGACAATGCGATGAGCCTCACGCTCAAAGAGCCCGTCGGAGTGGCCGGACAAATCGTTCCCTGGAATTATCCGTTGCTCATGGCAGCGTGGAAGCTGGCTCCGGCATTGGCCGCCGGGTGCACCTGCATTTTGAAGCCAGCCGAGCAAACTCCGCTCACCGCGCTGGAGTTGGCAAAGTGGTTTGACGAAGTCGGATTGCCAAAGGGCGTAGTGAACGTGATCACTGGCTTTGGCGAGACCTGTGGCTCGCCGCTGGTGAAGCATCCCGACGTGAATAAGATTGCCTTCACCGGCTCAGCGAGTGTCGGCAAGATCATCGTGAAAGAAGCGGCAGACACGGTGAAACGCGTGACGCTTGAACTCGGTGGCAAGTCCCCGAACATTTTCTTTGCCGACGCCGACTTCGAAGCCGCCATCGACGGTGCGCTCTTCGGTGTGTTCATTAATCAGGGTGAAGTTTGCTCGGCGGGCAGCCGCATTCTGGTACAGAAATCGATTTATAAGAAGTTCGTCGACGCGATGGCTGAAAAGGCCAAGAAGATCAAACTCGGCCCGCCGCTCGATCGCGAAACGAAAATGGGCGCGCTGGTCAGCAAGGAGCAGTATGACCGCGTGCTTTCCTACGTCGATATCGGCAAGAAGGAAGCGAAAGTTGCATCCGGCGGTGGACGCGCCGAGAAATTCGCCAAGGGCTATTACGTGCAGCCGACTATCTTCTATGACGTCGATAACAGCGCCCGCATTGCGCGCGAAGAAGTCTTCGGCCCGGTGGCCGCGGTCATCCCATTCGACGACGAAAAAGACGCGATGAAGATTGCCAACGATTCCCCGTATGGCTTGGCCGCAGCCGTCTGGACGCGCGACATTTTCAAAGCCATGCGAACGGTGAAGTCTCTGCGAGCAGGCATAGTGTGGGTCAATCATATGCAACCGACCTACGTGGAAGCCCCGTGGGGAGGCTACAAGCAATCTGGCTTTGGACGCGAACTCGGGCCCTGGGGTATCGAGGAATATCTGGAAACAAAGCAGGTATACATCAATTTGAACGAAGCGCCGATCGGTTGGTACCGATAACTGAAAACTGAAGACTGAGACCTAGTATGTCGACTATCCAACTCCGCACTCCGATTCCCGGGCCGCGCTCGCAAGCACTGATGAAACGTCGCGATGCCGCGGTTGTAAGGGCTGCTTATCATGCAACGCCCGTCTTCGTCGCGAAGGCTGAGGGCGCGGTCATCGAAGATGTCGACGGCAATCGGATGATTGACTTCGCCGGCGGAATCGGCTGCGTTAACACAGGACATCGCGCGCCAGCGGTCGTCGATGCTGTGCGCCGTCAACTGGATCGTTTTCTGCATACCAGCTTTAACGTGCTTCCTTATGAGAGCTACATAGCGGTCTGCGAAAAGCTGAATGCGATTGCGCCGGGGAAAGGTCCGAAGAAGACTCTGCTCGTCAGCACCGGCGCAGAGGCGACGGAAAACGCGGTCAAGATTGCGCGCGCCTATACACGCAGGCCCGCAATCATCGCCTTTGAAGACGCCTTCCACGGACGTACGTACATGGCGATGGCCATGACCAGCAAAACGCATCCCTACAAGGCCGGCTTCGAACCGTTTCCAAGTGATGTTTATCGCATTCCGTATGCCTATTGCTATCGCTGCTCGTATTCGCTGAAATATCCGTCGTGCGAGGTGTTTTGTGCGAAGCACATCGAAGATACGTTTAAACGCGTGGTCGCCGCTGAGAGCGTTGCTGCCGTGATCGTTGAGCCGATTCTTGGTGAAGGTGGATTTGTTACGCCTCCATCAGAATTCTTTCCGACCCTAACGGAAATCTGCCGCAAGTACGGAATCCTGGTGATCGCCGATGAAGTCCAGACGGGATTCGCGCGCACGGGCGCAATGTTCGCGTGCGAGCGGTTGGGACTCGATCCGGATATTGTCACCATGGCGAAGTCACTCACCGGAGGCTTGCCAATGGCCGCAGTCACGGGCCGCGCCGACATCATGGATGTTTCCGCCGCCGGCCAATTAGGCGGAACATTCGGCGGCAATCCATTGGCCTGCGAAGCGGCGCTGGCCGTGCTTGAGACGATTGAGAAAGAGAATCTGTGCGCGCGGGCGAATGTACTGGGTGATCGCTTCCGCAAACGCGCCGCGAAATGGCAAGCCAAGTGGGAATTGATCGGCGATGTTCGTGGTCTCGGTGCGATGCAGGCTCTAGAACTGGTTCGTTCGAAAGCAACTCGCGAGCCTGCAGACGAGGAGACAAAACAGGTGTCGCAATATTGCTACGAGCACGGTCTCGTGTTAATCACCGCTGGCTCGTACGGCAACGTGATACGTTTGCTCATGCCGCTCGTCGTGACCGACGCGCAAATGGAGGAAGCGATGGATGTGCTCGAATCTGCCTTGGCGGCTGTGACGGAAAAGAAGCCGACATTGAGCGTTCAGTCTGTTTAGATTGCGATTCTTGCAGTTCTCTGTGACTCTGTGGTGAAACGATTTTCAAAAACGAAAACGAGGATTCGATGACCACCGCGACCGAAACTCCCACGATGACCGGCAAAGAAATCATTGACCTGACTAAAAAGCACACGCTCTACGAGTGGTCGGCGCAGTCGAAGGTCGATCCGATTCCTGTTGCGCGTGCAAAGGGAATTTATTTCTGGACGCCGGAAGGGAAGCGCTTTATCGACTTCAACAGTCAGTTGATGTCCGTCAACATTGGACACGGCGATGAGCGCGTGATTCAGGCGATTGCCGACCAGGCTGCGACGCTTTGTTATGCGAATCCTTTCATGGCGACCGAAGTGCGCGCTCGGCTTGGCCAAAAGCTGGCGGAGATTACTCCCGGCGACATCGACACATTTTTCTTTACGAATGGTGGCGCTGAGGCAAATGAAAACGCCATCAAGCTTGCCCGATTCTTTACTGGGCGCCATAAAATCATTGCGCGCTATCGTTCGTACCACGGTGCAACGGCGGGCGCGATCTCGCTGACCGGCGATCCTCGGCGCTGGGCTGCTGAGCCCGGCATTCCGGGTGTCGTGCGCGTGCTCGACCCTTATCACGGCATCGAGCGCGGATGGGAATCGGCCGAATCGTCCCTGGCGATGATTGAAGAGACGATTCAGCTCGAAGGCCCGCAGACGATTGCCGCGTTCATTTTGGAGACCGTCACCGGAACGAACGGCATTCTGATTCCGCCTGATGGGTATATGCAAGGCGTGCGCAAACTGTGCGACAAATACGGAATCCTGATGATTGCCGACGAAGTCATGGCCGGTTTTGGACGCACGGGCGAATGGTTTGCAGTCGATCACTGGAAAGTTGTTCCCGATCTTATTTGCATGGCAAAGGGGCTGACGTCGAGTTACATTGCACTGGGCGCGGTCGGCATGCGTCATCACATCGCGCAACATTTTCAGGACAAGGTGTTTTATGGCGGACTGACTTATAACTCCCATCCGATGGGATGCGCGACCGCGCTCGCGACCATTCGCGTGTACGAAGAAGACAACCTGATCGAGAATTCGCGAAACATGGGCGCGATCATGAAAGATCTTGGAGCCGACCTTCAGAAGAAACATCGCTCCGTCGGCGCGGTTCGATCGATCGGATTATTCGGAATCTTCGAGCTGGTCCGCAGCCAAAAGACGCGCCAGCCCATGGCTCTGTTCAATGGGACATCCGACGAGATGGTCGCGCTCGGAAAATTCTTCCGCGAGAACGGGCTCTATACACTGGTGCGATGGAATACGTTCTATACGAATCCTCCGCTGTGCATTAATGAGCAGCAGCTGCGCGAGGCGTTCGCAATCATCGATAAGGGGCTGGAGATCACTGATAAGGCTGTAGTGGACTAGTTGCTACCTCTTCGGTAGTTATTTTCGGCCGCCGACCGCGGCTTCCGCGAGATCGCGCAGACTCATCAGCTTGCTCTTTGGTCTGTAGCCAAGACCGGAGTTAGCCCCTCTAACCCTATGGCCCGGGTCTATTGGAATCATGACTTTACGGAGTTGTGCCGCAAAGTCTTGAACCAAAGTTACTTAGAAGCAAAGTATTGAGTACGTGGGAGTTAGCGGCCAAAATCACGCATTTCTTGCGGGTATTGATTCTGGATAGTGTAATTTGCAAAGTCTTGATAAAAAATCAGTTACGTTCTGTTCGGCGGGGTTGCTCTCGTGATCAAAGATCAGTCGCGGCACCCCGGAAGACCTAACACGGATTAAGCCGAGCCGCTGCACTTACGTGCAGGCCTCAGTTGAGGTGGGTTCCCGGTCTAAGTCAAGGTATTTTCTCTGAGGAGGAACTGTAGGATGATAATGACGAGTGTAATCGCGATGTTATGCCAATCGTCGTTGGATGTAGCGTCCGATAACCATCAGTTCTTACGCTTAGGTAGAACTGGACATGGTCGCAACTAACCTGTTCGAGCGCGGGTCTCAATCCCCAGGAGAATTCCTATGAAGCCAAGCCTCACCGCATTTGTTCTCTGTGTATTTCTTTCCTGTGCTGGACAGGTCTGGGCTAACACTTTGCCGGATTCGTGCGGCGACGACAATGTCAAATTCGACGTCAAAACAGGAGGCGGTCAGCCCGAACCTACCGGGCCAGAAGAGGGCAAGGCACAGATCGTCCTTATCGAAGACGAAAACGGACCGATCGGCACCTTCATGTATGCCACAGTCCGTTTCGGTATGGATGGAGCCTGGGTAGGCGCCGATTACAGCAACTCATATTTCACATTGACAGTCGACCCGGGAGTTCATCATCTGTGCGCAAGCTGGCAATCGTCTCTAAAACGCTTGAAGAAGAATGTCAATCTGACATCCTTTACGGCCGAGCCAGGCCGGATCTACTATTTTGCGGCCCACGTCACCATGACCTCCCGCGAGGTCGTGATCTTCGGTCTTTCGCAACTGAACGAGGATGAGGGCAAGTATCGCGTCAAGGAGTCGAAGCTCAGCACATCAAGACCAAAATAGGCAACGAGCCACCTTCTTACACTCCAGGAAATAGTGAAACGTTGTATCGCAGGGAACTCTCGCCACTGGGAGCTTTTTGTCTCCCTATTTTGACTGCGTCTGTCCTTCCGCGGTTAGCTCGACGAGACTTGTCCGCACTCGGTCTCCGACCTGCGCGCTCTTTAGCGTCGCCAGAAATTTCTTGGTGAAGTCCTGCTGCAGATGGAAATCTTGTGCAGCTTGCGACTTGTAAACCTCATAGAAAACAAATGTATTGGGATCGTCTTTTCGTGCCGCGACGTAAAACGCTTCCACACCTGGCTCCGCCCGCACCAATGGCACGTATTGGCGTGCGGCCTCGACCAGCTCCCCGCGGCGCTGTGGCTGAAGTTTTGCTTCGATCAGCATGATCACTTTTTCGCTCGTCATCCCGGACCGCTCCTCTTGATTTTCATTGGCCGGCATGTTCACTGCCGGCTGCGCCCAGAGCGCGCGCAGCGCCCACGTGCTTGCGACCATCACTACT
The DNA here is from genome assembly GCA_049589635.1 of Terriglobales bacterium. Classification (GTDB taxonomy): domain Bacteria; phylum Acidobacteriota; class Terriglobia; order Terriglobales; family Acidobacteriaceae; genus Acidiflorens. The sequence continues at coordinate 16,998 of JBAWBE010000331.1, forward strand.
GCCACGGTCACGATTCGGATCGTTTTCATGTGAGAATCCTTTCGGCCTCCACGCCCTTGGCACGGCGGCGCTACAAATCTCACACCGCCTGCGGCACACGCTCAATAGTGGGAGGCTTTTCCTCTTCGGCGCCGGCCTCCCCGGCCTCGTGATACTCGGCGTCCTGATTTACCGCCCACACGTCATATTGGCGATGGCCCGCGAGAATATTTTTTGCGGTGAGCATGGCGGTCATCATGGCGTGGTCCTGGTTGTTATATTTATGCATGCCGTTGCGGCCAACGAGGTGCAGCGTGGGGAACTGCTTTTCCAGCGCCGCGCGAATCGTATCGACGTGCTGCTGGTAGGCGTCGTCGTAGACGGGATAGGCTTTCTTCTGGCGGATCACCACGCCGTCGACGATGTTCGCGGCGTTCGCCAGGCCGATCTGCTGAATTTCTTTTTTCGCCAGCGCCAGCAGTTGCTCGTCGGGCGAGGTCCACAGGCCATCACCTTCGAAACAGAAATATTCGAGCCCATAGGAGCAGAAGGCGGGATCGGGCACCATCTCCGGCGACCACGATTTGTAGTTCTGCACGCGCCCGACTTGCACGGACGGATCGTGAATGTAAATCCAGTTATCGCTGAAGCGGCCTTCATCGTGGACGATGAGTCCGACGGTGAGGAAGTCGCGATAGCGCAGGGACTGCGCGGCGCGTTTGACGTCCTCGGGAATTGCACTATCGGGAGCACCGTTACTCGGCGTGACTTGACCCTGAGCTCCGGGCTCGATCTGCGCAACCAATTCGCGAATAGGCATGGATGAGATGACATGCTCGCCGTGGAATTCTTCCGTCCGGCCGCTTGCATCGCGCGCCGTAACGATCCAAACGTTGCTCGAAGCGTCGAAGCGGCAGCCAACGACTCTGCGGCCGAGCAGAACTTGCCCGCCGAGGCGGCGAATTTTCGTGGTGCACGCTTCCCACATCATTCCAGGCCCCAGGCGCGGATAACGGAAGGTATCAATTAGCGTCTTGACTACTTGCGTGCGGTTTTTTGGTTTGCGCTGCGGCAGGACTGCGTGCTTGATGGCGGAGCCAAGCGACAGGCCTTTGATGCGCTGGGCGGCCCAGTCTGCGGAAATCTCCGTGCACTTCATGCCCCAGACTTTTTCGGTGTAGGTCTTGAAAAAAATCTGGAAGAGCCGCTCGCCGAATTGATTGACCACCCAATCCTGAAAAGTTTTTGGATTGGGCGTGGGATTAAGCCGTGCCTTCGCGAACGAGGCCATGCAGCGCGCCGATTCGAAGAGGCCGAGTTTTGACAGTGCCTCGAACGGCCTAAGCGGGTAAGTGTAGAACTGTCCGCGATAATAAATGCGAGAGGATCGCGGACGATTGAGCATGTCTGGGCCAGCGATCTCGGTCCAGAGGTCTTCGACCTCGCGCGATTTGGAAAAAAAACGATGGCCGCCGATATCGAAGCGGAACCCTTTGTAGTTGACTGTGCGTGAGATTCCGCCGACGTATTCGGGATCGCCTTCGAGCACTACGACAGGTGCCTTTTGTTTAGAAAGTTCGTAGGCTGCAGTCAGCCCTGCGGGGCCAGCGCCCGCGATTACTGCTTTGAAGGTGGGTGGCATTCGGGTGAAGAATTAGTACTCATTGTCGCATATCGACGCCGCCAAAGAGCTTCAACCATGGGTTGCTTTGACTATGCTCAGGGCAAGCTACGGAGGGGCACGAGGGAAACTCTAGGGTTCCAGGCCTATTTGTTTTTCTAACGCGATGTAGCGCGAGTCTGACCGGATCGGATCGAAGAGCGGGTCGACTTTTATGTATGGGACTTGTGGCTCGCGGATGTCGGCCGATTTTAATAAGTAGGACATCGCAACTTCTTTGTCGCCCAGATAGGAATAACCAAGTGCGAGTTGGTAGGGCGAGACAAAGGCCTGGCCTTTGTATGAGGCGGCGTGCGCGAGATATTCGCGGGCTTTCGTTTGATCGCCGCTGCACGAACTGGCTAGCGAGAGCAGGAAATCGCCGAGCGGCGAAGGATATTTCTGGGATAACCACTGCGCATGTTTTTCGGCGTCGGGGCAATTGTGTTCGGTGGCCGCAAGCAGGGCCAGCAGGCCGTGGCCGGCGAACCAGTCGGGGCTCGAAGCCAACGTCTCTTCCAGCTTTTGCCGGGCCTCCGGATACTTGCGCTGGAAATAAAGTCCATAGAACTGATTTACGCGCGGCGACTTGCCTAGAGGATCGAGTTCGAGTGCGGCCTGTAAATGCGCGGTACCTTCCGCGAAGCGGCCGCGGGTTATCAGCGAAGTGCCATAGCGCTGCTCGGTCGCGCCACGCGCGCCTTCGGCCAATGCCGCTTTGAACTCCTTTTCGGCACGCGGCCAATCCCAATCGCGATAGTAGGCGAGAGACGCCAGCAGGCCGTGCGCGTCCCCCAAGTGCGGGTTGATGGCGAGGGCTTTGGCCAAAGAGACTCTTTCGTTCTGGACGGCCTCGTCGGGAGGTGCGGCGGTGACTTGCGTGAGGGATGCCTCGGTCTGCGCAAAGCCGAGATAGGCCATTGCGAATGTCGGATCCTTGGCGACGGCGGCCTGATAGAGCGCCAAGCTTTGACGCAGCGAGTCGGGCGTCTGCTGCGCGAACTGGTAACTCGCCTTGAGATACAAGTCGTGGGCTTCGGGATCGACCGTGGGAACGGCCGCCAGGTGCGCCTTTTCATCGGGCGAAAGATCGAGGCTCACATCGTCGGCGATGGCGCGGGAAATTCGGCTTTGGATGTCGAGGATGTCGTTGATGGTCGATTCGTAAGTCTGCGCCCAGAGATGCGTGTCGGTTGGCGCATTGATGAGCTGTGCGGTCACTCGGACGCGATTGCCGTCGCGGATGACGGAACCTTCGAGGATGAGATCGACGTGCAGCTCGCGCGCAATTTCTGGCAGTGACTTGTGCGTGCCCTTATAACCCATGGTTGAGGTGCGCGAGATTACGCGCAGCGAACGAATTTGCGCGATGTCGGTGACGAGTTCTTCGGTGAAGCCGTCGACGAAGTAATCCTGGCCTGCGTCTTTGGAAAGATTCTGGAGAGGCAACACGGCCAGGGCGTGCAGTCCTGCATTCGTGGTTTGTCGCGACTTCAGCAACCGCAGAGCAAGCAGCGTTCCCACAACCGCTAGAGCCACGATCAGCACTGCCGGGACTGCTCGCTGCCAGGTTGCAGGATGCGGTGAGGTGGCGACCCGTGGAGAGTCGGACGCGAGAACTTCTACAGGCGCGGCGGAGGTCGCGGCGTCGAAACTTTCTTTCACAGCAGCATCGGGTGCAGCGGCATTGACCGCAACGCGATGAGCGCCGGAAGCATCGCGCGCCGTTTCGCGTACGGGCGCCAGAAATCTATAACCGCGTTTTGGAACCGTCTCGATGTAACGATTTCCATTTTCGCCATCCTGCAAAACCCGCCGCAGTAGGTAGATGGCTTGAGTCAGGTTATTTTCTTCGACCGCCGAATCCGGCCAGATCCGGTCCATCAGTTCGTCTTTGGCTAGCAGCCGGCCGTCGCTTTCGGCGAGCGCGACGAGCGTGTCAAACACCCGCGGCGGCAAGTCAATCCGCTTCTGGCCCCGGCGCAGCACACGCTCGCCGGCATCGAGTTGGAAAGGACCGAACTCGTATAAATGTTTGACAGCGTTACCCATAGAGCCGTGAGAAAAAAATCACAAAAAAATGAGGCGGGCTAACGACTTGCGATGGGAGCCAGCGGCAGAGTAGCGCAGCGTGCTTGCTCCTCGATCGTGGGGGAAAGGTCCTAGAGACCCGCTGGTTGAAAATTTTATCCCAACGGCTAGTCAGGGGGTAGTGGCACGAGTGTGCCGGTCCGCCCGCGTTCGGGGAGGAATGCGGGCTGGTCGGTTCACAAACTTCCCCGATAGCAAGTTCAACTACATACGACTAGGAGGAGAGGAGAAATGAACCGTTATTTTGGCGAAGAGCGAAAAGATTCTACCCTACTGTGCGCGATGGTGCGGCACACAATGCTGCGCCGCGTTTGTATCGCCGCTGTTTTTTGCGTTGCCTCGGCGCTCGTTGCGCAGGCCCAGTCTTTCTCATTGCTATATGGATTCCCAGAGGACGGCACCCTCGGATACAACCCGTTCACGATGAATATGATCCAGGCGACAGACGGGAACCTCTACGGGACGACTGAGTCGGGCGGCGCGGGTAACGTGAACTGCAATAACTACGTCGACTGCGGAGGCACGATCTTCCGCATCACTCCCGCAGGCAGTTACACACTCCTTTATACCTTTTGCATATCCACTGGATGCCCTGACGGCAGAAGCCCCTATGGCGGCATCATTCAGGCCAGTGACGGCAACTTCTACGGCATGACCCCGGCTGGCGGGACCTATAACGACGGAACGATTTTCCGCCTGACGCCCGAGGGCGCGTTTACAGTCCTCCACAGTTTCTGCGATCCCCCCAATACCTGCAATCCGAACGATGGTTCCGCTCCTGGCGGCCAACTGCTTCAGGCGAGCAACGCTGCACTGTATGGCATCACCTCGGGCAACACTCTTTTCAAGATCACGACCAAGGGCAAGTTCACGTTGCTCTACGCCTTCCCCAATGGAACTAGTCCGCAAGGCAACCTGGTGCAGATACCCAGCGGCACGATCTATGGTGTGACCAAAGCAGGAGGCGTCTACGCCCAGGGCTCGATTTACAAAGCAACGCTGGGCGGCAAGGTGACGACCCTGTACTCATTCTGCGCGCAGCAAGGCTGCCCGGACGGACAACATCCGTCGGCCGGATTGGCGCTGGGTAACGACGGCGATCTTTACGGAGAAACCTTCGCCGGCGGCCCTGATGGCTACGGCACGGTCTTCAAAATCACAACCAAGGGCAAGTTCAAATTCACGCTCCTGCACCAATTCACGGGCTTTCAGAATGGCGGCACGGACGGCGGGAATCCTATCGCTCCGATGGTTCTTGGTTCCGATGGAAACCTTTATGGCACGACCGAAAATTACGGTGGCGGCGGCTACGGTGGAACGGGTTCGGTCTACGAAGTGGCGGACGGCGCGTATGCGAGCGTGTACGGCCTCCCCACGGATCTCTGCACGCTGGCTCATCCCTATGGCGGCTTGGTTCAGGGCACCGACGGTAACTTCTATGGCTCTGACAACGGCACGTGCCTGATCGGATTCAGCGTGGGCCTCGGGCCATTCGTGCAGCCGATTCCAACCTTCGGCAAGGCGGGAAAGACCAAGGTCATTATTCAGGGAACGGATCTAACGGGCGCAACGAGCGTTGCGTTCAATGGAAAGTCCGCGACCTTTGAGGTCGTCTCCGCCACAGAAATCACAACAACAGTGCCCACGGGCGCGACCACCGGAGCCGTTAAGGTCGTCACTCCCGGCGGCACGCTCGAGGGCAATGTTGCCTTCACGGTCAAGTAAGAAAGCAACCCCGAGCGGCGTCGTGCTGGCCGCCGAAAAAGCGCCCGCTAAAATTTGGGGGCGTCTTTTTTGGGGACAGCGAGAACCGAGGTACTAGCGCCCATCCCTCCGTTTCGTAAGTTACTTCGCCAGGCGGTTGTATTTCTTCAGCACCTCGCGCAGTTTCTCGTGAGGAAGAGCAATCGCCGTATGTCCGTCGATACCGGTCATCGTGTCGGCCGCTACCATCGCGTTCACGACCGCTTCTTCAGTGGCGCGCACGGTCGCGAGGAAAATGGGATCGAGGTTGTCGTTGGGCAGCATCTTGAGGTCGTGAATCCCCTTGGGACTTGCCATGCCGGAATTGGCGGTTGAAAAAGCGACGAAAATATCGCCCGAGCCATCTCCCGAGTAACTGCCATTGCGGCCGAGGCCGAGCGCCGCGCGGCGTGCCACACGTTTTAGTTGCGTCGGAATCAGTGGCGCGTCGGTCGCAATCACGATGATGATCGAGCCCGTATCCAGCCCTCGCGTCGGGCGCAGCGAACTCGTCTCATCTTCGTACGCTGGATGCTCCGGAATTTCTTTGCCGACCGGCACGCCAGCGATGCGCAATTCGGGACGCCGTCCATAGTTGCACTGCACCAGCACGCCGATGGTGTAGCCGCCATCTTTGACGTCGAGTACGCGCGAAGACGTTCCGATCCCTCCCTTGAATTCATTGCACACCATGCCGGTGCCGCCGCCCACGCTGCCCTCTTCGACCGGGCCGCCATGCGCGGAATCGAGCGCATGAAAAACGTGCTCCGGCTTGACGTGGAATCCATTGATGTCATTGAGAAAGCCGTCCCAAGTCTCGGCGACTACCGGGAGCGACCACCAATAGCCTTCCATGTCGGGCTCGCCACGTTTTACTTTCCAGGCAATCACGGCATCACGCACGACACCGACGCTGTGCGTATTCGTGATCATTACCGGGCCATCGAGAAGCCCGGAATCTTCAAGCCAGGTCGTGCCGGTCATTTCTCCGTTGCCGTTGAGCGTGAACCAGGCTCCGAAGACGTCGTCCGTAGAATTCTTACCGCGCGGGAGAACCGCGGTGACGCCGGTGCGGACTGGTCCTTCTCCGACTTTGAGTTTGCCTTGACCTGATACAAGCGTGGTGTGGCCGACTTCTACGCCCTTAACATCGGTGATGGCGTTGTAAGGGCCCGGCGTGCCGTCGAAGGGCACTCCCAGATCCCGGGCGCGCGGCTTGCTTTGAGAACTCGCGCCTGTGGCCGCAAGCGTGATGATTAAGGATGTCAATAGGAATGAACCGCAGTGGATGAATCGCGTCATGGAGGGGCCCTCATTTCACGAAACAGGGACAGCGCACGCGGCAGTATAAAGCATCAAAGGGCCAGTGATTTACAATCCGAGCGGAGTTCAGAGTAGAAACGGGGCCTGCCCGTCTCGGCATTCGGAACGGGCGACAGCAGGCGGAAAGATTGATCGGCGGCATTCATCCACGGCAAGGAGACGACATGACGAATTGGAAACAGGCGGCGATTGCGGTATCGGCAGGCACGGCAGTAATTTTGCTTCTGAAAGGAAGGCGTCCGGCGGCAGTGCTGGTGGGCGGAATCGGTATGGCGGTCCTGGCATCGGAATATCCCACCAGGTTCGAGCGCTTTCGCGAAGAACTACCATCGTACGTGCGCCAGGGAACCGGCATGTTGGATATGGCGATGCGAATCGGCAGCAAGATCGGTGAACTCTCGGAACGGCGTGCCAGCAGCGCGTATGAAGAGTTGGGGGAATACTGAGAAGCGAGAAGCGCCGTTCGCTGATCGTCGTTCGCTTTCTCGGTTCGCCTAGCACGAATTTCATACAGCCAATGGCGAACGGCGATCAGCAAATAGCGATATGCGGCCTTACTCGATTCCGAGTTGTTTTCTGGCCTCCGGGCTCAGCCGTTCCGGCGTCCAGGGCGGGGTCCAGACCACATTCACATTCGCTGTGCGCACTCCCGGCAACTGCTCGACGCGCGCTTTAACCTGCGCGCTGATGTTGACATGTTCAGGGCAACCTTGCGCCGTGAGCGTCATGTCGACCGTGACATCCTGCTGGTTTTCGGGCGTGTTATCGAAGCGGATGTTGTAGATCAGGCCGAGGTCGACGATGTTGACCGGAATCTCGGGATCGTAGCATTGCCGCAAAGCACTTCGAACGTCATCTTCTGTTAATGGCATACTCACTCTAGTTTAGCGGATTCGCCGCCGATTCGCGGCGGACGGAAGGGCAATCTTTCGAATATGGCAATGGCTCCGGAAACTCGGCAAAAACTCCAACTTATTCTGCTGCTCTGCATTGTGATCGCCGGCGCGCGCGCGGCGTACATCGTCTATAAGCGTCACGAGGCCTTGAAAGGGGAGTCCCAGCCCAAAGTGGACGCTCCGCTGAAGGCCGACTACTATGTAACGCCGAAAAAACTGCGTCCCTATGATTTGAAATCCGCGCGGCAGCTTACTCAGCAGCCAGCGTGGGTAAAACTCGGTTACTATCACACCTACTACCCCTACAACGCGTCCGCGCATAAAACGGATTTTGCCCACGAAGCGGGGACGCTCGGCCCACTTCAGAAGCTAGACATCAAAGACGTAGTCACCGAGGCCGCGCCGAAGGCAGCGGGCACAAAGCAGATTCTGGCTGTCTTTCGCTTGGTCGGGTCCTCGGATGGGCAGTCAGACGGAAACGAGAACGCAAAAACCTACGCGGTGCCGATCGGCGTGGAAAAGGGCGTCGACTTCCAATGCCATTCCGACGACATCTTTTTTATTGAAGATCCCCGCGTGCTCTACAAACACTGGCCCGACGATGTGTGGAAGGCGGTGGATGAACACCGCGTGCTCCCGGGCATGAACGAACTACAGACGAGCTTCTCGCTTGGTGTAGGAAGGTCGGAGGGCTCCGGCGATTACGGCTCGCGGACGTTGCACTACGCCAACGGCGGCCACCCGGTGACTGTTACGTTTGAGAACGATAAGGTGGTCGACATTAAAGTGGGCGCATAGACAGGCGTCCCGGAAGGCAGGTTAGAAGAGGATTTTTGACTCGTCATACCGCAACTGTACAGTTCGATAGGACCTGGTCACTCTATACGCTTGCTACAATGCACGGCATGAAACGAAGCCTGCTTCTTCTGTTCTCTCTGGTCGTTCTTTGTCCTCTTCTTTTCGCCGCGCCGCGTACCATGCGCGTTGACTACTACCACGGCGGCAATTCCAAAGACGAATGGTTCACGCTCGATCGCACGGTGCTTGAGCCCCTCGAATGGCCCGGAAATCCGGCGAAGGCGATTGATGAGAGTCAGCTCGGAAATTTTCTGTTTGAAGTTCGCGAGCAGGGAAGCGGAAAACTTCTCTATTCACGCGGCTTCAACTCCGTCTTCGGCGAGTGGAAAGAAACGGAAGAGGCACAACACGCAAACCGCACATTTTCAGAGTCATTGCGTTTTCCCGCGCCGTCAGCGCCCGTCGAAGTGTCCCTGAAAGAGCGCAATGCAAAAGACCCGACCGTGGGCGGCTATCACGAGGTATGGAAGACGGTCGTCGATCCTAAGGATAAATTCGTCGACCGCTCGCGCCCGCCATCGCCGGGCGCATTGATCGCTTTTCAGAAGATGGGCGATCCCGCGGGCAAGGTCGATCTGCTGGTCCTGGGCGACGGCTACACGGCGGCGGAGCGCGCGAAGTTTGAAGCCGACGCGCGCCGCTTTATGGAGAAGCTCTTCGGCACGTCGCCCTTCAAAGAACATAGAAACGACTTCAATGTCTGGGGATTATGTCCGGCGGCCGAGGAGTCTGGCGTGTCGCGTCCATCCAGCGGAACCTATCGCCGCTCGCCCCTCGGCGCGAGCTACGATTCTTTCGACAGCGAGCGTTACATCTTGACCATGGAAAACCGGACGCTGCGCGACGTAGCATCGTTTGCGCCCTATGAGTTCGTAGAGATTCTGGTGAATGGGAAGACTTACGGTGGCGGCGGAATTTTCAACACGTACGCGACGGTCGCGATCGACAATGCGTGGGCAGGCTACGTAGGCGTCCATGAATTCGGCCATCACTTCGCTGGTCTGGCCGACGAATATTACACATCGGATGTTTCGTATCTTTCGCAGGAAAGGCGAACCGAGCCCTGGGAGCCGAATGTGACGGCTCTGCTTGATCCGGCGCAATTGAAGTGGAAAGATTTGGTTGAGCCAGGAACGCCTCTGCCGACGCCATGGAACAAAGCGGAATTCGAAAGTTTCGAAGGTGAAATCCAGAAGCAGCGCAGACAACTACGCGCCGAAGGCAGGCCCGAAGCGGAAATGGAAGAACTCTTCCGCAGGGAGCGCGACAAGGAAGACGCTCTGTTTCGCGCGGAGAAATATTTAGGGAAGGTCGGCGCGTTCGAAGGCGCGAACTATGAGCCGAAGGGTTATTACCGTCCGGAGGTGGACTGCATCATGTTCACGCGCCACGACAAGTTTTGCGCCGTGTGCCGGCGAGCGATTGAGCGGGTGATTGGAATGTACACGTAGTTTCAGCGCCGAGACGAAGATCAATTTCTCCCGCGACAGTACGGTAGAACTCCTCCGGCTCGGGAGAGAAGCTCACTTCGTGAACTCGTCGCTCCGCTTAGGATGACAAAGGATAGAAGATTGACTAAGGCGATTGCGGACGAATTCCACGACCTCGGTCGGTACATATTTCGGTGGTTTAAGTGTAAAAGTCGGTCGGTTCGCGACCGATCTAAGGGACACTTGCTTCCACACTGGAGCGACTGACTCGGCATCTGTGTGTAGCAACACGGCATCGGCGCGATCCAGGAATTCCTGCGCTGACGATTTGAAGTCGGCGGTCGCGGGATCGAGAACAGTTAGGTAGAGATCAGGCTTCAGAAAGCGCAAAACGCTGTTCGATTCGATAATCACATTTTCAGTGGAAGCAAGAATCTGCCGCACGCGCGGCATCGCTTCCGCGAGCCGTCCTTGCTCGGTGCGAACCCACCAGGAGTGATCGGCTCCCGCGACCAGAAAACGCGAAGTGTCAGATTCGCCGCTGCGGTCGCACTCTTCCGTCACTGCCCAGGAATGATCGCCCGTTGCGCAGTCGCAAGCCTCGCCGTTGGTGGAGCAGACGCCATGTCCATATTGCGTGATCTTGAGCGCGGTCCAGTGCAGATCGCATAGCGCGGCGATCAGGCCGGCAACTACGCCGGTTTTGCCGACGCTGCGCGTGTGTCCACCGATGACGAGGATGGGCATAGATGCTGCTCTTGGCGTTTTCGTTTCGGGCGCTGCCGAGACGCGGCGGGCCGCGTCCCTACCGAGATTTCTTTGCTGACCGCGATAAGAACGCCAACTCCTTAAGATACTCCCGGATTGGCCGCGCCGGTGTTCCCCAGAAAACCACTCCTTTGCCGCGAATTATCTTGCTGGTTGGAATGCCGCTCTGCGCGCCGATGATCGCGCCTTCTTCGATACGCACGTGATCGGCAATGCCGACCTGGCCTCCAATGATGACATTGTCCTCGACGACCGCGCTACCAGAAAGCCCAGTTTGCGCGGCGATGACTACGTCGCTGCCGATCTGGACGTTGTGGCCGATGTGCACCAGGTTGTCGATTTTTGTGCCGCTGCGTATGCGAGTTTCGTCGAGCGCCCCGCGGTCGATGGTTGTGTTGGCGCCGATCTCCACGTCGTCTTCGATGACGAGCCTGCCGATTTGTGGGAACTGCTCGTAGCGACCAGTCTGTTCATCGCGAACATAACCGAAACCATCGCTGCCGAGTACAGCTCCCGCCTGAACGACGACGCGGTCGCCGAGCGTGGTGCCAGCGTAGATCGTCACATTGGCATCGATGCGGCAATGGGCGCCGATTTCGACGCCATCGCCGATCACGCAGCCCGTGCCAATCGTGGTCCCATCGCCGATCTTCGCCTGTTCGCCAACGACCGCACGAGGTCCTATGTCGACATTGCTGCCAATTACCGCCGCGGCGACGATAGCAGAGGGATGAATTCCGCGGCCCTGAGGGGCAGAATCGTGAAGAAGTTTGGCCGCGCGTGCGAAAGCCAAGCGCGGCTGCGCGGAGATCAGGATTGGCTTGCGGCTGGATTCGCTGGCGGAGAAGTCCCCCGCGATGATGGCAGCCGCATCGGACGCGATCGCTGCATCGAAATATCTGGCGTCATCTACGAAGACGACGCTTTCAGAATCTGCGGCCTTCATGCTGGAGACTCGCGTCACGATAACGGAGCCGTCTCCAATCAGTCGACAGCCCAGTTTTTCCGCTAGAGCGGTTAGAGATTGTTTCATGGTGGCTTATATTGTCGCGTCAGAGCGCGAGAGGCGCAAATGGGGAAGATATTCGCTGTTCACTACCACGGTCGTCTTACAAGAGGAGTAGGGTGATTTCGTCGACTTGCGATGTCGCTTAAGAGACATCGGAAATAGTCATGCCAGCGTGACCGTTCCTACCTCGGAGGCTAAAGCCTGCTCTGAAACAAGACTTATCGCAGCGGTTAACCGCTGCGCCACCCAAAATCAAGCGCAACAACAATCCTTCCGCAGCCTGTGAAACGATACCAAATACGAACGATCCCTGGCAGCGCATGATGGCATGCACGCGAAACCTCAGTAGAGGGGCGGCTCGCCTTCAGGCCGCGTTTTCCAACGGCGATGCAGCCAGAGCCATTGGTCAGGATAGCGCCGGATGTAGCTTTCGATCACGCTGGTGAACAGGGCGGTGTTGGCAACGATGTCGGCTTCGTTGTCGCCCGTGCGCACGAGTTCAAGCGCTGGATCGAAACGCAGGACATATTTCCGCAGGTCGCGGTCCCAGGTCGTGAAGGTCGGGACGACCGCTGCATCCGTGCGCAGGGCGATGCGCGCGAGTCCGCTGGCGGTGTAGGCGGGAACGCCGAAGAAGTTTACGAACACACCTTGCGGCGGCGTCATGTTGGTGTCCATCAGAATGCCGACGACTTCACCGGCACGCATAGCGGCGAGCAGTCCGCGGATGAAATCGTCTTTGCTGACCGTCTTGTTGCCGTGCATTGTGCGGTAGCGTTGCACGAGCGCGTCGATATAGGGATTGTCGAGCGGGCGCATCACGATCCACATCGGATGGCCCTGCAAGGAGTGGGCGAAGGCGGAGAGTTCCCAACCTCCGAGATGGCCGGTTAGAAATAGAACCCCTTTGCCGCGGGCAAAGGCTTTCTCGTAGTTCTCAAGTCCGCTGTAGACGATTACCTTGGAGACATTCTCGCGCGTGTAGCGGGGAAACAGGCAGACCTCGGCGAGTTGACGGCCGAGCGAAATATATTCTCCTCGAACAATACGGCGACGTTCGTCTGCCGGCATTTCCGGGAAGGCGAGCGCCAGGTTGCGCATTCCGACCTCGCGGAGGCGGCGATGGAGATGAAAGACTGTGAGTGCAAGAGCGATGCCGATGGCGCGCGCGACGGAGCGGGGAAGCACGCCCAGCAGTTTGATCGCGGGCGAGACAATCGCATACTCGAGTCGTTCACGCACTTGCCGGAGTGTAGGGGTTCCAATGGGGGCGATGCAAGGAGATTGGGCGGACAGGAGTGTCCGCCCTACACTGGATCGTGCCTACTTTGACGCGATTTGCGCCCATTTTGCGAGTGTGCTCAGGAACGGATAGGCGGCTTTTGGCGCTTCCACGTCTCCCTTGAGCGAGGTCTTGAAGGGCACCATGTGGCCGTAGAATTCCCGGGTGCTGTCTTTGTCCTGCTTGATGACCGCGCCGTTCAGTTCGAGTCCGGCGAAGAGGCCGCGGGAGCGCGAATATGTGAGAACCTGCGCTCGCATCTTCCAATCGGTGTCGGCGGCGGCGTGGCGGCCCACGGGGCCAGCGGCGGCGCTGGCATCTCCTCCGAGTTTGAACTTGCTCGAAAGCAGATTATTCATTCCGCCTTTGTTCATGATTAGCATGACGACGTCGGTGGCCTGGCCGCCGATTTGGAGGCCGAAGCTGCCGCCGCCGATCATGAAGAATGCCGGCGCGCTCCAGCCTTTTTCAGTGCGGCAACTGGCGACGCCGCGGCCATAGCGGCCACCGAAGACGAATCCGCCATTCAGCAGCGACGGAACCACGGCTACACACTCCGCGGAACCGAGAATTTCTTCGGGAATGCGGTTGTCGGGAGCAGCCTGGATCTCATCGAGCACCGTGCCAGCGGCTTCGACGCGCCCGGATGCCTTGCCAGTGGCTTCGGCGTCATCAGAGGCGGGGAGAATTTGGGTCAAAGAACAAACGAGTACGAGAACGACTAGGAGTTTGCGCATGAATGCCTCACTTGGGAGATCAAACCCTGGATTCCGGCTTTTGTTCCGGGATTTTTGGGCAAGAATTCTATTGCTATGGATTCTAATTCATATAGATGCGGAGTGAACTGCGATGGCTAGTGATTGGGGTGAGTCGGATAGGCAAAAAAATGCGGGGTTGAAAGCGGCGACCCTAATCTCCGTTTCCAACCCCGTCTCCCAGGTTCTGTGGTAGGTGAAGCGAGTATGGGGCAGGTCGGAAAATGCCACAAGATTACCGAGGTCACTGGCCGGTGGTAACCGGAAGAAGTTCTCGGTTCTCAGTCCTCAGTCCTCAGTAAAGGCCTGCGTCGACGGGGTCTTGGCGGGAAGCGAAATGAGACTGGGAACTGAGAACGGGAAGCTCTGGCGGTCTTCTGCGCCCAATCGGCGGCCTTGGTCCGGTGGAGATGCCGGCTGCCAACACGAGTTATTTTGCTGTCACCAGCGAATGCGTGATTGCATGCACCGACAGCGCGATGCGGTTCTGGACTCCCACTTTGCGCATCAGCTTGGCTACGTGGGCTTTTACCGTGCGCTCTTCGATTCCCAGGGCGGAGCCGATTTCTTTATTGGAGCGACCGGCAACCAGCATCTCCAGCACTTCTTTTTCGCGATCGGTAAATGTCACGCGGCCCGCCGGGAAGATTCTTCCGGGGGATGCACTTACGCGTTCAATGAAGGTCGAGAGTACGCGACGCGGCGCCCACACTGAACCCTGATGTACGATCCGCAAAGCCTGAATGAATTCGGTTGGCGAGGCGGCCTCATCCACGTAGCCTTTGGCGCCGGCGGCGATGGCTTTGAGGACGCTTTCATCATCCATGCCGGAACCGGTGACGATGATGCGCAGGTCGGGGCGGATAGCTTTGAGGCTGGCCATAATGTCATAGAGATTCTGGCCGTTTCGGTTGCCGAGCAGAACGAGATCAATGCCGGTGAGCTGGCCGACGTCGGCGAGCGAGGCGGAGACCAGTTCCAGATCAGTTTCGGAATCAAAGAGGGCCCGGAATCCTACAAAGCGCAGTGGATCGCTTTCCACCACGGCGACGCGGATGATCGGTTTTTTCGCAACAGCGACAGCAGCTTTCATCAAGGTTTCCCTGTTAGGATTGCTTCCTGTTTAAGATTGCCTGAACCAGCGGGGAATTGAAACGATTGCAGGCCCAGTCCAATTACGTGGGTAACCCCGAAAACTCGGGCTCGTGGAGGGTTTTCTCGCGATGAAAAAATGCAAATATCGGCTGTTTTCGGGACTTATCGCAATGTTACTCGGCATAGGATTACTAAGGGCGCTAGCCCAGAGTGAGGCTCCAACGCCGCAGGCCGCGCCGGCTGCGGGCGCATATCAGCCGAAATTCGCAGGTGATCCTGCGCACTCGGAATCGGAGGCGCAGGCGCTCGGATATATGCGCGTGGTGCTACGCGCCGAGCGTGCGTACAAGAAAAAGCACAATAAGTATGCGAGATCGCTGGCGGAACTGGCGGGCACCGCATCATTCACGAAACGCATGGCGCAGTCGACGGCTCGGGGCGATTACACGGTTGCGTTCCGGAATCACAAAGCGAAAAACAGTGACGAGGAAGGTTTTGTGCTGACGATGACGCCGAAGCAGATCGATGCCGAGCACCGGTCATTCTATTCCGATGAGGATGGCGTAATTCACGGCGACGATCAGAAAGCGGCGGATGCGGACTCGCCGAAGGTGAAGTAAGGCCAGCGAAGATTCGAACTCCTCGGATATTGCTTCGTGAAATCTTGCCTTCGCACTCGTTCTACGACTCGTGCTCGGGGAATGAGCCGCCGCCCTCTTTTCGTACTAGCGGCGCGGGCGCTGGATTCGGGGCCCCGAGCGGAAGGCGAGTAGCACTTCCGGTTCGTTTCAACTCTTTCAGAATTTCATCGCGTTCGAGCGCCCCATATTCGCGGGCAAAACGGGTGAGCGCTTCCGTCAGAATCTCGTGGTGATGCACGTTCTCGAGTCCCGGCTCGCGCGTGATGCTCAGCCACAAACGATGGAGCAGCAGGACGTCCTCATCTTTCATCGTCGGCGTGTGAGGGCCAATGCGGAAGGTTTCGAGATGTCCGTCGGGGTGCACCACCTGGAGAACGAATTGACGCTTTGGTTCGGGTAACGCCTCCCATGCCTGGCCGAGGGCGAAGGCTTGTTCCTCGGGTGCCATCTTGCTGGATTCGCCGATGACCACTGCCGACGACTCGAGGTTATTGGCGGTCTGCACGATGGCGGCCCATACGTCGCCGGCGGGCACGACCAGCAAAGACACCTTTTTGCCAAAACTTTCAGCTACGGAGACAGCGCGAGTGAAGAGAGTCTGTTCGTAGTCGCTGAAAATCTGCTCGGGAGCGAGATCGTAGGCGGCTGAGCCAAACCGGCTGACGCGAGCGGACATGACGACAACATCCTGATCCTGGATATTGAACTTTTCTAAAGCCCAGCGCAGATGCGTAAGCGTGTTGTAGTCGCGGACCGGAACCAGAATATTGCCGCGGCGGATGTTGAGACTCTCGCGCTCAACTGTATCGCGCTGAAGCAATTGGAACTGATCGTTCATGTGCTTCTGCGAGAGCGCGTGTTTTTTTCGATTGGCGAACTCTGAGGCCGTAAAAATCACGAAGAAAACGATGGAGAATGCAATGCCGCTGATAGTGGCGACGGATTTCGTGAACAAATTGATGACTGCTGTCGCCAGCAGCACCATGGTGATCGAAGCCATTCCGAACGGAATTTCGTACTTGCCGATTTTGAAATTGACCGGTACCTTCCAGCCGCGTTCGCCTCGGTACTTGATGCGAAGCACCAGCATGGCCAAGCCTTTGAAGGCGAAACTCCAGATCACGCCGAAGGCGTACGCTTCGCCGAGCGCGTATACATTGCCGCGGCTGGCAAGAATCGTGAAGATCTGCAAAGCGACAATCAGGTTGATGATGCGATAGCTGGTGCCGTATTTGCGATGCGGAAAGCGGAACCAGTCGGAGAGAACCCCGTCCTCGGAAACGCGATTGAGCACGCCATTGGAGCCGATGATAGCCGTATTAACCGCGCCCGAAAGAATCAGAAACCCGACCACCACGACGAAGCCGCGGAAAATCAGACGCAGCAGTTCGGGCCCATACATATACATCGCCAGGCCGGCGATGAGATTGTCCTTGTAGACGGGAACGCGAACCGCGTCCGGAATCAGCATGACCGCGAGCAGTGCGGTGAGGCCGGTAAAGATGAAGCTGTAGAGCGCAATGACAATCGCGGCGCGCTTCAGGTTCATGAGTTTCGGATGGGCGAGTTCGCGATTGACCTGGGCCAGCGATTCTTCGCCGCTCATGGCGAGAACCGAGTGGCCGAACGCGATCATGATGCCGAGAATGCCGAACTTCTGCGCCAGGCTCTGGTCGGGGAAGCTGTGATGCAGAAAGCCGAGCGACTCATTGCTGAAGTGGAGATTGCCGGGAGTGGGTAGCGGCACATGCTGATAGCCGACCTTGAAGAGGGTAAACGCCGACCAGCCCAGCAGGGCCACCACCATCACGGTCGTGATTTGCATGACCCACAGCGCTTTTTCGCTGGACTCGTGGATGCCCTTAATGTTCTCCCACCAGTAGTACATGGTGACGGCGAGCGCGAAAAGGACAGAGGTCCAGTTGACGTCGAACTGCGGCGTGCCATGAAAAATGTTGTGGATGGCGCGCGGAATCCAGCCGTGGGCGTCAGCGGTGATCATCACCTCGTTGAGCAGACCGACGATGTATTGGCCAGCTGACACGCCGGAGATCGGACCGGTGAGGACGTAGTCGAACATCAGCGCGGAGACGCTGAGCTTGGCGAGCGTGCCGCCAAGCGCTTCCTTGACGACACGGTAGACGCCGCCCCGTACGAACATCGAACAGCTTTCGACGTAGACGGCGCGCACCGTAAAAGAGAACAGCATGACCCCGACGATGAACCAGGGCGCGGACTTTCCGACCGCCTGTTCGGCGATGCCGCAAGCGTAAAACGCCGAGGAAGCAAGGTCGTTGAGAACGATGGCGGCGGCGCGCCAATAAGAGATGAAGGTCAGCATCACCGAGGTCGCGACGACGATGCGAACACGGTTAGCGGGACTCGGAACGGGCTGGAGGGGAGTTGACATGCGCGACGAACGGGCGACTCAAGGCGAACCTACGAGTGGTTCGAATCCTCCCGCCCCAGCAGGGTTTCGGCGTCTTCGACAAAGGTGATCAGCAGAACCAGAGTCGAACCGAAAAGGCCCACCACAAACATTCCTTCGAGGATGCGTACCAGGAGCACGCCTAACAAAGAGATCATGAGGGACTATGGTATCTGATAGGAGCGACGGAGAACAATGTTTGGGAAATAGTTCTCGGTAGCCAGTTCTCAGTTGGCAGTTAAACCATAAAGCTAACCTTGGAGCTTGAGGCCTACGAGGATTGAGAAGCCGAATTTCAATCCAACCTGATCCAGTTTGTTATGCTTGCGCGGTGAGACGAATTCATCCAAGCGCGTGGTTGCTCGCCCTCTTGTCGGCGGGACTGCAAGTCGTTATCTTTCCGCTGCCCGGCCTGTACTGGCTGGCATGGATCGCAGTTGCACCGTTGTTGATTGCGCTGCTGCGGGCGCGTCCGGCGGGCGCGTTGCAGGTGGATGCGGCGGTGAAATTGGCTCCGGCGTCGCTATGGCAAGGATTTTTGCTCGGCTATCTGTGCGGGGTCTTATGGTCGGCTGGGACGTGCTATTGGATCTTCGACACTATGCACCGCTACGGCGGGCTGCCCGTCCCGATGGCAGTTCTTGCCCTGGTTCTATTTTGCATGTACATCGGGCTCTATCACGGCTGCTTCGGATTTTTGCTGGCCTTGGTAGCGGGGCGCGAAATATTTCCAAGGCGGGCGCTGGTGGCGGCGCCGTTTGTTTGGGTCGCGGTCGAGCTTGCACGCACGCGGGTTACGGCTTTTCCATGGGAACTGCTGGGCTATGCACAAACAGCCAATGTCGCTCTCACGCGGATGGCCACGCTCACCGGCGTGTATGGGCTTTCATTTGAAATTGCGCTTGTGAACAGCGTCTTTGCAGCGGCGTTTCTGGTGGAGAAAACTCGACGGAAGCGGCTGCTGTTGGCCGCGTTTGGGGCGGCTCTGGCATTACAGTCGGGGCAGTGGGTGAATTCGCCTCGGGTGGCCGCGGCCGATAGCACGGCGCTTCTGGTGCAACCCAATATTCCAATTACGGCTTCCTGGACCGAAGATTATTTTCAAGGTACGTTAAATGATTTGGCGAAATTAAGCTTGAATGTCCCGGGGATGAACCCCGGACAACAATATGCTCCCATCGTTTGGCCAGAGTCGCCAGCTCCCTTTTTTACAAACGATCCCCGGTTTCGCGACCCGGTCAGCGCACTCGCGAAGCAGTCCGGCAGTTGGGTGATCACCGGCTCAATTGGGATTCAGCCGGCGATGCACAATGGGGGCAGAGGTTCGCAGATGTTTAATTCCGCGGCGCTCGTCAGCCCGCAGGGAGAGTGGACCGCGCGCTACGACAAAGTTCATCTCGTGCCCTTTGGCGAGTTCCTGCCCTTTCCGCAGTTGTTTGCTTTTGCCGGAGGATTAACGAAAGAGGTCGGTGAGTTTCAGCGCGGCGCGGCGCGCGATCCACTCGTAGCCGGCAGCGAGCAGTTGGGCACGTTTATCTGCTACGAATCCATTTTTCCAAACGAAGTGCGGCAGTTTGTTGTGAATGGCGCGGAAGTACTGGTGAACATTTCTAATGACGGCTGGTATGGCGACAGCGGGGCATGGTCGCAGCATCTTCAGCAAACGCGCATGCGAGCGATCGAGAATAATCGCTGGCTGCTGAGCGCGACCAATACCGGGCTCACGGCGGTGATTGATCCGTGGGGAAGAATCGCAGCTGAGGTGCCGCGCAAAGAGCGGACCGCGCTGGTGGCGCCGTACGGGCTTATTTCGAGTACCACGTTCTACACGCGCCACGGCGATTGGTTCGCGTGGCTGTGTGCGATAATTTCTGTGGGCGCGATTTTTGCGCGCTTTCTGTTGCGCGCCGACAAAAAAGAGACTGAGCCGAAAAAGAAGTGATTGATCACGCAATGTTGGATGAACTCGAACAGCAATATTCCTCTCTAAAGACCAAGGTGCACGACCTGCGGGAGTATCTTTGACGCGGGCAAGCTGCGCCAGCAATTAATCGAAATCGAAAAGCAAGCCTCCGATCCGAATCTGTGGTCGAACCCGGAAAAATCTCAGCAAGTAATGCGCGAGCGCAAACGGCTGGAGAACGTACTCTCGCTCGAAGGCGATCTCGTCCGCCGGACGGATGACATCGGCGCGTACTTTGATCTGGGCAAAGAAGGCGAGGACGTTTCAGCGGACCTCCAGCGCGAACTCGATTCGCTGCGCGAACTGGTCGATCGCGTCGAGACTGAGACGCTGCTCTCCGGCGAGAATGACGCGCGCAATGCCATCGTCACCATTCATCCGGGCGCGGGCGGAACCGAATCGCAGGACTGGGCTGACATGCTGCTGCGCATGTATCTGCGCTGGGCTGAGCGCCAGGGATTCAAGACCGAGATGTATGACTACCAGCCGGGCGAGGAAGCGGGCATCAAATCGGCGACGTTTTCCGTGATCGGTGAATACGCGTTTGGCTATCTGACGAGCGAGATTGGCGTGCATCGGTTGGTGCGCATCTCGCCGTTTGATCAGGCGAAGCGGCGGCACACTTCATTTGCAAGCGTTTTTGTTTCTCCGGAAATTGACGACAGCATCGAGGTCAACATCAAGCCGGACGACATTCGAATTGACACCTATCGCTCGAGCGGCAAAGGCGGGCAGCACGTCAACACTACTGATTCGGCAGTGCGCATTACACACATCCCCACGGGCTTGGTCGCGAGTTGTCAGAATGAACGCTCGCAGCACAAGAACAAAGACAAGGCTATGTCCATGCTGCGCTCGAAAATCTATGAGTTCGAAATGGAGAAGAAGCGCGAGGTTACGAAGAAGATCGAAGACTCGAAACTCGACATCGATTTTGGATCGCAGATTCGTTCGTATGTTCTCCAGCCTTACCGGATGATCAAGGACCACCGGACGAAGTTCGAAGTTGGTGATGTGGATCGGGTGATCGATGGCGATCTGACGTCGTTTATGCGCGCGTACTTGCGGATGCGGCGCGGAGAGAAGAAGTGATGAAACGATCTTCTCCGCGGCCCGCAAAATCGCAGCCTGCCAGACCGCCGACGAAGTTGCGACTGACGAAGTTGCGACCGACCAAGCTAGGTCCAAAGCTGCAGCGAGCGTTCGCCTATGCGGCGAAAATGCACGCCGGACAAGCTCGCAAGGCAACTACTGTTCCGTATCTTTCTCATCTGATGGCGGTCGCGTCGCTCGTGCTCGAAGCAGGTGGCGACGAAGAGATGGCGATTGCCGCGCTGCTGCACGATGTGGTGGAAGACTGCGGCGGGATGCCTCGGCTGCGGGAGATTCGCAAAAAGTTTGGGACGCGCGTGGCCAGGATTGTTGAAGGCTGCACGGACTCATTCGTTGAGCCGAAGCCGGATTGGATCGAGCGCAAGAGAGGCTATCTCGAAGAAGTGAAGCACGCAGACGATGAGACGCGTCTCGTTTCGGCATCGGACAAACTGCATAATGTTCGCACGATTCTGGCCGATTACCGTAAAGATGGCGATGCAATCTGGGTTCGCTTCAACGGAAGAAAAGATGGAACGCTCTGGTACTATCGCGCGTTGAGCGACGAATATGCGCGCAAGCCGAATCGCATCACGCGCGAGCTGGCGCTCGCGGTACGGGATTTGGAGAGCTTGTGCGGGGCCGGCTCAGGTTCGAGAAATTCGGTTTCGGAAAACTCGGTGTCAGAAAAAATGTCCGTTGGGAGATAAATCATGCCTCGCATGCTTGATCTAATTCGGACTTCCCAGGTTCCATCCAATCTCATGCAGTCGGCGGCGCGTGGATCGCTCTCGGTGCCGTCCGGCGAGATGATCGAAATTCTCGTCTACCTTTCGCTCCACAGTAGAGTCTTCGGTCAGCAGGCGCGGCTCACGCTGGCTGGATGGGACGAAAAGGCTTGCCTGGTTGCGGCGCAGGATCCGGCGACCAGCGCCGAAGTGCTCGGGTATTGGGTTTCGCCCGACAACCTTAGGATTCCGTTGCTGCGGCCGTTGGTTGGAAATCCCTCGGTCACGGATGAGTTGCTGCAGGAGCTCGCGAGGACGGGCGCTCGGCCGGTGGTCGACGTGCTGGTTGTCAGCCCCCGCGTTTTGAATTCTCCTGCAGTGTTGAAGACATTGTTATCGAATGCCCTCTTGCGTCCGAATGAAATTTCGGAGATTGAGGCGAAGATGGGTGTGTTCGGAGTGGACGCTGCGGTGGCCGCGGGGGCTTCGCCGGGTGAAGAAGAGGGTCCGCCTGACGAGGTTGTCGAGACCGCAATCAGCGAATACCTCAAGGAAAATGCCGCCGCGATCGAAGCCGAGAAAGACAAGCCGTTTCGTCCCGTTGGCGAAGGTGACCCTGTGGTCGCGGAGTCGGCCAACCATCCGGAGGCAGCCGATCAGACGGCCAACAGTCAAACGCCGCCGAGGGCGGTTGAAGAAAAGAAGGCACCTGCTACCGCCGCGACGGCTGCCGCTGCTTCGGCCACTCTGGCCAAAAAGGTTGCTCCTGTAAATCCCGTTGAGAGGCGCGACAGCACGATGCAGAAGATCGCAAAGCTGGATATCAAGGGGCGCATCGCGCTTGCCATGCGGGGCAACAAGGAAGAGCGGTCCATTCTGATTCGGGACAGCACCAAGATTATTTCGCTGGCCGTGCTGGACTCGCCAAAGGTTTCGGAGTCGGAGGTGGAAGGCTTTGCTTCGCAGAGAAACGTGCTCGATGCCATATTGCGGGCGATTCCGATGAAGCGGCGTTTTCAGAAGAAATACAACATCCTGAGGAACCTGGTTTTCAATCCAAGGACGCCGATCGATGCCTCGCTTTCGTTGATGAAGAACCTGATGGCCAAAGACCTGAAGGCTCTGATTGAAAATAAGGACGTTCCGGAGGCGGTTCGCAAGCTGGCGAAGCGGATGCACTCGCAGAAAATCGAGCGGAGCAAATAGCAACCGCAAAATGCTGAACCCATGGGAGATACGCGCGCTGGGGAACGCCGCGCTGATGAAAGTGCGTGCGGGTGAAAGTGCGCGCGGGTGAAACTGTATGACGGACCCGATCTTTGAATTGCTGTCGCGCGTCAAGACTATTGCTGTCGTGGGCTTGTCTGATAGCCCGATGCGGCCGAGCTATGGCGTCTCCGCTTACATGCAGTTGCAGGGGTATCGGATTATTCCGGTTAATCCGGAGATTGGCGAGGCGCTGGGGGAGACGGCGTATCCGTCGTTACGGGAGGTGCCTGAGAAGTTTGACCTGGTGGATGTTTTCCGGCGGCCGGAGTTTGTGGATGAGATCGTGGAACAGGCGATTGAGGTGAAGGTTCCCGCTATCTGGCTGCAAGAAGAGGTGGTCAACGAACGGGCTGCGGCGCGGGCGCGGGCAGCTGGGATGTTCGTGGCCATGGACCTTTGCATTCTGAAGGAACACCGGGCGCGATTCGGGTGATCTGGTGGCTTGCGGACGCGGAACTTCTGGCGAACACAATATGCTGATCTGAAGCTAGGAAGCTGTCGCGCGCTTCGCAGAAACTTAAAAGTGTGAATCTAACTTTGGTTCATCCCATTGGCTTGCGTGGTGTGCACCAAACTCGATGAAGGCTTGGTACTTGTCGGGGTAGCGTTCTTTCAGCCAGAGCAGAGTGTAGACCCTGTCCACCGCATTCTTCATGATGCGCTTCATCTCACGCTGTGTGATATGAGAATACTTCTCATCGCCCGAACACGTGGGACATTTAATTCCAGCATGTAAGTCTTCGATGGGACCATTTCTGAAGCATTGAGCAACGATGCTCTTCGCTTCTTTCGCGAGGCGTGGGTCAACACTCGAAGCCAGGCGTTTAGCCATTCCTAGATGATAGAGCATACGTTGAAGGGAGACGGCAGAATGTCTGAGTTCAAGGAGTAGTCCATGTCTTTTCATCTGTCGTTGGAAGAATGGAGATATTGTGAAGGCAGCGTCACGAGATGAAGCGATCGAACGACTCGAAGTCGGCAGTGCTGATGCAGCCGATCTGTTCACTTGTGCAGGTTTACTTCCCGCGGGGACTTCAAGCGGTCTTCCTTATTGAGCACGACTTCCGACGCAATATCTCTCCACCCTAAATTTCGCAAAGAACGCGAAATTTAGAATGGGGCACCCGTCCCTGGGAGCCGACACGGTTATCTAATCAGGCCTTCATTTCAATTTTACGAATAACAAAACAAAAATCGCCCAGACGCCTACCGTCACCGGAAACTGAACCAATTGTGCCTCTCCCACCGCACTTCCTCTTGGAATCAGGTACGTGAGCCCCAACATGGCCAAAGCTGTAAGTACTCCGAGAACGAATTTCATTTTGGAGTTCATGATTGATTTTATGTCCTTCTCCGCCTCCCCGATCTCCACGTCGCGCCGTCGGGCAGCGGTGTCCCTGTGATGAGCATCATGCTCGCAAATCGGGGCGAGTGCAATCTCTGGTAGTGGGCTACTTTGAGTCAAAGTAGTCGACCATCCAATCTTTTGGAGCGTGACCGAAGGCTTGAGTAGAGATTTGTCAAAGTAGGAACTTTTCCATCCCACTTTTGTTTTTACTGGTGGGGTGATTTATGGCGAAGATCATTCAATTCTTTATCCCTGACAGCTTCAAGAGAAAGGCGCGGAAGTGGAT
>JBAWBE010000332.1:0-2019 GCA_049589635.1 Terriglobales bacterium
GGGCGGCGCTAGGCGAATCGCCGACGCTGCGCGGCCCTGGCGCCGATACAACCGCGCATATGGCCGCGATTCCATTACACGATGAAATATCCCATTGCGATCGGGGGTCGGGACTGCGGAGCCCGGAGGATGGAGGCTTCGGGCGGCTCTGCAGAACCGGCAATACGGGTCTCCCCGCGGACCACTGATAACGCGTATACCTCCCGGCGTGTGTTCAAAAACCTAAATGTTATCGTCGGATCGAACTCCTGCACGCCATGTATCGGGCATCCGTCGGAGGGCATCCGGGGAAGTCTGGCTTTCGCCGCTTACCGCGCCTCCGCTGTCGGACGTGGTCGTGCTAGGTCTGCGGAAACCCGGTCTCGTAGGCACGGGGTTAGTCACTGGATTCCGGCCCGACCGCACCGGGATGACTCGCTAGGTTGACGCCATGATGCGCCTCAGCGGGAACTTCGGCTGCGCGGCGTGGACGCTGCCGTACGGTGATGCCTATAGGCACGTAGCCGGGCTGACCGCACCGAACCGACGAGGTAATCCATCTCGGCGGTGAGGCCGATGCGATCGTCTCGCGCCGGACGCGGACGGTACAGCATCATGCCTCGGTGGAGGTGCTCGAGGAGGCTACACTGGCCGGCACGAGGTGCGGGTTCGCGAGGGACGCCCCAGGATCCGGTGGCACGTGGTGCGTTATAGCGGAGTTGCTGGGCAGGTGAGGATCCAGTAGGTGGCAGTCGCACGGCGGCGCATGCACGATCAGCAGAGCATGCGCGGGGTCGGTATGCGGTTGCGAACTTGGTTTACACCGACGAGGTGCGACAGCGTCCTCTGCTCACTAGCCGCTTGACGTGCTAGGGCCCGAAGCTGAAGCCCGGTGGATTGTCTATTTGAAGCCAAAGGACCCGGGCGGGCGTCCTCGTAGATCGCCTAGGATAAGCTGCCTCAGCAGCGTCAGGGCGTCGGCAGCATAGGGAGAAGCGTGCGTCCATCCCGAGTCATTCGCGGAGTCAGCGAGACTTTGCATAAAGATGGGGGTTCGAGACGAAGAAGACTTCTCATGCTTGCAGTTTTGGGTGTAACTGGCGCAAGCATCTTGGGCTACGTTGTATTGTCGCTCCTAGTGAATAGCCCGGCCCCTGAATTCGATTCAAGCGCTTGGGCGGCAATCGTTCAGCCTGCGTCGGAATCGGAGTCTGACACTGTCACTTTGCGAGCCCAGACTATAGACGGCCCTCAGCAATACTCTTTCGATTATGATGCGACTGCTTGCGGTCCAAAGCCGTATCACGGCAAGCTTCTTATGTCTGGCCTAACTAATGATTCAAATGCAATTCTCGCTTCTGGAGACCGGGAAACTCCAATAGATATACAGGTGAATTCTTTCAACATACATTATCAAGTGCCCACTGTAACGGTGGACGACGGCCTATCCGCAGTGCAAACGGTGCCAATTGAGCTAAATCACGTCTTGCCGTGCTCCGTGTCGCAGGGTGATGCTGACGAAATCGATGTCATCGCGGGGCTTCCGTCCCCATGGCTAGAAACGTCGTCAGTACTGGGATTCTTGCACGGACCTCATGCCGCTTTGGCCCTCCCTCACGTCGGTGACATCGCGTCCGGAAGTGCTGGCGCGCCAGTTTCATTTACGGCAACGGGTTGGCCAGGAACTTGGACCGAGCCGAATAGAGAGTCGATACAGGTGTCCGCCTATCCTTCATATAATTGGACAGTAGACTCGGCCCTTCCCGGTCTCGCAGATAGCGACACTCCTACGTGGTCGGCTTCACATGCAATTAGTCCGACGGCAACGCTGAGCGATGCAGACTCCATTTCCGAGATCCAAGACTGGATTGTTGTACTCGCGGTCATTTTTGGGATTGGTGGCGGCCTGTTGGCGAGTTTGCTCTTCGAGTATCTTCGAAACACTGCGGATCCGCAGGTTGAGCATCGAGAGGTACCCGTTAGGCGCCGCAAACGAAGCAAGCCAAATAAGGCCTCAATGGGGAGGAAGGTGGTAAGAGT
>JBAWBE010000333.1:0-2203 GCA_049589635.1 Terriglobales bacterium
ATCCTGCGCTCGAACACACACCTCAATTTTTCGATCCTGCCCGCGGCGATCTTATCCTGAATCCCCTGGACGTGCGGTGTCCTTACTGGTCGCCATCCGATGAAGTGATGCATGAAGCGGAAGCGCTGACTCTGGCAACATCGTTGTTCCCCGATAAGCCGCACGAGAACACATTCTTCGTCGAAGGCCCGCGAAAGATCTTCGCACACTTGCTCACGTTGAAGCCGACGCCAGAGGAACTGGTCCGGTGGATGAGCCACGAGGAAGAATTAGATCGTCTCTTGAAAGGTACCGAACTGACAGCGTTCATCTATCGCGGTGCTGGGCCACAGCGCGGTGGTGTGTTGGGTGCGCTCAACATGGTTGCTGACAGTTTGAAGCTCTTGCCGAAGGAGAGCGAGACGAAGCAGAGATGGACAACCGAAGAATGGGCGCGACAACGTAGTGGCTGGATATTCCTGACCTCGACTCCTCGATTCCGCGAACGACTATTACCCCTCATGAGCCTATGGCTGGACACATTGGTGTTGCGATTGATGAACCAGGGCGATCCCTCGTTGCGTCACGCGTGGTTTGTGCTTGACGAGCTTGCGAGCCTGCAGCGACTGCCGCAATTGCACACTGCGCTGACCGAGAATCGCAAATCCGGGAATCCCGTCGTGATCGGTTTCCAAGGCCGGAGCCAACTTGAAGTACGCTACGGGCATGAATCTGAGTCAATGCTGTCGCAGCCGGCCACCAAAATCTTTTTGCATACCAGTGAGCCTCGTGCAGCAAAGTGGATCTCGGACACGATTGGCGAAGTGGAAATGGAACGCGTTAAGGAGACGGTGAACACGCAGCCCCTGACAATTGCCAAGTCCAAGAGCTATCACAATGAAAGGCGAACGGAGCCGCTAGTGCTCCCGTCGGAAATCAGCGGGCTACAGCGCTTGCACGCATTGCTCAAAGTCGACAATCTAGTAGTGCCTTTCAGCTTTCCATATCTCGCGCCCGTGAAAACGCAACCCGGCTTCATTCCAAGAGAGATGACACCGCGGGTGGTGGATATCGGCAAACGGACGCCGCAGCCGAAAACTCCGGCCGCTCAGGAGCTCACGCCGCGCGAGCCGAAGAACTCCAGTGGCATCGCGGCCGGGCAGGAACCGTATTTCGAGTGAGTCATGCTGACCATTTCCAAACCGCTGAGTGCCGGCCAGGCCCAGACCTATCACAAAGAGGAGTTCGCGAACGCCAAGGAGAACTACTACTCCGAGGGAGACCGCATTCGCGGCGAGTGGCACGGCAAGCTCGCGACAGAATGGGGTCTGCAAGGTGAAGTGCGTGAAGAGCACTTTGGGAGACTTGCTCACGGGCAACACCCGCTGACGGGCGAACAACTTGTGCGCCACCAAACCGCGCGTGAGTACGTTAATGGACGCGGCGAGACGGTGAGCACGATGGACCACCGCGCAGCATGGGATGCAACGTTCTCCGCGCCTAAGAGCGTGTCATTGACTGCCCTCGTGGGCGGAGACGATCGTGTACGCCAGGCCCATCGCGAAAGCGTGAAGGTAGCGCTTGGCGAAATGGAGAAATATGTTCAGGCTCGAATCGGCGGGAACCATCCGGCAGAAACAAC
The DNA here is from genome assembly GCA_049589635.1 of Terriglobales bacterium. Taxonomy (GTDB): domain Bacteria; phylum Acidobacteriota; class Terriglobia; order Terriglobales; family Acidobacteriaceae; genus Acidiflorens. Next base: position 1,622 of record JBAWBE010000333.1, read on the forward strand.
GGGCAAGTGGGTGGCAGCCAGTTTCGAGCACGATAGTGCGCGACCAGTGAATGGGTACGCCGCACCGCAATTGCACACTCATGTCGTGTTTTTCAATCTAACGGAAACTCAGAACGGAGAATCGCGGGCCCTTCAACCCCGCGAACTGTATCGCTCGCAGCAATATGCAACGGCGATCTATCGCTCAGAGCTGGCATTGCGGCTAAAAGGCCAGGGCTATGACATTGAAAGAGGCAAGAGTGGCCAGCCGGAGATCAGAGGGTACACGCGCGAATATCTTGACGCCTCCAGTCCACGGAGTCAGCAAATCCAGACATACCTCGAACAACAAGGCGTAAGAGGCGCGGGCGCAGCGCAAATCGCAGCGCATCAGACGCGTGACGACAAACTGCCGGCCGTCACGCGCGGAGAGATGCAGCAAAAGCACCGCGACGTGGCCGCGCAGTTCGGCCAGCAACCGGAACAAGTGATCCGCGCAGCCCATGAACGGCGAGTCGAACAAGAGCCGCAGGAGAAGCATCAGCATCTCGAATCCGCTCTGAGCTACGCGCAAGAGAAGAACCTGGAGCGCCACGCAGTGAC
>JBAWBE010000334.1:0-2108 GCA_049589635.1 Terriglobales bacterium
CTCCATGCCCCCGCATTTGAAAGGAACTCGCGGGTGCGATAGCTTGGAGTTCCGGCTAGAGTCGCTCGACAAGGCTCCGGCTCGGCTGTCAAGTATGATCCTCGACGCCCTTCATCGCATCGCGAACCATCGCGAGTCGCTCTCGCGCGAAGCAGCGCGCGCCGTGATGACGGAGGTTCTCACGGGCCAGTGCACCGAGGCGCAGATCGGAGCGCTGCTGGTCGCGCTCCACATGAAAGGCGAGACGGTCGAGGAGATTGTAGGATTCGCTGAAGCTATTCGCGCTGCGGCCACTCCGCTCAAACTTCATGCCCACCAGGTGCTCGACGCCAGCGGCACCGGACGCGACGCGCTCGTCGATACCTGTGGCACCGGCGGCGACACGAGCGGCACCTTTAATATTTCGACCGCAACTGCGTTTGTCGTCGCGGGAGCGGGCGTGCGCGTCGCCAAGCACGGCAACCGCAGTGTGACGTCAAAATGCGGCTCCGCCGATGTGATGGAAGCGCTCAGCGTAAAGATCGACTTGCCGCCTGCGCGTATCGCCGCCTGCCTCGAAGAAGTGGGCATCGCATTTCTTTTCGCGCCCGCCGTGCACTCGGCGATGAAATACGTGCAGACGGCTCGCCGCGATCTGCGTCTGCGAACTGTCTTCAATCTGCTTGGCCCGCTTACCAATCCGGCGCAGGCGACTTGCCAGGTGGTTGGAGTCTATTCGTCCGATCTAGTCGAAAAATTGGCTGAGGCGTTAAGCATGTTAGGGCTGCACCGCGCGCTGGTCGTCCACGGCAGCGATGGGCTCGACGAAATCACGATCACCGGCCCGACGAGGATCGCGGAAGTTCGGGAAGGCCAGGTTCGCACGTATGAGGTGACGCCCGAAGAGTTTGGACTCGAGCGAGCGCCGCTGAACGATATCTTCGGTGGAGACGCCGTGCTCAACGCCCAGCTGATTCGCGAAGTGCTGGAAGGGAAACAATCCGCGCGCCGCGACGTGGTTCTGCTTAATGCCGCTGCCGCCCTGGTGGCTGCCGGCAAAGCCGATCACCTGCGCGATGCCGTGCCGCTAGCAGCGACGGCGATCGACTCAGGAGCAGCGGCGACCAAGCTGGATGCTCTGATTAAGTTCTCGACTAGCTAGAGTGCCGCCATCTTCTTCAGCTTCTCGATCTGCGCGAGATGCCCGGCCCCGTGGCTGCCCATTCTTTCCACGAGTTCGGCAACCGTGGACTGGCGCTGCAACTCAGGATGGTAAGCCAATTTCGAATACACCGTTGCATCCAGACTACGCAGCAAGCGCAAGTTGTGGTGCCGCGCGAGACCATAGAACGCAACTAGTTCGGCCGGGGCCGAATTCATGTAATTCAAATTCCGGGTCCACGCATCCTGATCGATAGGCGCGATTGTGGGCTTCTCGTCCGCCAGCATCTGGCGCAAACGATAGCCATAAGCAATCTCGATATCGGCCAGGTGCCCGAGCACCTCGAGCACGCACCACTTGTCGGGCGAAGGTTTGTAGCGCAGCACTTTGTCCGGCAAGCCGGAGACGGCCGCCGCGATCTCCTTCGGACTTTTCTCGGCGGCGTCGAGATGTTCGCGAAATTCTGCTTCCGTCATACCTCTCCAGTAGTGTTCATTTTGCAAAACTACCCGATCAGCAAATTACAAAATCTACTGCACTGCAACTTTCTCCATATACTCCGCAATCTGCACATTCCATCCCAAATCTTTTTTCATCAGATCGCGCAGCTCCGATGAAGCCGCCGGTTCGCCATGCACTAAGTAAGTCACGCCCGGCTGATTCTTGAAAGTGTGCAGCCACTCCAGCAGTTCGGGAGGATCGGCATGATCGCTGAATTGTTCGATTGCCGCCAGTTGCGCACGAATCGGAATGAATTCGCCAAAAATCTTGATCTCCTTCGCGCCGCCTTTGATAATCGCGCCCCGAGTGCCGGGCGCCTGAAATCCAATAAAGATCACGGTGTTCTTTGGATCCGGCAGCCGCTGCGCCAGATGATGGAGGATCCGTCCGCCCGTTACCATTCCGCTAGAGGAAATAATGATCGATGGAAACCTACTGTCGTTGATCTTTTTCGATTCCTCTGAAG
>JBAWBE010000335.1:0-5022 GCA_049589635.1 Terriglobales bacterium
ATTGATCGTCATCGCCGCCGTGCTGCTGCTCTTCGTAGCCGGCATTGTTGGTCGTCCCCAGGAGTTTTCGAAGGACGGGCTGCTGGCCTCGATTAAGAAGCAGATTAATCTTGGACTCGACCTGACGGGTGGCACCCACCTGATTCTCCAGGTGCAGGTGAATGATGCAGTCAATGTCGATTCTGACAATGCGATTGCGCGCCTGAAGGAAGATATGCGGGCGCGTAAGATCGCCTACGCCGACATTCAGAAGCCCGATCCAGTGAACCACCCCGAAACTATTGTGGTGAAGGGCGTTCCGCCGGAACAGATCAACGATTTTAAGAGTATTGTGTCCGACCGTTTGCCTGACTACGACGCTACATCGGGCGCGGAAAATTCCTGGACCGTCTCCATGAAGCCGCAGAATCTCGCCGACCTGAAGGATCGTGCGGTGACCCAGGCGATCGAGACGATTCGTAACCGCATTGACGCCCTGGGTGTCAGCGAGCCGGTAATTCAGGAGCACGGACTTGGGCAGTATCAGATCCTGGTGCAGTTGCCCGGCGTCGACGATCCCGCGCGCGTGAAGGCCATCATGCAGTCGACGGCGATGTTGGAGCTTAAGCTCAAGCTGGGCGGGCCATACCCAAGCCAGGAAGCTGCCCTTCAGGATAAAGGCGGTGTGCTGCCGCCTGACGCGGTTCTTTTGCCGGGAAGAAATCCTCAAGCGAGTTCCGGCTCCGACGATTCCCAAGCTTGGTATCTGATTTCGCGTGCGTCCGCAGTGACTGGCCGCGATCTGCGCGGTGCCCAGCCGGGCCGCAGTAATGACACCAACCAGCCCCGCGTCGATTTCGTTCTTACAAGTGAGGGCGGGCGAAAGTTTTACAACTTCACTTCGGCACACGTCGGCGACGGCCTCGCCGTAGTCCTCGATGGCAAAGTCATGGAAGTGGCCAACATTCGAGAGCCCATCAAGGATCAGGGACAAATTGAGGGAGGGTTCACGGAAGAGTCTGCGAAAGATCTCGCTTTGACGCTGCGCTCGGGCGCGCTGCCCGCGGGAATCAAGTATCTCGAGGAGCGTACGGTTGGGCCGTCGCTGGGCGCCGATTCTATCCGCGAAGGCGTACGCGCTGCCATCGTAGGTATGGTCGCAGTCCTGGCCTTTATGCTGATCTACTACCGCTGGGCGGGCGTAAATGCGGACATCGCACTCATCCTGAATTTGGTGATCTTGCTCGGTTTCATGGGCTTCTTCGGAGCCGTCCTGACGCTGCCGGGCATTGCGGGCGTGATTCTGACGGTCGGCATGGGCGTCGATTCAAACGTGCTGATCTTCGAGCGTATCCGGGAAGAACTGAGGAATGGCAAGACACCGTCGTCCGCAGTGGAACAGGGATTTGGGCACGCCTGGATCACGATCGTTGATACCCACGTCACGACGATTGTCTCAGCGGCCATTCTTTTTATCTTCGGGACCGGGCCTGTGAAAGGATTCGCAACGACCCTCGTTTTTGGTCTGGCCGCGAATCTGTTCACCGCAGTCTTTGTCTCGCGCGTAATTTTCGATTGGGTGTTGAGCCGGAAGCAACGCGGCGAAGCGCTCAGTATTTGAACAGTCGTCAGTCGTCGGTCGATAGTCGTCTGGGCGCTTGACAAGAACGACGCACTCCGGACGACTGGCGACGAACGACCAACGACGATTTACTTGAAGGAAGCAACTTGGAATTCTTTAAAAACGCAAACATCGATTTTCTTGGGAAGAAGTGGTACTTCCTCGCTTTTTCCTTGGTCTTCAGCGTTGCCGGACTGGTTTCCATGGGGCATCGCTGGGCGACTTCCGGATCGCCAGTTCCTCTCGGCGTCGACTTCCGCGGCGGAACCCTGGTGTATGTGAAGTATTCGCACACGCCCGACCCGGAAGCAATTCACTCAGATATCGAGCGCTTTGGTCTGAAAAACGCCCGCGTGCAAAGGTATGGCGAGGCCGGAAACAACGAAGTATTGATCTCGCTCGACATTCAGGAGACGAGCGAGCAGGACTTGAGCAAAGGCAAGGACCAGATCAAGCAGGCGCTCGAGATTCATGCTACGCCCGGCAAACAGGATCTCAACAATTCCAGTTCAATCGCCCTTTTGAATGATCTGCTCGAAAAAGATCCGCTTCATCTGGGTACGGACGCCAATACGCGCTACACCGCGATCGCGCAGGCGATCGTCGATTATCGCGACAAGACCAAAGGTGGCGTACTCACATCCATAGATGAGCTGAAGGGTACCGTCGATCCCGCCGTGATTGCTTCGCTCCAGAACGATTTTTATGTCTCCGATTTCGGCATCCGCAACGTGGAGATCGTTGGGCCGCAGGTTGGGCAGCAACTGCGCAAACAGGCGATCCTCGCCACGTTATATTCGTTGCTGGGCATGCTGATTTATCTGGCCTTGCGCTTCGAATGGATCTACGGCGTGGCAGCTGTCCTTACCGTCTTCCACGACACTCTGATCACGGTTGGCGTTTTCTCACTATTGGATAAAGAAATCTCCCTTACAGAGATTGCGGCCATCCTCACACTGATCGGATATTCCAACAACGACACGATTGTTGTCTTCGACCGCATCCGCGAGAACATCAAACTCCTCCGCCGTGAGAACCTGGCCGACATCGTCAACAAGAGCATTAATCAAACTTTAAGCCGAACCATCTTGACAGCGGGCCTGACTTTCCTTACCGTGCTTGCTCTGTTCCTTTTCGGGGGCGAGGTGCTGCGTGGGTTCAGCCTGGCCCTGGTGATCGGAATCCTGATCGGGACGTATTCTTCGATTGCGATTGCCGCGCCCATTCTAGTGGCTTACCAGGATTGGCGGACGACTCGGGGGCAGAGGCCGATCTCGATGCCGGTGCGGACTGGCCCAGGCGCGAGCAAGCCCAAGGAAAAAGTCAAGGTTTAAAATCGCGGGCTTAAGAATAATTTCAGGCAACCATTTTCGGTCAAATGGCGTAGAATCATCAACCTGTCCGCAGAGACAGGGGACAGAAAGAGCGGGAGCAAGAAAGACGCAGCCGGTGTCTAAGATGTCGTAGGGTCTGGTGTAGGAGAAATCCCATGTTTGAAGACAGTCTTATTGAGTCCGGTAACAGGTTCAAGGTCAAGCGGCAGTTGAGCACCACCATTCTCTCCTTTGCGCTGCAGATCGGGCTGGTCTGCATTCTGATCTTGATTCCCTTGATTTACACCGATGCGCTGCCCAAGCAGCAGTTGATGACGTTCCTGGTCGCTCCTCCGCCACCCCCGCCGCCGCCGCCCCCGCCCGCAGCCGCGCCCGTTAAGGTCGTGAAGATTCAGAGCGAGATGACCAACGGCCAACTACGCACTCCGACCAAGATTCCGCAAAAAATTCAGATGATTAAGGAAGAAGAAGCTCCGCCGGATTTGGGCGGTGCCGGCGTCGTCGGTGGCGTGCCGGGTGGCGTGCCGGGAGGTTCGTCGGGCGGCGTTATCGGAGGCATTCTCAGCTCCCAGCCGGTAGCCGTTCCCAAGGTTGCGACCCCGCAGCGGGTACGCGTTTCGTCGGGCGTGTCGACAGGTCTGCTGATCAAGAAAGTGACGCCGAACTATCCTCCGCTGGCCCGCCAGGCGCGTATTCAGGGCAAGGTGATTTTGCAGGCGGAAATCAGCAAGGAAGGCACGATTCAGAATTTGCAGTTGATCAGTGGGCATGCCATGCTGGCGCCGGCCGCGATCGAGGCCGTAAAGCAATGGCGCTACAAGCCGTATCTGCTCAATGGAGAGCCGGTGGCCGTGGAGACCCAGGTCGAAGTGAATTTCAGTCTGTCTGGAGGCTAGACTTCCGACGAGATATCAGGCTGACTCTTCCGGGCTGACGTTTCTGGGTTTGAACTGGCTTCGGTAGGCGACGCCCGGCTGTTCAGATTAGTGGTGGTTTGAGTCCTTCGCGGTCGTACCTGGGTTCGGACAGACTTGGTCCAGACGCGGGAACGGGTTGTTTTGTGCGCCCGAGGACCTATTCTGCCCACCGATTTCTTGAGTGATGCAACAGTCGGATCGAACCGGGCTTCTAACCGGGCACGGGCGTGGTCCGCAGTTCATTCTTTGGTCCGGGTCCGCGCCCTGAAGCGAAAAGGATTGAACGAGGATTTACCGGGTTTTGCGCAGACTTAAGTTTTAAGAAAAATCAAGCTCGTCAAACAAGTTCCGAGGAGGAAAGCAACTCATGGTCGTGAATCTGGCAGCAATCGCATTCAGTAACCTGCATCTCTTTGCCGCTTGGCTTTTGCAAGATAGTGGCCAACCGAGCTGGGACCCGATTTCGCTTTGGAAGCAGATGGGCATTCTGGCGAAAATCGTGGTTATCATTCTCTTCATCATGTCGGGCTGGTCGATCGGCGTGATGATTGACCGCTGGATGGCGTTTAACGCCGCCCGCAATCAGTCGCGCTCGTTCGCTCCGGCAGTTGCCGGCGCGCTGCGCGAAGGGAAGATCGACGAGGCTATCAAAGTTGCCGAGCGCAACAAGAAGAGCCACCTCGCCAAGGTTGTCACTGCGGGTCTGATGGAATTCAAGGCCCACCAGGATAGTCCGGGCGAGATTCCCGGCGAGACGATTGAAGCTTCGAAGCGCGCTCTGGAGCGCACGGAAGCCATCGTTCACGCCGAACTGAAGCGCGGACTTGGCGGCCTGGCGACAATCGGATCGACCGCTCCCTTCGTGGGACTGTTCGGGACGGTCGTCGGCATTCTGAACGCCTTCAACGGCATCGCCAAGGAAAAGGCCACCGGTCTGGCGGCCGTCGCAGGCGGTATTTCAGAAGCGCTCGTGACCACCGCAGTTGGCCTGTTCGTGGCGATTCCGGCGGTCATGATGTACAACTATTTGACTGGCCGCGTGGAAGCGTTCGACGTGGAGATGGATAACTCTTCAAGCGAACTGATCGACTACTTCCTGAAGCGCCGCAGCCTGCGCCGGTCGTAATCAATTTAACGGCGCGACCGCACACTGAGTTGCTGGCAGGGCGCC
>JBAWBE010000336.1:0-8761 GCA_049589635.1 Terriglobales bacterium
TGCAAAAAGGTATTCACGAGCAGGTTCATTTTCTCGGCAAACAGGACCGCATTCGGGAGAAGCTTGCGCTCTGCGACATTTTGTTGATGCCGAGCGAACTGGAATCGTTCGGGCTGGCGGCTCTGGAAGGAATGGCGTGTGAGGTGGTTCCAATCGCAACGCGTTCGGGTGGTGTTCCGGAAGTGATCGATCACGGCGTGACCGGCTACCTCGCGGACGTGGGCGATGTAGAAACGATGTCACGTTACGCGATCGAATTGCTCTCCGACGAGTCCGCGCTGCGGGCGATGGGCAAGCGCGCCCGCGCCACTTGCCAGGCGAGATTCTGCACCAGCAGAATTATTCCGCTTTACGAAGACTTTTACCGGAAGGTGCTGGCGCAAGAGCCGCAGCCGCCATCAGCTCTTCAGGATGCGCTAAGATAGGCAGCCGCAAACGGATCAGTGTTCCCCCGCCCTCGCGCGGGTGAATGATCATCTTGGCCGCGTCACCATAAAGAACTTTCAGGCGCTCGCCGACATTCGCCATTCCAATTCCTGTGCCGTCATGCGGGGTGTCGTGCGGAAAACCAGACGTGGCTCCCGATGAAAGCCCTGCACTCGCGTTTGCATTTCCCGGAGGATGCAATGCCGACGACATTCCGACACCATCGTCTTCGACTTCAATCACCAGCCGCGACTTGATCATCCGGCTGCGCAGCGTGATGCTGCCGCCCTCCACCTTCGGCGCGAGGCCGTGCTTGATCGAATTTTCCACCAGCGGCTGGAGGATCATGCTCGGCACCATCGTTTCGAGCGAGCCCGGATCGAGATCTTTAATCACTTTCAGCTTGTCCCGCCCGAAGCGCACGACCTCGATGTCGAGATAGTTGTCGATGAACTCCACTTCTTCCCTCAGCGAGACGAACGAGTCCGTGCTGTTCGTCAGGCGCCGGAGAATTGTTGCGAGCTTCAGAATCATCTCGCGCGCTGTATCAGGATCGAAGCGTACCAAAGACGAGATTGAATTCAACGTGTTGAACAGGAAATGCGGGTTGATCTGATTTTGCAACGCTGCCATGCGGGCATGCAGCAGTAGACGCTCCTGCTCTTCGAGTTTCAGCTCGATGCGCACATTGTTGAAGATCTTGAGTTCGGTGCCCACGACTGTGGCCACGGTCATGTAGATCGCCGCTTCCACCCACAGGTTAGTGCTCTCCAGGCTGAAGATCGATGCCGGAAAGAATCGCCAGATTTCGGTCTGTAGAAAGCGCATGCCCACGATCGTCAGAAAAAAAGTAACCTGCCAGTCAAACACTCGCGGGCGCGGAAGATTGCGGCGAATCCACCGGAAGATCGTGAGATCCACAAACGGCGAGAACGACCAGATATCTTCCTGCTCGGGAGCGAATCGTCGCAACTGCCCGGCAACGATGCCGGCGAGTACATAGAGCGGCATGCTGGCCCATTCGTGATGAAACGCCGCCGGAAGAGCAATGAGAGCGCCACCAACTCCGCCTGACAACCGGCCGCCAATTACGCCCAGCAGCAGCGCCGTTTCGAGCGAGAGGTCGCCGGAGATGAAGCTGGTGACGTTAAAACGGATCCACACGCCGAGCGCGATGGGCAGTCCCATCCAGAGCGCAAGATAAATTTTCTGTTGAGTCGAGCGGTTTTCGCGAAAGAGTAATTTCCTGAATTCCTTCGACCGCCCGAGCACCGTGGACACCGTGGCCGCGACGCCAAGCTTGATCAGCAGGTGGATGAGGATCAGTCGCGGTTCCAGCATGAAGCTATCGTACTCGAAGCTGGTTTTAGTAGCGTTGGCTTTGGGGTGGCGTTGGCTTTGGGGTGGCGTTGGCTTTTGGGTGGCGCAACGCTTCAGCGTTGCGATCATCATCCCATTTGAACTAGGCTTTAGCCGCTGAGGGATGGCCTTTGAACCGTGAACAAATTCTAGCTCTCAACCCCCAAGTTTCAGCGCCGCCTCGCGCAAAAGCTTTTCTACGTCGCAGCCTGCGGGCAAGCCTCCCTGCGCGAAATCGCGGCTGCCTCCGCCGCGTCCGCCGACTGCGGCCAGCGCCTGTTTCAGCAGCGCGCCCATATCGGCTGTTCCGCCCGGAGTTTGCGCAAATACAACGCCCGGCGGATTCCCCGGCAGATTCATGTTACTCGCCACCAGCGCAACGACTCCGGCAGCGGCGCGAGTGGCTTTTTGCGCAAAGAGTTTCGCAAAGGTCGCGTCGCGATCAGAAAAAACGCGGACAATAATTTTTCGTTCACCCGCTAACCCAGCAAGTTCAGCATCAGCCAAGGCTCCAGCCAACTGCTCCGACGCATCCTCTTTAGCGCGGCGCAGCTCCTTTGACTCCTCGAACGTCTTCCGAATCATCTCCGGCACGTCGGCGGGCTTCGCGGAAAACAGGCTTGCTGCCTCAGTCAGCGTTGAGTAATCTCGCCGCGCCGCTGCCACGGCGCGCCCGCCGCACACAAACTCAACCCGCATTCCTTGGCGCGTCTTCTCGCTTTTACGCAACAGAATCGAGCCTATCTGCCCAGTCGCATTCACATGCGTTCCACCGCACGCCGACAAATCGAAATCGGCGACTTCTATCAGACGCAACTCATCTCGCTCCGCCGGAGGCAGCTTGCGCAAACCAAGCTTCTCCGCTTCATCGCGGTGCACGTAGCGAATTGTCACCGGGCGATTCTCAAACACAATTTCATTGGCGCGCTTCTCCGCACCCAGAACCTGCGCGGCCGTAAGCACGGGCGTTGAGAGGTCAATCGAACAATAGTCGTCGCCCATGTGAAACGAAACCGTCGGAAACTGATAGAGCTCGATGAACGCCGCCGAGAGCACGTGCTGCCCGGTATGCTGCTGCATATGATCGCGACGTCGTTCGGCATCGATGTCTCCGTGGACGGAGGTTCCAGCCGCAATTGGGGACTTCGTGGGGCCCTCTAGGTAGTGCACAACGCGTCCATCCTCCGCGTCGACGACCTCGGCCACGCGCAGCCGTTCGCCGCCAATCGTGACCCAGCCCATATCGTGCACCTGCCCGCCACTCGTCGGATAGAAAGCGCTCTCGCGAAGAATCAGGGCTGGACGCGACTCCGGGGCAGAGCCACCTGGTGGGGAAGAAATCTCGTCGACAACAGAGTCGAATTCAAGCAAATCAGGCTGGTTGTAGTAAAGGCGCTTGGTCATATGCGAGAGACTAGTGAGTTCACGGGCGCCCGAACGGCGATATCCGCGCCAGCTCCTCATCTGCTGCCAACACGCGGACAAGAGTGTCCGCGCTACACAAGGCAGATGAAAAAAGCCAGGCACCGGCGACCACTGCACACGAAAGAGCCCGTTACCGTTGCTTCCTTCCGGACCTGGCGGGGTTGGCGGGAAAACGTCGCGCGGAACCGATGCCTGACCATCTATAGTATCAAGAGAAACAGTATCGAGAGATCGCCGAACACAAATTCGCAAATCACGTTATGTCTGAGCCGGAATGTCTCACCTATAAGGAACTGAAAAACCGCGAAACCCGCGCTCACACCATTTGGACTTCTTTCTTATTCCGCAATGAAGTTAAGCCGAGGCTCTCTGACAAGGCCAAACGGAAACATCAGAAAGAAGAAATGGAAGCATACGAACGAGCTCACAAAGCCCGCGTAGCTCACGAGAAGACCTGTCCAATTTGCGGGAACGCGAAGGCAGTTTAACCGCCGACGGCGCCGCGTTACTGCGTATCAAACTCACGTTTGTATTCTTCCCAGTGTTGCTTCACACCTGCCATGATCGCCTGATACTCAGGATCTTTTCGCAGACCGTCAAAGTTCTTGTCGCGCTGGAACCACGGATAGTTCACATCTCCGAGCGTCACCGTTCTCTTTAGCCAGACCATCGATTCTTCGCGCTTCCCCAGCAGCGCGTAGATTCCAGCCAGATAATAAGCGTAATCGGCATCCGTCACGTGCTCTGGACTGTACCGGAACACCTTCGGATCCATTTTCTGCGGCTCGTTCCGCGCCGCATAAACAATCGCTGCCAGCAGACGCGGACCGTCGTCGGGGCTGGACCCGCCCAGTTGCATCGCCCGGGCCAGCACCTGTTCCGCTTCGTCGAGCTTTCCCTCGTAGTAAAGGAATTCGCCGAGCTGCGCCAGCGCCTTGTACTGATCGGGATTCGTCTCCAGCAATTTCCGCATCTCCTGTTCCGCTTCCCCGGTTCTGCCCTCGTACAGCAGCATGCGAGCATGCATCCAGTGTTGCTGCGGAAGATTCGGATTCAGTTCTATCGCCCGCGCCATGGCTTTCTCCGCTTGCTCATTCAGGCCGGCGTAGTAGCTGGCATAGGCATACATTTGCCAGGCAGTCTCCTGGTTCGGCGCCATCAACAACCCCTTACGCAAGGAACGGAGTGCGTCTCCCTCGCGTCCCGACTCGCTGTAAATCGCCCCGAGAGCAATCAGCCCTTCCGCCGACTGGGGATTGATTTTCAAAGCATTCAGCGCCGCTTTCTCTCCCTGCTTCAGATTTTCCGTGGCGCCCTCCATGAAATTGGCCGCTTCAAATCCATCCAGCTGCGCCTGCACGGCATAGGCATCGGCAAAATTTGGGTCCAGCGCCGTCGCGCGCACGGCGAATTCTCGCGCCTTCTTCAAACTTTCCAGCCGCGAATACACGAGATATTCGTTGAAAAAGAATCGCGACTGCAGATAGTCGTTGTATGCGTCGACGTTCGTTGTCGGCATTTGCCCGATCGCCTTCTGCTCCGATGCGGTTACCTCAACCTTCAGGCCTTCGACCACCTTCGTGGCCACTTCGTCTTCAAAAGTGAGTATGTTACCGCTGTGCAGATCGTAGCGCTGCGACCACTTCGTCGTTCCGGTCTGCCCGTCGATCAACTGCACCGTAACGCGAATCACGCCCGCCGAGCGCTGATACGTTCCCTCCAGTATGCTTTCGACTCCCAGCGCCTTCGCTGCTTCGACCGCCTCGGGCGACTCCTTCGCATATTTCAATACCGAGGTTGTCGGCCTTACTGCCAGGTTCTGCAATGACGTCAACCGGCTAATGATGGCGTCCGTCATTCCGATCGCCCAACTGTCGCTGGTGGCCGCCGAAAGGTCGTGAAATGGCAGAACCGCTATGGTCTGGACGACAGGCTTCGCGGGAACCCCTGATGGAGATTGCGCCTGCCCCTGTCCCGAAGAAGACAACTGACCTGGCGAAGTCCGGCCGGCGGCTGACTGCGCCTGCGTCTCCGATTTCCTGTTCAACTCGTATGCCCGATAGCCAATCCCAGCCAGCGCCACCACAAACAGTACAGCGCCCGCAATCGCCATTTCCAGCCTTCGACCGCGGCCCACCCTGCCCGGCGCAGGTTCGGTTCTTGCGATTGCGGACTGGGATTCCGTATCTCTCCTCACCCGCTTCAGATCGGCCCGCAACTCCGCCGCTGACTGGTACCGCACCTCCCGATCCTTCTCAAGCGCCTTGCCGATCACATCGTCGAGTTTCGCCGGAATATCGGAATTCAATCGGAGTGGGTCGGCCTGCATTTTGTGCAGAATCGAATCGAAGATTGCTCCTGAACTGTCTCCCCGAAACGGCAAGGCCCCGGTCGCCATCTCGTACAGCACCACGCCAAACGAAAACAGATCACTCCGCGCGTCCACTTCCTTTCCGAGCACTTGCTCCGGCGACATATACGCGACCGTCCCCAGTGCCGCTCCCGGGCTCGTCAAATGTTCGTCGCTCACCCCGGTAACCGTCGCGGCGAGCGCATCGGCATCGGTCTTGCGGGCTGTGACCTTCGCCAATCCGAAATCCAGAATCTTCGCGTGTCCGCGCTTGGTGACAAAAATGTTTGCCGGCTTAATGTCGCGGTGAACGATGCCCGCCGCGTGCGCAGCATCCAACGCGTCCGCGATTTCCGCTGCCAGCGACAGAAGTTCCTCGCTCTCCATTGGATGCCCGGCAATCTTGTGCTTCAGCGTTACGCCTTCCAGAAACTCCATGGCGATGAACGCCTGCCCATCCCCGTTTCCAATGTCGTAAATTGTGCAGATATTTGGATGGTTCAGCGCGGACGCGGCCTGCGCCTCCCGCTGAAACCGGCTCAGGGCCTGGGCATCGCGCGCCACCGCATCGGGCAGAAATTTAAGCGCAACCGACCGGAGCAGGCGTGTATCTTCCGCCCGATAAACCACACCCATCCCACCGCCTCCCAGCTTTTCAATGATCCGGTAATGCGAGATGGTTTGACCGATCATGCTTGGCGGATCATGTGCATGCGAGCTCGTTTACGCGATGATGATTACGCGAGTATGCCCGTGCGCAATGTTAGGCGCGCGAAATGGGCAAGTCAACGAACGGAACGTCTTGTTCATTGGAGTTTTTGGATAGCTCGGCGTCAGCGCACGACCAGCACTTCGCGAATGTTATCGCGGGCGAGGAAAAACTTGATCGAGGCAAAGTCATGGAAGAGATTTTCGATATGCCGGTTGTTAAATACGCGTTGTAGCCGCGGCGAGCGTTTTTCAGATTGTCCCGGAAGCGCGAACTTGACCTGCTGCATCTCCAGCATATCGGTGCCCGTGACGTGATAGCGATAGCAGGTTGAATCCGGACCGGCGTCGCGTGTGTGAAAAAAGGCGAGCAGCAAGCCTCCCGGCTTCAGTTGAGACCACAGACGGTCGATGGTCGGCTTGACCAGGCTCTCTTCCATGTAATCGGGCAGATTCCAGAGCAGCACAATGTCAAACTGACCGTTCGGGTAGACGAGATTTTCGTCGAGGAATTTTTTGCTGTCGACGGACGCGCCTGCTTCATCCTGAACCCGCAACCCGGGTTCGAGCGACGCCCGCAGCAGATCATCGCTGTAACTCTTGTGGCCGTGGTCAGTAAAATAGCGGATGTTATTCGCAGAGGTCGCGCCGATGTCGAGCACGCACAGTCCCTCTTGCGAATTCAGCACGCGCGAAATTTCCCCGACGCCGCTCGAACGGCGGCTCAGTTTCTGCGGAGTTGCCGACGCTGCATCCTGATTCGAGGAGCTTCGGAAAAATTTCATCAGGTTTGAGACCGATGCCATGAATCAACGGAAGATGGATCTCGGCGAATGGCTCGCGTAATCGCTACGAGGTCGCCGTTCCCTTCCCTGCTTCTTTCTGAATATCGACTTTTCCCTTCAGGAAAGCGCCTTCTTCAATCGCGATTCGCTGCGTCGTTACGTCGCCCGTCACCACCGCGGTCTTTCGCAGATCGAGACGATCCGACGCCGTCAGGCTGCCATCCACTTTGCCCTGGACGACGATCGATTTCGCGCTCACACTGGCCTTGACTTTGCCGTTAGGGCCGATCGTTACGCTGTGGCTCCGCAAGTCGATGCTGCCTTCGATAGCTCCATCGACGTACAAATCCTCCGAGCCCGAAATCTCTCCCTTGATCACAACCGACTTGCCGACTCTGGCAAGTTCACCGCTTTGCGGAGCATCCATTGATGAACTCCATTTCCTCGCGTTGCCGCGAATAGATTCAACACCCGCCACGAGTCGCGAATCTCGATTGTAAATCATGTTGTCGTCCGAGGTATGGTGGACGACTTGCCGTGCCGCACCACGGGACGTGCTGGACTACGGCCCTGCGGAAAATGGACAGCGGCGAACGTTGACCATCGTAATACAGCCCACCAAGGAGGACTCGAAAAGCAACGCCTCACTTGCTACGATCGTCTAAACACAATGGATTGGCTCGTTCACCTCCCGCGTAGCGCGCGTGCTATCAGAAGCGCGGCCGCGTGGATTTTGCTGGTCGCCGCGTTGAGCTTCGCGCAGTCCTCGACACCGCCATCGCAAACCCCCTCGCCAAAAAACAGCCCCCCGGAAGACCTCGTTCGTCAGGCCGTGCGGAACGAACTCAAAGCTGATCAGGGCGTAGCTGAGCACTTCATGTTTCGGGGCGTCAAGACCCTTTCCAAAGGGTCCGCGACCAAGCTTTACGCGGAGACCAAGGACGGGACGGCCGGTCTGACCATTGCTTATGATGGCAAACCGCTGACAGCAGACCAGCAGCAGGCAGAACAAGCGCGTTTGGACCATTTGCTCCATAACCCCGAAGAGTTGCGCAAGAAACGTGCGCAGGAACGCGAAGAGGCCGAGCGTACCGAGCGCATTATGCGCGCCCTGCCCGACGCGTTCATCTTCGAGTACGCCGGCGAGGAAACCGGGTCGGCGGGCATTGGGCGAATTGGCGATCCTCTGGTCAAGCTGAAGTTTCGCCCGAATCCCAGTTACCAGCCTCCCTCGCGCGTCGAAGAAGTCCTCACCGGAATGCAGGGACACATTTTGGTGGACGCGGCGCACTATCGCATCGCCAGCATCGACGGCACGCTTTTCAAGTCCGTAGGCTTCGGCTGGGGAATCCTGGGGCACCTCAACACCGGCGGACATTTCATCGTTCATCAGCAGGACGTCGACAATGTCTGGGAAATTTCAAGCATGACGGTGAATTTCACCGGAAAAATCCTGTTCTTCAAGAGCCTCAATATAGAGTCCACCGAGGTCTACAGCGACTTCAGGCGGATACCCAAAGACCTGACCTTTGAACAGGCAGTCGAAATGCTAAAGAAAGAAGAATCTACCCTGGCCGAAAAAGCTTCCTCCGAAAATCTCGCGCAATCGCAAAAATGAAATTTGCGTCACCGAACCGGGCTGCGGAACATTCTCCGCATGGGGGTTTGAGCGCCCCTGGTCAATCGTTATTGGGATGGTGTGTTGGGT
>JBAWBE010000337.1:0-2332 GCA_049589635.1 Terriglobales bacterium
GATCAACGTTCTGTACAAGTAGCGTACTCGGTCCAAAAACTTCTGCCTCGAGGCCCGGGTTCTTCAGATATGATTCGGAATCAGTCTCGAATACGATTGGACCTGCGGCAAAGCCTTCGCCAAGATACGGATCAGTAGTTTGTGCTGCAACCGTCGTCGTGCCGTCGGAGATTCGTCCTGCAACTGCCGAGTGGTAGGAGGAATGAATGTTTGCAGTCAAGAGCTTAAACTCGGCCGAGGTCTGAACCAGTTCCCGCAGCTTATTTCTAAATGAGGTTCCATCGACTCCGCCTGCTAAGAAAACCATTCCCGGTTTTGTGCAGAATTGTCCCGCTCCCATTGTGAAGGAAGCATAAAGCCCGGTCGCTATCTTGTCGGGTCGCTCTCGCAACGCGCCTGGAAGAATAAACACAGGATTGGTACTGCTCATCTCGGCATAAAACGGAATAGGCTGAGAGCGGGCGGCGGCAATATCCATTAGCGTCCTCCCGGCTGATCGCGAGCCGGTGAATCCTCCAGCTTTTACCATCGGATGCTTAACAAGCGCGGCACCGACGCGGGTGCCCGAGCAAAAGAGCATAGAGAAGACGCCTTCCGGCAGACCGCACTCGCGAACGCTCTCACGAACCGCGCGCCCGACCAGTTCGCTCGTTCCCGGGTGAGCTGCGTGCGCTTTGACGATTACGGGATTTCCCGCCGCCAGTGCCGACGCTGTGTCTCCCCCGGCAACCGAAAAGGCCAAAGGAAAGTTGCTTGCTCCGAAAACAACAACAGGTCCGAGCGGCCTCAACATAGAACGCAGGTCTGGCTTGGGGAACGGTTTACGTTCGGGATCGGCAAGGTCTATTCTCGCGCCGACCCACGAACCCTCTTGGACCATCGTTGCGAACAGCCGCAATTGGTTGCAAGTGCGTACAGTTTCTCCCTGTAGTCGCGCCTGAGGCAGCGCTGTTTCGAGCCCAGCCCGCTCGACTATCTCGGTCGCGCCCGACTCGATCTTGTCGGCGACCATGCGCAGGAAGACAGCCTTCTTTTCTCCCGAAGTGCGACTGTAAAGTGCGAAGGCGTCGTGGGCCAAGCGCGCAGCAAGATCCGTTTCTTCCGGCGTTGCCGGGAAAAAACTTGGCTGGAGACGAGCTCCGATGGCTGGATTTGTGGCGTAGAAGGGCAGATCGTCTACGGTGCCATCCTGAAAACCTATCAACGATCGGCCTGTAAGTTTCTCCATCTCAGCAAATCTATATTATGGATATAATATCCAATCGTCAAGCGGTGCGCGAACCGCGATACCAACTGAAACGACTTGCGATTCTGGTCGTGCTGCTCTGGAGCGCTCGCGCCGCCAAATGAGAACCTATGGCTAAGATCGAGGATATTCAGGCAGCGCTTCGCGACCTCTCTATTGATGCGTGGCTCTTTTACGATCATCATCACCGCGACCCGATCGCCTATCGGATCCTGGGCTTGCCGGAATCCTTAATGGCTTCCCGACGCTGGTTCTACCTAATTCCCGCGCACGGCGAACCACTCAAGTTGCTGCATCAAATCGAGCCTTTTCACCTCGACTCGCTTCCGGGCGACAAACGCCTTTACGCCGCCAGGGAGGAACTGGTGGATAACCTGCGTGCCATTCTTTCCGAAGTGCGCGATGTTGCCATGCAGTTCTCGCCAGATAACATGATTTTCACGGTATCGATCGTGGACGCGGGAACCGTGGATCTCATCCGCAGCCTAGGCAAGAACATCGTCAGCTCCGCCAATCTGGTGGCGAAATTCGAAGCCACATGGACGGAGGACCAAATACACTCCCACTTCACCGCGCGTGACTCGATTGATGCCATCATGGCCGCAGCCTTAAGGGAGATTGGCCTGCGTGCGCGAAACGGCGGCACGAGCGAGTTCGAGGTCCAGCAATGGCTGGTGGAGGCGTTCCGGCGTGACGGTCTCGTCGCAGACGGGCCGCCGATCGTCGCGGTAAATCAGAACAGCGGCAATCCCCATTACGTACCCACATCGGATCATTCTGGCGCCATTCAAGTCGGTGATTTCGTGCTGCTGGATGTGTGGGGCAAGTCGAACACGCTTGGAGCCGTTTACTACGACATCAGTTGGACAGGATTCGTGGGAGACTCGGTCCCCGATCGTATAGCGCAGATCTTCGAACTTGTCAGGCGCTCGCGAGATGCGGGCATCGATAAGGTTCGCACTTCGATCGCAGCTGGAGAAACGCTTTGTGGATGGGAGGTCGACAAAGCTGCCCGCGATGTGCTCCAGGCCGCGGGATACGCGCAGTATCTCAACAGCCGGGTCGGACATTCGATTGGTATGGAGG
>JBAWBE010000338.1:0-4080 GCA_049589635.1 Terriglobales bacterium
GGTAGGCACAAACCCCACAGGAATCCATGGAAGGCCAAGGCGGAACTGTTGAATATAGCATAGGCGGCGGCTCCGACCAACGCATAGCGAACCAGGAAGCGGAACACGATGCTTCCGCCTTTTTCGGGGCTCTGCTGGTTGACGATGCGCTCGGCGAGCGCTTCCACGCTACGCTGGAGCGCGCGAAAGTTGATGCAGGAAACCGCCGCTCCCGCCGCGAATCCGATTGCGCCTGCGGCTTTGTATTTCCAGAAAGCTGGCGCGACGAGCACTGCGCCCACAATCAGCATGGTGCGAAACATGCGTCCCAGAGCGCGCTCGTTGAAGGCCTGAAGGGACAGGTCGGCAAGGGGAAGTTCGTGTGAAGACAGACCGGCTGAAGACGGATCGTCTGAAGAAGGGTCGGCGGAAGAAAGTTCGCGATGAGAAAACTCGCCGTCGGGAACGTCGCCAGTAGGATGATCAGTCATTTATGGCCAGTCGTTGAAGGCTAATCACTGATAGTCAATCATTGTGGCGGCGACGAGTCCGAGTCCTTGCTAAAAGCTCCCAGTGCCATGCGGATTACTTGCCAGAATCCGACTACTGCGCCAAAGAGCAGTCCTACGAGATAGAGCCACTTGGTGTGCAGCCAGTAGTCGAGCAGTTTGCCGAGAAAAAATCCGAGCAGCACCGCCGAAGGAATGATGAAGCCGATCTCGGAATAGCGGGCGAGCGAAACGAGCGGCGGTTGTTTCCCAGGAGGCTTCGGCGGCATGCGGGAATTGTAATCCAGTCGCGTGCGGGAAGCCGGCGCGGCTACGGGTTAGGTTTGAGGCAATGATCTGAAAACGCGAGGGTTAGGAGGTCTTCATTCGGCCAATTTCGCGAAAATGGGTACCCCTCCCCCCTATGTTTTTAGGTTAAAATATTCATTCTAAAGTGCTTACACGTAAAATATTCCAGAATAAGGAGTTACGGCCGATCTGCCCAGTTCTGTCGCTGAATTTTTCAAGGAGCGGCTTCGCCGGTTGTCGGAGAAGTTCTTGCCCTTTCCTCTGGAGGCGGGCCACACGCTTCGCTGCCGCGATTCCTGTCGATGGTTGCATGACGCCGAGATGGAGTCAGTGATGGTGGACACGGTGGGGATGTGATGAAAAGGATATAGGGGATTGCCCACACAAGCCAAAAGCGGGCTTGGGTCGGACATCGACCAGAGGGGAAAGAGCTTGACTCTGGAACCGATTCAAGGGTTGATACTGATGCTGTGAGTAGCGATACGTTGCGCTCGGGGGAGCTGGCCCGCCTGACGGGTGTCAGCGCCGATACGCTCCGTCACTACGAGAAGCTCGGCATTTTGGCTACGTCACAGCGGACGACGGGCGGTTATCGGATGTTCCCTCGAACCGCGGTTGAGCGTGTTCAGCTCGCGCGGCGCGCCCTCCAATTAGGTTTCTCGCTGCCCGAACTGTCCGAGATTCTTCGCATCCGCGACGACGGCGGCGCCCCCTGTCATCGCGTACTCAATCTGGCAGAAGAGAAACTCCGCTCATTAGATCGGCAGATAGAGCAGCTCCAACAAACCCAGGCCTACATGCGGAAGCTCGTTCAGGAATGGAGGAAGAAACTCAAACACACTCCGCCCGGCAGCAAAGCGATGCTACTGCATTCGCTCGTGGATACACCAACGAAAAGATCAAACAAGCTGAAAAGGAGATCGCGCTCATGAGTCGTTTCGTACTTTCATTGTTAATAGCCGCGCTGCCTGTTTTCGGACAGGATACAAAGCAAGATGACATGAAGAACTGCCCCATGCACGCGCAACATGCTGCTCAGTCGCATCAGGCAGTCGTAGAAAGCCATGGCGACCATGCTATGGGCTTCCCGCATGACAAGACGACGCATCATTTTCGAATGGCGGTAGACGGCGGGGCGATTGAGGTTACGGCGAATGATTCCGGCGACAAGGCGGACACGACCGCGATTCGTTCTCACCTTTCGCATATCGCGATGATGTTCGGGAATGGCGATTTCTCAACGCCGATGTTCGTCCATGACGGCATTCCGCCCGGTGTGACGACGATGAAGTTGATGACGTCTGACGTTCACTACACGTATGAGGAGATGCGAACAGGCGGTCGGGTTCGGATCAAATCGGAAAATCCGGTTGCCGTGGCTGCAATTCACGACTTCCTGCGATTCCAAATCAACGAACACCGGACGGGCGACAGCCTGGAGGTTGTTACGCCGTGAGGGCCGCATAAAGCATTCTGGCTGCTAATGCCAGCACGGCAATGAGGAAGATACGGCGCAACCAAACTGCGTTCATCTTGAGAGCAATCATCCCGCCTAACAATCCACCGAGGAACATCGCAACGCCGAGGATTAGACCGAGACGCCAATCCACGATTCCGCGCCAGGCGAATACGGACACTGCCACAATCGATGAGAACAGGTTCATCAGCTTCGTCGCAGCTATGGACTCCACGAAGGTCATGTGAAAGAACATGGCGAATACCGCGGTCAGCATCGTGACATATCCGCCACTGAAGAACCCGCCGTAAACAGCCAACGCCAGCGTGAGTACATATCCGAGAATCGCTTGCTTGGGCGAGGCGGGAGACGTGTCCCTCGTCGTACCTATGTCTCGCTTCGCAAGGGCGAATACCGCAACAGCAATCATTGCGACGGCAATCATCAATTGCAGCCAACGCATGGGCGCTTTCAGGAGCAGCAACGCGCCTATCACCGAGCCTGCAATCGTCAGGATCGTCATCAGCGGCAATTCACGGCGCAACGCTCCTCCGCTCTTCCAGAATGGAGTCAATCCGCCCGCGCTGAGGAAGATCAACGCAAACATGTTCGTTGCCACGGCGATGTGTGGCTCAACGCCAAGCGCAATCATCACCGGAACGGTGATAAGGGAAGTCGCTCCCGTCACCACGCTGACGATGCTGGTGAGGAAGAAAACGACAGCGAGGATCAGGAGTTTAGGAACCGGCATCCTGTAGATGATAGAGAATAATGGGCGGGTGTCCTACCCGGCGCGGCGGGGACCTGAGGAGTCGCACGAGCAATGGTGCTGGAGCAGTTATCGTTTCCGTGCTGATGCGGCCTACCCGGCTAACAAGCGCGTCCACACGCCTTCCAATAGCGCGGGGACCCATTTTTCGGCGGGACAGCGGCTCCAACTCTGACTGAGGAAGACGAGGTCACGATTGGCTGTGCCTTGGCTCGCGCTTCCCAGCTCAAGGATGAAGAGTGAACCTTTTCTAAAGGGACAACCACTGACCTCGCCGGAGGTTTTCGCCTGTCGTACAACGGTGGGTGGTGAAAAGAGGCATTCGTCCGCGGCAGCATCCGTCGTTATTGAAGATCGAAGGGCTGGGT
This sequence comes from Terriglobales bacterium, assembly GCA_049589635.1. Classification (GTDB taxonomy): domain Bacteria; phylum Acidobacteriota; class Terriglobia; order Terriglobales; family Acidobacteriaceae; genus Acidiflorens. Next base: position 3,370 of record JBAWBE010000338.1, read on the forward strand.
CGGCAGCAAGTTGCCGCATTTTATGCAGGCCATCCCCAATGAGCTGGCGGGCTGCGATGGTCGCGATAACCCCGGACAGATCGCCATTCACCATGGAAGCAAGAAGCGTTTTGGCCCGCTCCAGCCGGCCGCTGATGCACCACCCCAGCATTTTCAGGATATTGGAAGAGCTGGCAGCCTCAAGCACCATATGGGCCGCTGCCAAACTCTCCTGAGTGGCCGTGAACGTTTCCACGAACAATCTTCCTATGCTCTCCTGCACAAGAAGATCGAGCTTCTCCGCGGTTCCGATCCCTCTGACCCATTCGTGCCAGGGGCTCCAATTCAGGGGGGCCGTGTTTCACCTCGTCGGCCTTGAGGTTTAGTCTTGACCACAGTTCGTCTTGCGCGGCGGCGCGGCTGGGGTCGGTGCGCGGCAGCAAAGTTGGGAATCGTCTGCCGTTGAGCGAAAAAATGCGGAGCATTTTCCGGAGAAGCTGCACGTTGCGAACAGGACCATGTTTTATGAAGTCCCGGTCGAACCTTGAATCGTTTGAAATTTTCCGGATCTCTGCCGGATCCCTGACGGCGATAATGTCGGTGATACCGGGAAAGTACGTGCGTTTCATGGTGTGGGCCATCCGTCGTACGTCAGGGGCTGAAGCCCAAATCAAAACAAACCGGTTATCGCAGCGGTGAACCGCTGCGCCACCCAAAAGCGTAGTGCCACCC
>JBAWBE010000339.1:0-4343 GCA_049589635.1 Terriglobales bacterium
ATGCTGCCTCCATTTGCAACGTGAGAGCTTGTGAAGGACTTCAGTCGCGACCCGGCCACTGCGTCAGCGGCCAGCGGGTAGTCTCTTCGATTTCGAGCAACCGGTTGTACTTTGCCAGGCGCTCCGACTGCCGAATCGATCCGTTCTTGAATTGATCCGCCCGCCATCCCACCGCTAAATCCGCCGCCCAGTTGTCTTCGGTTTCCCCGCTTCGTACGCTCAACGTAACCGCCCAGCCCGCCGTCCGCGCTTGTTCGTAGGCCTGGAGCGCTTCCGTCAGCGTTCCAATCTGATTGACTTTCAGGAGCAGCGCATCGCAGGCAGTCGTTTTGATTGCACGATCTATGCGGCTGGGATTTGTACATAAGAGGTCGTCTCCGAGAGTAAGGGCTCGTCCCGCGATCATGCGGCGGAGGTTGGGCCAGTTTTCCCAATCGTCTTCCGCCAACCCGTCTTCTACGCTCAAGATTGGATAGCGATCCAGCCAACGCCCAATCGTCTGGATCATTGCAGCACTGTCGAGCGATTCTCCATCGAGCTGGTACCTGCCATCTTGGCAGAAATGCGTAGAGGCGACGTCGATCCCGAGAAAAACATCCTTGCCGGGCGTATGGCCCGCCAGCTCGATCGCTTCGACCGCCAGGCCCAGCATTTCTTCAGCGGACTTACAGGGGGGAGCCAATCCACCTTCGTCCGCAGTGAGAAGGCGCATCCCATACTTCTTTAAAATAATGTCCGCCGCTGCCTGATAAACGTCGAATGCCGCAACCAGAGATTCATCGATGGTTCGAGCGGACATCGGAATGATCAGGACATCCTGTACCGATACCTGCTGCCCCGCGTGTTTGCCTCCACTGAAAAGATTGATGGTCAGGCGAGGCAGCGTGTTCGCAGGAGCACCTCGCATGTCTGCGAAATGTTGGTAGAGAGGAACACCACGGGACAGCGCACATGCTCGCGCGAAGGCGACGGAGACAGCCAGAATTGCGTTCGCGCCGATGCGTGACTTGGTTGCCGTTCCGTCGAGGGCGATCATGGTTCTGTCGAGCTCAGCCTGGTCCGTGAATGAACGGCCAGCCAGCGTGCTGCTGAGCTCTCCGCCAATGTTTGCTGCGGCGCGACGGCAACCTAAGCCGCGATATCGTTTTGGATCGCCATCGCGCAGTTCGAAAGCCTCAGCCGTTCCGGTGGACGCCCCCGAGGGCACGGACGCGGAAGCGCTAACTCCGCCTTCGAGGACGCAGGTTGCCAGAACCGTTGGTCTGCCGCGGCTGTCAAGGATTTCGCGGCCAAAGAGTCGCTCAATTTTTGGCATAGGCTCCGATTTTGCAGATAAACGTATCGATCAAGTCCGGAATCTTGGTGGGCGGGTTCTGAATAAGCCTCAGTATCGTCTCTCGTTGTCGAACCATCTCCGACGGCGTCAGATACTCCAGCGGTGATTTTCCAGCTACTCTTGCCAGCAAGCATCCGAGTGTATGCCGTACCGCCCGCGGCTCCAGATCCCTGGCCCAGTTCAGCTGATGAATTCCTTCCCAATACACCTGCCAGAACAACTCTGCGGCACTGGCCAGACGGTTGCGTTCGCTCGGCAGGTGATGCGCCTTACTGAGAAAGTGGGTTAAAGCGAAGCCGACGTCAAAAGCGGGATCGCCGAAGTGAACAACCTCGTAGTCGAGGAGGATTAATTTCTTCCTATAGATGAGCGTGTTCTTCGGGCTGAAATCGCCATGAACCAGGCTGTCTTTGTGCTGCAGCGTTTCGCGCGCCAGCGTAGTGAGAAACAGGTTGGCTTCAGCAATGTTCTGGGCAGCGTAGAGGTAGTAAGGCTCCAGTCGAAGATTCTCGAAGTAAGTTGTGTCGGAGAATGCGTTGCGAACTTCCGGCCCGGACTCCGATGATCGGCCGTGAATTGCTCCGAGGAGCAAACCGAATTGCTCAAAATGATCTGAAATGATCCGCCCAGACAGTAAGACAGATTTCCAGTTCTCGTGTTCTTCCGGGATTGCTTCCATCCCCATCAGATGATTCGGCATGTCTTCGAAGATGAAAACCGGAGTCGTCCCCGGAGGGGCTAACCGATTAAGACAGCGGAGCGCTTTCGCTTCCACTCCGATTCTCTCAGGGCTGCTGAACCAATCTATGTTGACGCGCAATTTCACCAGCGCCTGCTTCAGAACCCACCCGCGGCCATCCGCCCAAGCTACCTTAACCGTTCGGTTCGAAACTCCGCCTTGCAGCTTCTTGAACGAGACCGCCTCGCCCAACTTAACGCATCCACGCGTTGTCAGATAGTCGCGAAGGGCGCCAAAGTCCTCGATGTCAAACTGCATGGATGAACAAGTCCTGATGTGAGATCGCCATCACTTGCTGCTGCCCGTTTTTGTGAGCAGTATGACTCGGGCAAACAGACCCGTCGTGTCGCCGGAATTCGTCTTGTTCTTACCGTAGCCAACAGCAAATGTGACGGTGTCGTTCGTTTTCATTTCGACTTGACCTGAATACGCCGCCGTAGGGCTCGCCCCCTGCATCTTGCGGAACGCCGGGTCTCCTCCGTAGCCATCGATGTCGGCATCAAAGAGGGACGTGCCGTTGTGCAGCACATGCACATCCGTAGTGGACCACACATGGACGCCTTCGAATTGAGCGCTAATTTTGTAGGTACCAGCAATGGGCGCCACGAAGCGAACCAGGCTGTATTGGCCGCTGTTGCTCGCTTCCATGGCGACCTCGCCGCCGCGGACGACCCAGCCGTTGGGTGAAGGCCAAGCTTGCGACTGCTTCGTGGTGTTATAAGCGACGTAGGGGTAGTAACCCGGACCCGGGCCGCTGCTGGTATCTGGATGCCAGAACCCAATCGGGCTGCCTGCATCACTATACTTGTCGAGTCGAAATTGATCAGGAGCGAGAGAGGGGGTGGCGGAATAGCCGAGTTGCCAAACCTTGTTGGGGTTGTCGCGAAGAGAGAAATCAGTGGACAGGTCGAAAGTGGTTTGCGCCTGCACCACCACGGCAAGGAGCACGACAATGACTGCGATTCGGATCATTCTGACTCCTTTGTAAACACGGTCTTATGTTAACAATAGTGTTGACATGCGATGATGGCTCAAATAGCCTACCACAGGCAATGACACGAATCACCAGCATAAGCGCGGACATCGCTCAACGAGGAGTCTGCTGTAATTAATTCAGGGATCGTTCAGGAAAAGGAAAATGAGCGGAAGACTCGCTGGAAAAATCGCCTTCCTCACAGCGGCGGGACAGGGCATCGGACGGGCGACCGCCCTCGCATTTGCGGACGAGGGCGCGGTGGTATGGGCCACCGACATCAATGAACAGTTACTTACCGCCCTGAGCCACGATCGGACCGGCATTCGAACTCGCCGGCTGGACGTACTAAAGGCACAAGAGGTCGCAGATTGCGCCGCTGAAGTCGGGGCGATCGATATCCTTTTTAACTGCGCCGGCTATGTTCACCACGGGACCATCCTCGATTGTTCGGAAAGAGACTGGGACTTGTCATTCGATATCAACGTTAAGTCCATGTATCGCACCTGCCGCGCATTTCTACCGGGCATGCTGAAAGTCGGGAAGGGGAACATCATTAATATGTCCTCGGCGGCGTCCAGCATCAAAGCGGCGCCCAACCGTTTTGTCTACGCAACCACAAAAGCCGCGGTGATTGGGCTGACGAAAGCCATCGCCGCCGACTTCATTCGCAGCGGCATTCGTTGCAATGCGATCTGTCCCGGGACGGTGCAGTCACCTTCCCTGGAGCAACGGATTGCCGTGCAAGGCAATCAAGGCAATAAAGACGTTGAGAAGGTTCGATCCGAGTTCGTAGCCCGGCAGCCGATGGGGCGGATCGGCACACCTGAAGAAATTGCGGCGCTGGCTGTTTATTTGGCATCTGACGAATCCAGCTACACCACCGGCCAAATCCACATCATTGATGGCGGCTTTAGCCTCTAGACCATACTTCCTGGTGAAACATGAAATTGCTTCGCTACGGTTTGCCGGGTCAAGAGAGACCGGCTATCCTGACCGCAGATGGAAAAATCTGCGATCTGTCAAGAATTATTCCTGACCTCGCTGGTGAGTTTCTGCTCCCCGAGTCGATCGAGAAAGTGCGGCACACCGATGTCTCGCTCTTGCCCGTGGTTCAGGGGCAGCCTCGAATCGGGCCCTGCGTGGGCAAGGTAGGGAAGTTCATCTGTATTGGTTTGAATTATTCGGATCACGCCAAGGAAGCTGGAATGGCTGTACCCGTCGAGCCCGTGCTCTTCATGAAGGCGACATCATCGATCTGTGGTCCCGATGATGACATCGTGATCCCGCGCGGA
>JBAWBE010000340.1:0-3455 GCA_049589635.1 Terriglobales bacterium
TCCTCGTCCATTTGGTCGTGGGTTTAGCCGTAACGCTTGTATTCCAGTCGACGCACACCGTCGACAGCACCTATTTTCCCTCAGATCGTAGCGAGTTTGAAAACGGCGTGTATCACATCTTCGCGACAACGGCCGATTATGCGACGGAAAACCCGCTTGTTGGTTGGCTCGCCGGCGGGCTCAATCATCACGTCGTTCACCACCTGTGTCCTTATGTGTGTCACACCCACTATGCTCCACTGACAAGGATCGTGAAGGAGACTGCCAAAGAGTTTGGAGTGCCCTATAGGCAGCACTCCACCATGACTCTGGCAATCCAACATCATCTGATACTTTTGAAGCAGCTGGGCACTCAAGGCTGATAATGAAAACTGATTTTGACCGTCATTTTTTCTTATGGGCCAGCTAGGACTTCCTCCGAGTAACATGAAATCTCCCGCGGTTCGAGGCCAGTACCAGAACCGCTGGGTATGAGCTCAACCATGCCTGTGCCTGTCTCCGTGTCTATCCCGGTTGTCTCCCGGCTTCGCTGCTTTGCGGATTCTCGCGCTATGGCGCGCAATCCGGTGCAGGTTTTGTCCAGCTACAACGAAACCTTCGGCGACACGTTCTGGATCCGTATCGGTGGTCTCAAGGAGGCGATGGTCACCATCGATCCCGCCGTCATTCAGCACGTGTTGAAGACCAACGCGGAGAACTACCAAAAATCCGAAATTCAAGTGAAGCGAATGGGGCACTTTCTTGGTAAAGGCCTGCTCACGACCCATGGAGAAGCCTGGCGCACACAGCGCCGTCTCATCCAGACGGGCTTCGATCGAAAGCAGCTCGACGCTTTATCTTCAATCATGCAGGACTCCCTTGCCGATTCGCTGCGCGATTTCGACACACAGATCCGCCGCGGCCCCGTGGATATTTACCCCCACCTGATGAAAATCACCTTCGCGATGGTCGCTCGATCGTTATTTGGCGCCCGGTTGAAGGATGAAGACATCGATCTCGTCAGCCATACCATCTGCACCGTCCAGGAATTCATTGTCCGGCAAACGCTTCAGCCGTATCTGAATCCCTGGTTCGCCGTCACGGGTGAACTGCGCAGACACGAAGACATGCGCACCCGCGCCGATGGCGTTCTGCTCGAATACATAAGGAAGCGCCGCAATGAGCCGCCCGGCCACGATCTGCTCCAGACTTTGATGGATGCGCGTTACAGCGATGGCAAAGGCATGAGCGATGAGCTCATCCTGAGCGAGAGCATGCAACTTCTGGTTGCCGGACATGAAACATCGTCGAATGCACTATCGTGGATTTTTTATCTCTTGAGCTCGCGTCCGGATTGTCTCGACAGGGTGCGGAGGGAGTTTGATTCCGTGCTCGGAGACGCGCCCATGACGTACGGCGACGTTCCCAGGTTCGAATTTGTGACTCAGGTCATTATGGAGGCGCTCCGCCTCTACCCGCCATTTTGGATGGTCGACCGCATGGCTGTCGCAGACGACCGGGTAGGCGACGTCGCCATACCGCGCGGATCGACGGTCATCGTGTATGTGTACGGTGCGCACCATGCTCCGAGCTACTGGCAGAATCCTGGAAACTTCGATACGGAGCGTTTCAGCAAAGAAAACGAGAAACTGCGCACACCATTCACCTTTCTTCCCTTTGGAGGAGGCCCGCGAGGCTGTATCGGCGGAAATTACGCGATGCTGCAGATCCTTATGATTTTGAGCGATCTGCTCAGAAAATACGATTTTCAGTTGGCGCCGGGTCAAACGATCGAAGCTCGCCCGATGGTTATCCTCCGTCCGAAGCACGGGATCCGCATGACATTCACCAATATCAACACTCCCGCCCCGTGCGTTGCATAAGACGCGCAAAACAATCAGACGCCACTACGACATTCTTCACTCGTACATAGCATACCGACCGCTGCTTCATCGGCTACGCCTCGCTTGCGATGAACGGAAGAGCGGGTTGAGAAACTCAACATCAGGACCTGTTCAGGTCAATTCAGGTGGCTTCAGACCGGCGCCATGGCCTTGTCACCGAAGCGGGAGCAAGATGGCAATCACTTGAGAGATCAATCCTCTGAAGAATCCGAGGAGAGGAGAGCAGCCATGAAGACCAAGACGAACCTGAAGGCCAGACACCGCAAGTAACTCGTTTAGACGCCGAGGGAGACTGAAGCGGACTGTTTGAAGAACACAATTGTGATTACCCAGAAAGGAGGACGGCAATGAAAGCGAAGAGCAACGTTAAAGCCGGCGTTCAATTTGAATACGGTGCATAGAGCGGGGGATCTCGGGCGGCCGTTTCTCAGAGTTTTTTACCTGCAGCGTTGCATGGATACTGCAAAGTCGCAATCAAAGAACTCTAGCGAGAAGTTGTTAGAAACAAGTGGATGGATGCTCCGAAAAGGTCGGTTGAAGAACCAGTATTCATCGACCCTTTGGAGCATCCCCACTTTTACGATTAGAGAGTTTGTCATATAGAGTTCTCAACACTCAGGGAAAGCGCTCAAATCAGCTGCCCCACAGTACATTGCCAGCTTGCGTGTTTGTCTTGACCTTCAATGGATTGCTCCTTATGCTGAGATTTTCACTGCTCGATCAGTCGGTTAACTCCGCTTGGCTTCTCTTCGAGGAACATTCGAATTAGCTGCCCCATAATGCGTTGCCGGCTTGCGTGTTCGTCTTAACCTTCATCGGATTGCTCCTTTCTTGAGATTTTCATTTGCTAGATATCTGCGGTTAGCCCAGGTTCTGTATTTGGTGGGAGGGCTCTTAAATTAGGTACCCCACATCGCATTCCCAGCTTGTGTGTTCGTCTTCACCTTCATCGGATTGCTCCTTTCTTTCGGATCTTGTTTGTCACCGCTGTGCCCTCAAATATTGCAAGCGCCATGCCAAAGCCAGCGCATGATTCCGGCTGAGAACCGCCAGCCTGCTATGCATTGACCGGAAACGAGATAGCGAGGATGGCGTTTCACAACTGTAGCTGCGGCCTGCATGGGCCGCCTTGCGACCTAACCCTTAGGTTCAGCGACCTCACATTTTTGTTAGGGACACTCCCATTGCGAACCGGGAGATTGGTCGCCGCACCTGGCGGTTTGCACCGCGAGTTAGGACTTGATGCTCCGTCCGGCGCCCGACGTCACATTAAAGGAATGCATTCGTTGACAGCGACAGTGGGTGGGCGTACGTTCTTGGTACCATAGCCAGCCAGCAACACGCTGACTGAGTGCACCGATGACGATGGCAGCGATCTCATCGAGACGAATTTCTGAAAAGCACTAATCAAAAGCTGCAAAAGCGACGCATGGGAAGACTCCCGCAGGAACCCCGGCGAACTGTCTCCCGCGGAGCACGTAACTGTTTCTGAGTTTCTTTCGAGGATTCCAGAAGGTGAGGATTCTGATCGGATGGCATCCACTTTTTTCCGCTCTATTCGTTCTCTTGAGG
>JBAWBE010000341.1:0-5937 GCA_049589635.1 Terriglobales bacterium
TGATCGGGATGCTCACGGGCGTGTTCAGCGTGTTCGTGCAATTCCTGAAGTTCATCAGTCATATCGTCAGAGTCCTGGTTCAGTCGCATGGCAGTCGCGGCGCGCGCTTATTGAATTGCGCGAGCTACGAGGATAAACCAAACGGGCTCAGTCGGACCAGCGATTCGGTGGGGACGTGGACTGGCGAATCACCATGAAAGTAAGCCAGCTATTCTCCCATGACTTTAATAAGAATCCGCTTGTCGCGCTGGCCATCGAACTCGGCGTAAAAAATCTGTTGCCATCTTCCAAAGTCCAGCCGTCCCTTGGTGACCGGGACGATCACCTCGTGGTGTACGAGCAGAGACTTCAAATGCGCGTCGCCATTGTCTTCGCCCGTCTGATGATGCTGGTAGTCGCGGTCGAAGGGTGCCAACTTCTCCAGCCACTTGTCGATGTCTTCGATCAAGCCGCTTTCGTCGTCATTCACGTAAACGCCTGCCGTAATGTGCATCGCTGAAACCAGGATCATTCCGTCCTTGATTCCGGATTTCTCAAGCGCCGCTTCCACCTGCGGAGTGATCCGTAAGTATGCACGCTTCGTTTTGGTATGAACCGTAATGTATTCCGTATGAAACTTCATTTCGCCGTCAGACCTCAACGCTTAGGCAAAGCCGCTCCAGCCCCTCGCACGCTTCACTGGTCGCGGTTCGCTGCCCAGTACAAATGATCAGTAAATGAGAAGTATATGGAAATTCCACCGCCTGAAGGTATTTCATGCGAACTGCTCGATTTTGCAATGGACCAGTCGCGCCCAGCTATTCCTGATGCCCGTCGGAGGCAGCCTTTTTGTGGGCTTTGTCGGGTGGGAGTTCGTTCGAATCCTGTCCCTCGCCCGCCCCTTTCTCCTGGGCCGCAAGCAGCCGGTTCATCTCGTCGATGATTTCGTTGAATTCCTGGGCGTCTTTTGCCTTGTGTGCCCTCGTCTGGAGTTCCATCCAGCCGGGCGGTGGATTGGCAGGCATCTTTGGAAAGGGTGCGGAAGCGCGTGGCGGATTATATGCAGCCCGAATGGCAAAGTGTCCCGGATTCGACAACTTCCAGTGATCCTTGGACTGCGTTCTCTCGATACTCCCTTGTTTCTCCAGGAATTCCAGGGACTGGCGAACGTTGCGTCGGGGTTCGCCAAAACGAACCGCCATCGCGGGAAGTTCGATTATGGCGGGCTCGGAGACCCTGCGATTCATACGGCTGTAATCGAGAATCTTGCGCGCCAACTGTTCTTTTTGCGTTGTTGATTGCGGTTCGAGCAGGACTGTTTCAAACGCACGAACTACCGCCTGCCTCAAGCGCTCCCATGTCCCTGGACCCGATGGCTTATGTCGGATAGAGTGCGAAGCGTTCGATGCCTCGAATTCGGGATCTTTATAGGGTGCCTTCTGCTGGCCTTCCCCTCGAGGCCGGCGCACGTCCATGCACCCTTTTAACCCAACGACGACCTCCCGAAGACAAGAATGCTGGATTGTCCGGTTTTCGTAAAAAGACGGGGTGCCGATCAATTTGGAATCCTCGCACCCGTCTGACAGGAGCGACGACAAGCCTAAGATGAACTCTTTTTTTTGACTGCTTTTTTCCTGGCTTGGTTCGGACCGCGTGGGTGTCGGCCATTGCCATCCCCGGCCGTCAATTCAAATTCGGACAACAACTGATTCATCTCTTCGATCAGGTTCGCCAATTCCTGCGGATCCTTAACTTTCTTGGCTCTTTCTTGGAGTGCATTCCATCCGGGCGGCGGGCTGAGGGGCATCTTTCGAGAACCGTTCTGGGAATGAAAAACGGGGTGATTATAACTGAAAATCTCGGTGTCCTACCATGCCGAGGAGGAGGTGCAAAAGCACACCAGCAACACATCGGCCCCGTTACCGCATCGACTCCTCTATCTCGGAAATCCAGTCGGGTCTCTTCAGTACCTCCCGCGGCTTGGGCCCGTCCGCAGCGCCCACGATGCCGTCCCGTTCCATCAGATCGATCAGGTGCGCCGCGCGTCCATAGCCAATACGCAACCGCCGCTGGAGCAATGACGTCGAAGCTTTTCCGAACTCAATCACCAGTCGCACCGCGTCATTGAAGAGCGGATCGTTCGCATCTTCCGGAATCTCTTCACCAGTGGCCGCGTCAATCCGCAACTCGCGTTCCTCCTGCGGAGTCTCGAGGAAATGTTCCTGATACTGCGCCTGGCCTTGCGCCCTCCAGAACTCGACCACCGCGGCAATTTCCTTCTCGGTCACATACGGAGCATGCAAGCGATGCACGCGCGCCGATCCCGATGGCAGGTAAAGCATGTCGCCTCGACCCAGCAGCGACTCCGCGCCGTTCGCATCCAGGATCGTGCGCGAGTCTACCTTGGTCGCCACGCGGAAGGAAATGCGGGCTGGGAAGTTGGCCTTAATCAGCCCCGTAATCACATCGACCGACGGCCGCTGCGTGGCCAACACTAGATGAATGCCGACCGCGCGTGCCATCTGCGCCAAACGCGTAATCGATTCTTCAACGTTGTTCCCGTCGAGCATCATCAGGTCGGCAAGTTCATCGATGATAATGACGATGTATGGGATCGGCCCGTCTTCGGGATTTGCGCCCTCGTTGGCAAAGAGGCTCGGCGTATCGTCAAACAGGGCGTTGTAGCTGGCAATGTTGCGCACGCCTTTTGCGGCCAGCAGCTTCAGCCGTCGTTCCATTTCTCGTACCGCATTGCGCAGCGCATTCGCGGCCAGCTTGGGCTCGGTGATGATCGGTGTATAAAGGTGCGGCACGCCTTCATAGTTGCCGAGTTCCAGTCGCTTCGGATCGACCAGCACCAGCCGCACCTGATCGGGCGTCGACTTATACAAAATCGACATAATCATGGCATTGATGGCGACGCTCTTGCCTGTGCCAGTCGATCCGGCAATCAGCAGATGTGGCATGCCCGCCAGATCCGCAACGGCTAGGCGACCGTTGATGTCCTTGCCCATCGCCAGAGTCATCTTCGACTTCGACCCGATGAACTCCTGCGACTCGATGTTCTCGCGCAACCAGATGATTTCGCGATCGCGATTCGGCACCTGAATTCCGACCGTGCTCTTTCCCGGCATGCGCTCAACCAGAATGCTCTCCGCGCGCAGCGCGAGACAAAGATCGTCAGTCAGTCCCGTGATGCGGCTGTATTTGATGCCCGCCTCCGGCTTGTATTCGAAGGTCGTGACCACGGGCCCCGGGTTAATCTGCGTGACCTGCCCGTGCACGTCGAACTCCGCATAGCGGTCGGTCAACACCTGAGCCAGCAACTTGAGTTCGTCTTCATGCACCGCCTGCTGCTCGTCGGCGCGATGGAGCAGACTGGAAGGCGGCAGTTTGTAATTGCCGGCAATCTTCGGCATTGTCGTCTTCGGCTTGCGCTCACTGTCGGCGCGGTCGCTGACTTCAATGCCAGAAGCCGATTCGGAAGCCCGAGCGGCGGGTGCAATCTCTCGAGACCCGATGTCTCGGGACAAAGCCTGCGCGGATGACGCTGCCTCCGCGGCTGGAGCAAACGCCGTGTCGTCCTCCTCCGCCATGCGTTCAATTCCGGTACGAGCCGAGCTTTTTGCCCCAGCGGACGGCACCAGCGAAAGTTCCTGTTCAGCACGACCCGACTCACTCCGAGATTCATTTCGCGACATCGCCCGAGCCGGTACAAGCTGCGCTGTGACGACCGGCTTCTCCGCCCGTCGCTTCTCCAGTTCCTTCTGCTGGCGCGCCCGCTCGCGTTCCTCCTGCCAGTCTCTCCACCGCTCGCGCAGAGCAATGAAGAACGCAAACCGCGTGGGCGCCCAAACCTGAATCGCTGAAAACGAAAATGCCGTAGTCAAATAAAGCGCGACCGCCAGAACGGTCGTGCAGACGATATAAGCCCCGGCAACATTCAAGTAATGAATCAGCATGTCGCCAAGAATCCGCCCGGCGAGCCCTTCAATAGGAATTGCGCCCATCCAACGCAAGTGCCCCGGCAAAATAGCCAGCAGCGCGGGAACAAACATCAGCAGCCAGATTGCTCCCAGAGTCTTGGCGATCGGAGCCTGCACGGTTCGCGACCGGAACCACCTCAGCCCGAGGACAAAGAGAAAAACCGGCAGCAGAAACGAACCGATGCCGAAAAACTGCAGAACAACATCAGAAAGATAAGCGCCCAGAATGCCGATCCAATTGCGCGCGGCATGCGAACCGGTCAGGATCGAAGCGCTGTTGAGAGAGGGATCGAGCGGCGAGTAAGAAGCCAGCGCAAGGAAAAGAAGGAGCGCGGAGACGCCCAGCAGAAATCCGACCAGCTCGTTGAGCCGCCGGTTCTTGCCAGGCGCAAATATCTTTGAGAGAAATGTCATGTGGCAGCGCCAGCCCACGCGCGAGCCGAAGCCCAAACGCGGAACTGAGACGTGGCCAGAGCCTGATAATTATGACAAGAATCCAGCGAAGTGGACAATACGTGAAAAGCTCAGGGGTGGCGACTTGGGTACGCGCGCGGACAGGCTAGGAGTCGGCGCCCTGAGCCGACTTTACGACGATGCTTTACGAAGCCATCGCTCAACAATCCCAGCGTCAGCCTCGGACAGAGTCGGTGCCGCCTTCTTGATCATGACCATAAACCAGTCGATCTCTTCCGGTGCAGACGGATAGCCAATGTTCTCGCCTGCCGCCTTCTTTTCGCTCGGACGGTTCGAGTTGACGATCATCTGTCCCTTCGTATCGAGGAACACGATAAAAGGTAGTCCCCCGACATCCGCATCTCCAAACTGCCGCACCAATTTGTCGCTCTTCGGGTGATTTAGATCAGGATGGCGTCCCAACTCTTCATATACGCCGAGGTGAGTGATCACAAAGTGTTTCGCGAGGATCGGTTCGATCTCCGGAGCCGCCAGAAACTTCTCAAACAGATGGCAATACTTGCACCACGATGCGCCGAAGACCAGCAAAACAGTCTTGTTCTGCTCGCCAGCCTGCGCCTCCGCCTTAGCCAACACCCGATCCGCGTCCGGCAAGCTCTGAGCCAAAACATTTGCCGATGCAACCAACAATAGAAAGGCCGCGCAGACCTTAATAGTTCGCATAGCGCAATCCTACAACGCCGCCACCCCCAAGCCTAGTTCGGAAGCTATCGATTTCGCGGAGAGTACCATCCGAGTCGAACGCCTCAAAACCACTACCTCCCTATCATCCCCGCGGCCCAGGCCAGCACCAGAGTTCCAAGAATGATGCGGTAAATGGCGAAAGGCGCGAAGCCGCGCTTCCGCACCCAGGAGATAAACCAAGCCACCGCGCCATAGGCCACGATGAAGCTCACGACAAATCCGATCGCCAGCACAACCCATTCATGCGGAGTAATCTCAGCCACACCAATCGGATTTTCATCTTTTCCTGAGAGCGATTTATAAAGCGTGTAGAGCGTGGCCATGGCCATCGTTGGCATCGAGAGGAAAAACGAAAATTCCAGCGCAGCCGCACGCGACATTCCCGCTACTTGCCCGGCCGCGATCGTGCACATCGAACGCGAAGCGCCAGGAAAAACCGCCGACAGAATCTGGCAGGCTCCGATCCAGATTGCCTGCCCGCCGTGAATGTCATCCATTTTCCAAGTATGAATGGAAGAGCCGGGCGCGTCCGGTCCAGCCTTTTCCCACCGCGCCTTCATGGCATCGACCACCCACATCACGATCCCGCCGATTAGCAATGCGGCGCCCATCACTTTAAGATTTTCCAGGTTCTTGCCTATCACCTTGGTCAGCAAAAACGCCGGGCCTGCGGTCACCACAAACGCAATCATAACTAGACTCAGCGGATGCGTTAAATAATCGCAATCCCGCTTTTCGCCCTCCGGCCACGTCGAAATCAGCTTGGCGATATGCGAGCGAAAATAAATCGGCAGCACCAGAATCGCCCCCAACT
>JBAWBE010000342.1:0-2935 GCA_049589635.1 Terriglobales bacterium
TCGTTAATGAGCTACTGGCATTGTCGAAAATGAAACGGGCAGAAACAACCGGCATCGCCCCGTTCACAAACACGCATTCACGAATGATAGAGGGAAGATAGCAGATGGGCAAAGGCGGACGCTTCAAAGCAGCGCTGCGGAATCCCCGGAGTAAAGATGCATGCCGCAAACCAGGTCTTGGGCAAGCCAGGTCTGCGAAACCCAGCTGTTCGCAACCCCAGGTCTTCGCAACCCAGCTCTTCGCAACCTGGCCTTCGTAACCCCAAGCCGCCTAACCCGCAGAACCCAGGCAGTAACACATTAGTTAAGCCCCACTTTCGTGCCATTGGTTCGGATTTCGCTTCAATAGTCACAACTTAGTTGCATGTTTGCATTGACAACGCCTCTCAGCTTCGCTATTTTTACCTCTTACAGGGGGCTAAGTGCGCCGCATTCTGTGGACATTCGTTCTGCTCTTGCTGACGGGCATCGTCTATGCCGCGGCAGTCCCCCCTACGGACGTCCCTGAAACAAACTACAACGAAGTTGATACGCCAGTGAATCAGGCGCCTCCGGTGGTGTTGGGCATCCGGTTCGTGCGCCCAATGAAAGTTACAAAAACGGTTCCGCGATCCATTATGCAGGCTCGC
This sequence comes from Terriglobales bacterium, assembly GCA_049589635.1. Taxonomy (GTDB): domain Bacteria; phylum Acidobacteriota; class Terriglobia; order Terriglobales; family Acidobacteriaceae; genus Acidiflorens. The sequence continues at coordinate 630 of JBAWBE010000342.1, forward strand.
TGGGACGTTGAATTTCCTGTTGAAGAGTTCAGCCTGGCTCCGCTTTCAGCGCGCCATGATCCGCATTCCGTCCAAGATCTCCTCTGCACGTTACTGATTTGATCTTCACAAACTAAAGCTCCGCCTGAGTGCCGACTTAGGCCTGTGAACGGCAAGTTACTTCCTGAACCGTTTGCGGCACGTTACCAAGCCGAGCCTCTTCGAGGGGAGCTTCGCCAAGCCATGGCGGTCAGCCACATTCCAGGCGCGCCGCTTCACAGGCAATCGCACATAACACAACAAAATTGCGGCCGCCCCGCTCATCGCGGAAACCGGCCCAGGAGGACAAATCAGCTATGGATGAAGTGCAGCACCGGTTTTACGACGTCGGCGGTATGTGGCCAAGGCTCCATCGGGGCCTTAGAAGTACGGCCACTGATACCAGCGCCGGCATCACGGACACCCGAGTGGCGCGGCTTCTGCTTGTTCTCAGTGAGATTAATGAGAGCGTGGCCGGGCTCGAAAGCCTGCCGGAGACTCAGCTCACCGAGCTCGTTTCCGGCGCCATTCTGGCCTGCGGATTCACCGATCCGACTGAAGTGCGGTCGGTGGTCGCGACTGTCCTGCTGGCAATTGAAGCGCCCGGAGCGCCCCAGCTGTACGCGCTCTGAGCACGTGTAAGTAAGGCATCGTGGAGGCGGAGTTTGCTCCGTCTCTCTCAAGTTCGCTTGGCGGTTGTCAGCATGGCAGCGCTGGGCGTGGCGATGTGTCCGATTGCTTTCCGAGTGGCCATGCAATGAGGGGAGACCATTCCAGGGCAGTCGGACACTTCGACTTTCAGAGGCCGCTTTTCCGAGCGGCGTCACACCGGGCCCCGCGCCGTTTCTTCATTGCGCGGGGCTCGTCGTTTCTGGTACCGTGCCTAGCTGCTGGTAAATGAGGGGGAATTGTGGCCTTTTGTCCAAAGTGTGGAGCGCAGATTGCCGACGGCGCAACGTGTGAGAGATGCGCGGGCGGCGGCCAGGCAAACGTACCGGTGGCCCAGGTAGCAACCGGCGGCGGACTCGAAGACAACGTCGCGGGCGCGCTTGCCTACGTGACGATTATTCCGGCGATCGTGTTTCTGGTGCTGGAGCCGTATAACCGCAAGCGCTTTATCCGCTTCCATGCGTTTCAATGCCTGTTCTTCGCACTGGCATGGACCGTGCTCTGGATTGGCCTCGAGATCATCGCGCACATTCCCTTCCTGGGATGGATGACGATTCTGGTATGGCCTTTGATTAGCCTGGTTGGATTTGTCATCTGGCTGATTCTGGTGCTTAAAGCGTTCCAGGGGCAGATGTTCAAGCTGCCGGTGATCGGCGATCTGGCGGAGAAGCAAGCCGGGGCGTAGGATCACCACCCTACTGGCCAAGCTTCCCATAAGTAACGCCCGAACCGCAAACCTTTTCCCTTCTTACGCGTCCTATAGGAGTAGTAAGCTAGGGGTTGCGTGTTTACTGGAATACACCCAGCGGGTTCCTGGCTGCGGCGCTATCGAGCGGTGGGCGCATCGGTGGCGGCGCACGTCGTGCTGCTTGCCGTAATCGTGTTTCACCACCGCCAGCCAATTGATCTCAGCCCCACCTGGCTGGCCTGGGGAAACTCCGAACACTCCTACAAGATCACGTATCTGCCTCCGAGCGACAACCCGGCGGCGGAGGCGAAGCTGTTGCTACCGGCGTCTTCCGCCAAACAACCAAAGGCACGCCCTTCCCAGGCAAAGAAGCCGGCGGCCGAACAAGAGCATCATGAACTCGACGCCAAAGCAGATGCGGGGACTGAGAACACCAAGGCAGGCTCGCCGCTCGGCCGAGTCGTCGACGGCCCGATCTTCGGTCATGAAGTGCATGTGGCGTTTCCCGTTGTATATCCCGATCCCCCAGTCGACCGTGCCAACCTTCCGCGCGATCTGGTTGGCGATGTGGTAATCGAGGTGACGATCGACTCTGAAGGCAACGTGGTCGAGACGAAAATTGTGCAGGCAATTGACCGCGGGATCGCAGAAAAAATCGAAGCTACTCTGCGGCGCTGGCACTATCAGCCCGCGACCCTCGATGGCACGCCAGTCGCTTCTCACCATGACGTTCATTTTCACTTCCCATCGTGATGCGCAAGGCAAGTGAGTCATCGCGGAGGCAGAGAGCCTCTGCCTTTGCTCGTGCGTCCATTGTGTTGCTTGCGCTCACCCCGTTCTTATTCGCGGAGACTCCGGGATCGAACGAAGTAATTGGATCCGACTTTTTTCTCGTCGCCGAGAACTCCTCGGGCGAAAGCGCCCTTCAGAA
>JBAWBE010000343.1:0-11039 GCA_049589635.1 Terriglobales bacterium
CCTCAAAGCATTCGCCGAGAAGATCGCGCCGGGGGAACCTGTCGGCACGAATAAACTGGAACAGGACACGCGCGCGAAGATGCCAGCCAAGCCGCCGCTCAGTTAAGCAGCCCTCCATAGCAAGCGAGCGCAACAAGCTGGACACCACGCGGTGTCCACCCGAGGAAAAACTAGGCGGGCTTGGAACCCTCAGAAGATCGAGCCTTGAGCAGACGCTCCTCTTTTTCCATGAGCAGATCGTTTATCTCTTTAACGAGCTTGATCATCTTCACCGGGTCTTGTTCGGTGGCGGCCAGCGCGCAGAGTTCCATCCAGCGTTCCCGTTTTTCGCCCTTCATGTTTTCCCGCCCTTCATGGGACGTGACCCTAACACGTATCGTCGCAACGTGCGGTCCGATGTCGTACGCCTAGAGCGGCGATCTTCAGAGTAGCCACAATCGCCCGCGAGCACTACAATTCTGGACACCACGCGGTGTCCACCAGCGGACCCAAGTGCACGGAGAGGCACGGTCCCATGCCAACCGACTGGAAGGCCGCATACGCGGCCGCCCTAGCCGAGCGCGATCCCAAGAAGCTGCCCAAGCTCTGCGACAAAGCGTGTCGCGCGATCAACGCCAAACTCCTGAAAACCGGCTCGGCAGCCAACCGGAGCGAGCGCGAAGAACTCGAAGAAGCACTCCGCCTCGTAACGCTGCATCTGCTCTTGCCGAAGGCCCACACCAAACAATCGCGCCCCGCGAAGCGGATGCCCAACGCGGCAATCAAGAAAGGCATTCACGCAGTCGGACGCGCACGCGTAGACTAGAAAGCAATTCATACCCGAGAACCGGACTCGTCCCACTGCTCCCGCCGCCCGTCCAGCACGCACGGCGGGAGCAGCCCATCAAAGGACACCGCGAAGGGACACCGAGGCACTCCATCGCAAGGCACATAACTCAAAGCAAAGCAGCGCGGACCGGTGTCCAAAAAACATGGACACCGCGCCCATTTTGAGCGTAGAGTGAACCCAATGCCGACGAGAGCAAAACAGGAAGTAACTAAGAACAAAGCCGACTTAGTCGAGCAGAATTTCCATCTAACAGGCAGAGTTACCGCTGAGTTAAGCGCCCACTGATTGCGGTAAGGTTTTAATTATACAAAAGCGTGGCATCCACGTCCCCCGATCGGCCTGTAGCCAACCGCCGGTGACCGGCGATGACTTGCGATTTCCCAAAGCTCATTCGCCAATTTATGTGCTCACGGCTTCTGCGGCCGCGGTCCGGCGCAGCTCCGGGAAAATCCATGTCCACAGCCCGATCACGACCAGCGTTCCCACACCTCCCAGAACTACTGCGGGCACAGTTCCAAACCAATGCGCCGTGAGGCCGGATTCGAACTCTCCCAGCTGATTGGACGCGCCAATAAAAATCATATCTACAGCATTCACGCGTCCGCGCATTGCGTCCGGCGTGCCGATCTGCACCAGGATGGCGCGAATCACCACGCTCACCATGTCGCAGGCTCCAACCAGCAGCAACGAGATCAGCGAAAGTATGAGACTGCGCGAGAGCCCAAAAATGATAGTGAAGACGCCAAAGCCGGCAACGCAGCCCAGCATGATCGGACCGGCCCTCCGTTGCAGCGGACGATGCGCCAGCAAAACCGCCATGGCCGCCGCGCCCACTCCGGGAGCGCTCCGCAGCAACCCGAGCCCCCACGGTCCGGTATGGAGAATCGTCCGCGCATACACGGGCAGCAGGGCGACCGCGCCACCCAGCAGCACCGCAAAAAGGTCGAGCGAGATCGAGCCGAGAATCAGCTTCTCCTGCCAGATGTAGCGAAATCCCGCTAGCACAGTTTGCAGATTAATCGGTTCGCGCGGGCGCGGCTTTTCGCGAGCTTTCACCCGAATCATTGCCAATGCGGCGGTAATCGATGTAATCGTTGCCGCGGCATACACGAGCTGCGGGCCGCGAAAAACCGCGTACAGCAGGCCTCCGAACGTGGGGCCGAGAATGGTCGCGGTTTGAAAGATGCTCGAGCTCCAGGCCACGGCATTCGAGAAATGAATTTCCGGTACGAGTTGCGGCAGCAAGGCCCGCGCCGCCGGAAAATTAAAAGACCGAATCGCTCCGAGGAGAACTACCACACCGTAGATCGCGTAAATAGATGAAGTCCTGCGCACTGCAAATAAGAACAGCAACGCCGAACAGACCGCGAAGCCCGAATAGCAGCAGATCACCAGCCGACGCCGGTTCAATCGATCCACCGCGTGCCCGGCCGGCAAGAAGAGTGCGATGCCCGGCAAGAACTGTGCCAACCCGATCAAGCCAAGATCGAGCGGCCGTTTGGTGATTTCATAAACCTGCCACCCGACCGCCACCGACTGCATCTCAAGCGCCGCCACGATGCAAAAGCGGGCAATCGAAAATGCGGTGAAATCCGGGTAACTAAATGCGGCGCGCGCGGAGGCACGTACATCCGCGGCAGAGCGGTCGGCGGAAGCTTGCATCTTCCCTTACTCTACAATGTTTTCAAAACCATTCACCACGGCGTGTAGGATACCCGGAACATCTGGTGAGTTTTACCGTGTTCCCCGCATACGCGCGGATAAAGGGTCTCGTCATCTAGCGAATCCGCGAACGGGCTCAATGTCCCACAAGCTCAGTCGTGATAGCGCTGCTCGCCTGCCGGAATCGCAACTGTCAGCCGGTTCTGCGTCGGAGGCAAAGGACACGTTGCATAAGGCGTGAAGGCGCAGGGAGGATTGATCAGCCGGTTGAAGTCGAGCACCAGTTCGCCCGGTTGCGAGACGCCATGGTCCGGGAGGCTGGTATACAGAAACCGCCCGGCTCCGTATGTTTTGGTCTTGCTGGTAGCGTCACGCATGATGAAGAACAGGTTGGTCGCCTTCGGGTCTTCGAGCACCGGCTCCAGGCGCACCGTTTGCCCGTCAATGGTGAACTCGGCGGCGCCTGGCGCGGGCATATGAGTGGTCGTCCCGAGAACGGTCGGAATGTCGAGCACCTTCGGCGTGCTGTAAGGAATCCATCGCGCGGTAACTCGATACGCCGCATTCGGCGCATACCAGCGCAATCCGTGAAAGCCGGTACGCGTGGCAGCCTGAGGATCCTTGATACGCAGCGCAAATCGCCCATCGCGGTTGATCACGATGATTGTGATCGTCCCCACCGTCAGCTTCGAGGGCTGCTCGGCATCGTCCGAAATCAGATCCTGTTCCTTCGCCGGATGCCCATCCACCTGAAAATCCTTCGGAAAGCCTCCGGCTGGCGGCAACAAATGCACGGCGCCCTTTGCCAGGCGCACGACTCCGACATGCGCGGGAATCTTCGCATTGACCTGAATCCGATTATCCTCGTCCGCGCCAAAGGTGTTGTAACCCTCCTGCAGCCAGGCGAGGCCGATCAGCGAGAGCCAACCCTCCGGCGCCTGAAGATTCGTCGCGCGCTGCGCCCGCCACGACTCAAGTTCCGTCTGCCAGGCAGCATCTTCAGACGCGGCAGACAGACAAGGCAGCAACATAGTGATCGCAACTGCGAGCACGGGCAGAAAAATGGCAGGAACGCGAATAAGACTGGCGGGAAACTTTCGTGTCATAAGCGGATAGGACTCCGTTCTTTTGTGAGTAATGCCGGTAAGGCAATGCCCGAAAAGCTTTGTGGCGTACTCGACGATTGTAAACGCGACGCTGAAGACCGCGGCCGAAGACCGCGGCCGAAGACCGCGATAGTTCCTGGCAATTTCTGAAGTTATTGGACGCGGCACCGGCAGGCACGTTAGTACTCCCCCTCTTGACCGTCCTCGGCCATCCCGATAGCCTCATTCTTGACGCTTTCTTGACTCTATTCATGACTGCCCCAGACACCCCCGGGCCAAATCGCGTAACTGATTCATCGGGAAGTAGTTCCGTGCCGCAGCCGGATATCGCCGAGACGCAACTTTCCGGCCCGGATGGGGTTTCCACCGATGTGAGCAGCGTGGCCATCGATCGCGGTCTGCTGGGATTCGCTGGATCGTCGCCTTCGTCTGTGCCGCGCGTACCCGTCAACGCGGCTCCGGCTACCGACCCCGATGCTGATGTGATGCTACGTGTTAAGGCGGGAGACGAACCGGCTTTCAGCTATCTGGTCCAAAAGTATCGTCGTCCGCTGGTTGGCTTTATGTATCGGCTGTGCCACAATCCGGCGACCGCCGAAGAGTTGGCTCAGGAAGTCTTTTTGCGGGTCTACCGGTCGCGTACCAGTTACGAAGCGAGCGCCAAGTTCAGCACGTGGCTGTATCGGATCGCGACCAATCTTGCCGTCAATCACGCGCGCGATACTCGTCATGAGCGCCCGGAAAACACCGTGCGCCTTGACGAACCGGATCAGGAGACCGGCACGACTCCTGACTTGGCCGACGAGTCGCTCAGCGCCGAGGAGAACCTGCTGAAGCGTGAGCGACTGGCGGCGATTCGCAGCAAGGTTAACGCGCTGCCCGAACGTCAGCGTTTGGCCGTAATGATGCACAAGTATCAGCAAATGGACTATCGACAGATTGCCGCCGTGATGAAACTGAGCGAGTCGGCAACAAAGTCGCTGCTGTTTCGCGCCTACGAAACGTTGCGCGAGCAGCTGAAAGAATTCGTTTCGGGAAAGCCCATGTCGGGGAAGCCCGCCTCGGGAGATTAAGAGAGACGCAGTATGGATTGCAAGCACATTCAAGAACTTTTGCCGGACCTGGCCGCTGGCATGGAAGCTTCGACGCCGGACGTCGAAAAGCACCTCGCGTCGTGCGACGCGTGTTCCACCCAGCTCCACGAATTTCAGCAAACCATGGCGCTCCTCGATGAGTGGCAGGCGCCCGAGCCCTCGCCTTATTTCGATACCCGTTTGCAAGCGCGTTTGCGTGAGGAAATGGCGCGTCCGGTGGGAGGCTGGTATCGACGATTTATGCCGGGCCTGTGGGCGCGGCCGGCTTGGGTCGCATCCGCGGCTGCCGTTGTGTTTGCTGTGTCGCTCGGCATCGGGAACAAGTCGTATTTCGTGCAGACGGAAACGATTGCCACCAAGCCGCCGGCGCTCATGATTCCGGTGCAGCCGGGAACGGCGGTCGGCGATCTTCAGGCGCTTGAGAAAAACGATGACTTGTACGCGGATTTCGACATGCTCGACGATTTGCAGGTGCAGGACGACGACGCCACGGAGAATCCGTAAGCGAACGCGAACCGGTCATTGGGGCCAGATAAGCAGCGGCTGAAGGCCGGACAGAATTCTGAAAGCAGAGTTTCAGAGAGAGACGCAGGATGTTGGGGAGGGGACACATTATCGGCTATGTGGCAGTAGTGTTCATGCTGCTCGCCCCGGCTTTGTCTCAATCGTATCGCCCGCCGCAAAATCAACATCAATCGGCCTCGCAACCCCAACGGGGAAATTCGCCCGGCAGAAATTCGCAACCCAACATGGGACGAGCCCCTCAGTCGCATCCGCCCAATCAGCCCGGCCATGCCGGCGCATGGCTTCGCCGTTACAAAGATCTGCCGCCTGCCGAGCAGCGTCGCGCTTTGGAGAGTGATCCCCAGTTCCGTCGTCTGCCTCCGCCTCGGCAAATGCAGTTGAGGAATCGGCTTCAGCATTTCTCCAGTTTGCCTCCGCAGCAGCAAGAGCGGGTGCTCGGGCGCATGGAGACGTGGGAGCACCTCAGTCCCGGACAGAAGGATCAGGCCCGCACCCTCTTCCGCCAATTCAAGCAGCTGCCGCCGGACCGGAGGCGCAGTCTGAACGACGCGATTCGCGGCATGCGCGGCCTCACCCCCGAACAGCGCGACCGGCTCATCAACTCCGATCAGTTCAGCAGACAGTTCACGCCTTATGAACGCAATCTGCTAAGCGGAGCAGCGCGCCTGCCGTTAGCTCCGGGCGGATTGCAGTGATGATGGCCAAAGGAAGGGCAAAGCGCTGGCAGCGAACGATGAAATCGAGAACTGAGAACTTCTTCACTTCCGCAGCAAATTCTTAGCGATAAAGAAAACATTCGCCGGCCGCTCCGCCAGCCGTCGCATAAAGTACGGATACCACTCCGTCCCGAAAGGAATATAAACTCGCATGCGCCAGCCTTCTTTCACGAGCGACTGTTGCAGATCCCGCCGGATGCCGTGCAGCATCTGAAATTCGAACGCATCGGGCCCAATGTTCTCGCGCTTCGCGAAGGCTTTCGCTTCATTAATAATGGTCTCGTCGTGGGTCGCCAGCCCGTGATAAACGCCGCTCTTCATCAGCACCTTCATGAGCTTTACATAATTGGCGTCCACTTCTGACTTCTTCTGAAACGCGATATTCTCCGGCTCCTTATATGCGCCCTTGCAGAGCCGTATGCGGATGCGGTCGGCCAAGAGTTTTTCAACATCGGCCTCCGCGCTTCGCATGTAGGACTGAATCACCGTCCCGACATTGCCCGCATTCCCCGGCACGCGATGCAGTTCATGGACGAAGTCGAGCGTCCGCTGCGTATAAGCCGATCCCTCCATGTCAACCCGTACGAAGTTCGTCGGTGTCATGCTGGCTGCCTTGGCGACCAGGTTGCGCACAATGTCGAAAGCCATTTTTTCGTCGATATCAAGGCCCATGTGCGTCAGCTTCAGGCTGATGTTCGCGTTCAGCTTATTGGCGGCAATGGCATCAAGCAGATCGTGATAAAGTCGCGCGCTCGCCCGCGCTTCTTCGGCATTGGTGACGTTCTCCCCGAGATTGTCGATCGACACTCCTGCCCCAAACGCGTTCACGGTCGCCGCCGCCCGAATGGCGTCGGCAACCCGCGTGCCGGCAACGAAGCGTGCCGAAGTGCGCCGCCCAAAGCTGGACCGCTCCGCGATCGCGCGCAGCGATTTGCTCTCTGAGAGCGCAATAAAAGCAGCCCTCAGCACGTGGCACCGGATTGTGACGGATTGAGACTGCCAGAGGCCTTCGTTGGCATTACAGTATTTTTTACCACAAACAGGTGTCCATGAGAGTTGCCAACACAGATGTCGAGGATCCGCCAGCGCGGTCTTCCCCCAAAATTGTATTGACTAGTCATCTGACTAGTCAATACAATGGCGGTGTACTTCCCCGGAGGGATCATTGTTATGGCCTCATGGCAGCTGCAAGATGCAAAGGCGCGTTTCAGCGAACTTCTGGATGCAACTATCAAGAAAGGCCCGCAGATCGTCACACGCCGCGGAATCGAAACAGCCGTGGTCGTTCGAATTGAAGAGTGGAACCGCCTGCAAGCTGCTGCTCGTCCCAATCTCAAGGAGTTATTGCTTGGTCCGGGGCCACGATTTGAGAATCTGATTCCTGAAAGAGGCAAGCTACGACGACGTCCCGTCGTGGAGTTCGAGTGAATCGTTATCTTCTCGACACAAACGTCATTTCAGAAGTTCGCCGCCGGCGTCCTCATGGAGCGCTCCTCTCCTGGCTCGGTAGTCAGCAAGTCCATCACATGTTCCTTTCTGCCGTAACCATTGGCGAACTTCAACTCGGCGTCGAGAGAACCAGGCAGCAGGACTCTGCTAAAGCGAACGAAATCGAGTTCTGGATTGAGCAACTCATCGCCACCTATCAGGTACTCCCGTTGGATGCCGCTTGCTTTCGAGAGTGGGGCCGTATCATGCACGGAAAATCCGGCGACCTAATTGAGGACGCCAAGATTGCCGCGACGGCCCGCGTCCACGATCTGATCGTCGCGACCAGAAATGAACGAGATTTCGAGCAACTCGACGTCCGCATTTTCAATCCCTTCAAGGCGAACTGACCAAGCCAGGGCGCGAAACGCCGTCACCGCTCGTAGTAGCTCAAAACCTCATAGCTCGCAGCCCATCATGTAAAATACTCCTCTAGCTATGGACCTCTCTGCCATTCAGCAGGCTCTGCGCGAGCGCAACATCGACGCCTGGCTCTTTTACGATCATCATCATCGCGACCCCATTGCCTATCGCGTACTCGGCCTTCCGAAAGACTTGATGGTCACCCGGCGCTGGTACTACCTCATTCCTTCCAAAGGCGAGCCGACAAAACTAGTTCACAAGATCGAATCCGGCCATCTCGACACTCTGCCCGGAAGCAAGTCTCAATATGCCGGATGGCAGGAGCTTTTCGACGGCCTGAAGCACATGCTGACCGGGCATCGCGACATCGCCATGCAGTACTCGCCCAACAACATAGTCTTCACGATCTCGATGGTCGACGCCGGCACCGCCGACATGATTCGCGGTCTTGGCAAGAACATAATCAGCTCCGCCGACCTGGTCGCGCAGTTCGAAGCCACGTGGACCGACGAGCAGATCAAAACGCACTTCGAAGCTCGCGACGCCATCGACGCGATCACCGCCGAAGCATTCAAGGAAATCGGACGCCGCGTCCGCAACGGTGGTACCACCGAGCATCAGATTCAGCAGTTTTTCATGGAAGGGTTCGCGCGCGAAAATATGGTCACCGACGATCCTCCCATCGTGGCTGTGAATGCCAACAGCGGCAATCCGCATTACGAGCCGCGCGCCGACCATCCCGTGCCCATTCGCGAAGGTGACTTCGTTCTGATCGATGTCTGGGGAAAGAAAAATAAGCCCGGCGCGGTTTATTACGACATCACCTGGGTTGGCAGCGTGGGCAAGGCTCCTACGGATCGTCAGCAGGAAGTTTTCAAAGTTGTGCGCGACGCGCGCGATATCGGCGTCAAGACTGTGATAGATGCTATCGCCGCCCGCAAGCCGATCGCAGGATGGCAGGTTGATCATGCCGTCCGCGGCCTTATCAAGAACGCCAAATTCGGAGACTACTTCATCCATCGCACCGGCCACTCCATCGGCACCGAAGTGCATTCCAACGGCGCCAATATGGACGACCTCGAAATCCACGACGAACGCCGCATCCTGCCGAACTCCTGTTTCTCGATCGAACCCGGGATCTATCTGCCCGAATTCGGTGTGCGCCTCGAAGTCGATGTACTCGTCCGCGAAGCCAGCGCCGAGGTCACTGGTAAAATTCAAAAAGAGATTGTGACCATCTGAAAGTAACCTTGAATGCCTAAAGCCACGCCCGAAAAAATTGCGTCTGGAAAAACAATGCCCGGAAAGGTCGCGGCTGGAAAGACGTCAGCGCCCGAGTATCCGCTTACCAACCAAGCGATCATCGCACCGCTTCTCGGCTGGATCATCCCCGGCGCGGGACACATTTATCTGAAGCGCTACGTGCGTGGACTTCTCCTGCTTATTTCGATCTTCGCCATGTTCTTCATTGGCCTCGGAATGAACGGCCGCATCTACAAACCAAACGGTGGAGACATCCTCGACATCCTCGGCTTCGTCGGAGACGTAGGCGCAGGCGGCCTCTATTTTCTGGCGCGCATGATGGACTGGGGCAACGCCCTCGCCGCCAACGCCGCCGCCGATTACGGCAAGACCTTCATCATCGTAGCCGGCCTGTTGAACTTCATTGCCGCCGCCGACGCGCACCACATCGCGATGGGGAAAAAGCCGTGACCATCGCCCTCACTCACTTCTCAGCCGCGGTCGTCTTCGCTTTCTTCACCTCGGTCGTCTTCGGCATAACCCAAAAGAACTCAACCAAAGAGCAGGTGCTTTACGGTCTCCGCTGCTTCGCCATGTTTGTTGGTGGAGTTTTTGTAGCGGGGTGGCTCATGTGGTTAATTAGACGGTAATCCGCGCGGAGCCTGACCTTTCTCAAGCTCGCCATTCTGACGGTAATCGCCGTAATCCACGAAGCACAGCGAGGGAGCAAGCGCCTCGTCGCCTAGAGGCTGACTGGCATTCAATACAGGCGAAAATTGACTTCGACATTGATCTGAACAGGTACCGGTTTACCGTCTTTGAGAGCCGGTTCGAAGGTCCACGTCTTTACGGCTTTGATGGCTTCTTCATCCAGACCCATACCTAGAGCTCGTTGCACCCGAATATCGCGAGGCTTACCGTCGGCTCCAACAATCAGCCACAGCAAACAGGTTCCCTGTAATTTCGCCTTGCGAGCTTTTGTCGAATATTGTGGGTCAGGCTGGTAAATCGCCCGGGGTGGTGTTACGCCGCCGCCGACTTTGAAGGCCCGCTCGCTGCTTCCCGTTTCACTCGTCTTGCCAATATCGGGGCTCGAAGGGGGAGCCTGAGAAAAGGCGCAGCAAGAGAGCAAAAGAACGATCGGAATGCGAATGTAGGCGTTGGCGCGCACGGCAAGAGTCTACCACCGTGAAATTCACCTGGCATAGCAACTTAACTTACAAGTAGGCTAGTTGCCTTTTTTCATTGCCTGCGCGCCGCCCGCTCCCAACGCCGCCGCAACCTTGGCTCCATCCGGCGATCCCAACCCGGTGCATGCATCCCATCCCAGCGCTGCCGAATATGCGCCATTGTTGCCTGAAGTAACGTCATTGAAATCCGCCGCCGTGCCCCCGTTCTGATAAAGCAAGGGATTGATCAATCCGGCCGGCTTATGATTGCTTTGATTGATCAACGCGATCAGTCCTGCCCATAGCGGAGCCACGGCGCTTGTTCCACCGATCACGCCCGACTGCCCATCGACGAGCGTGTCATAGCCGCTGTTCGGATCGGCGTCTCCGGACACATCGGGAACTCCGCGACCAACGTGCCCACCCGGATTTGCGGAGGGTGGAACGCCCACTCCATTCTGCCAACTGGGAAGCGGGAATACATCGCTGATGCCGCCGCCGGTCGCGCCTTCATCGGTAGCCAGCTCGTTCCACACTGTTTCGCTGCTAATCGTATTACCCGAAGCCGCCAAGCGCGTTCCTCCGCAAGCCAGCGCATTCGGACTGGACGCCGGAAAATCGACATGATTGAGCCCGTCACTCACGCCGTCTGTCGAGCCGTCGTCTCCCGCCGCCACGCAAACGGTCACGCCCATTGCCGCCGCCGACTGGAACGCCTCGTCCATCGAAGTCATGGCCTGTTGAGTCCAGGACGATTCAGGCCCTCCCCAACTGATCGATACGATGGAAGGATTGTTCGTACTGTCATGTACCGCGGTTGTGATCGCATTCAGGAAGCCTGCATC
>JBAWBE010000344.1:0-4135 GCA_049589635.1 Terriglobales bacterium
GGAAAGGCAAGGACGAACAAGATCGCGCAGACCTCGCCGTCCCCGTGGTACCCGTCTACATCCAGGAGAAAATTCACCCGCAGGCCATCATCGACGCGCTGCCCCGCGTCGAACAGCCCGACGACAATCAAACCAACCTATTTGCCGACTTTAACGGCGGCCCGGCCGACTTCGCGCAGAAAATCGACTTCTACCACCATGAGCAGAACTGGTCGAACCGTCTCATCCTCGGAGATTCGCTACTGGTCATGACTTCACTGGCCGAGAAAGAAGGGCTCAAGGGGAAGGTACAGGCTATCTACCTCGACCCACCTTACGGCATCAAATTCAAATCCAACTGGCAGGTCAGCACCCGCAAGCATGACGTTGGTGACAAAGCAGAGGACGCCACCCGCCAGCCCGAGCAAGTGCGCGCCTTCCGCGATACCTGGAAGCTCGGCATCCATTCCTACTTGGCCTACTTGCGCGATCGACTGGCGGTGGCCCACGGCCTGCTCACCGAGACCGGTAGCATCTTTGTGCAAATTGGGGACGAGAACGTACATCTGGTGCGGTGCGTGCTCGATGAGATGTTTGGTAGTGAGAATTTTGTCTCGCAAGTCACAATTGCGAAGACAGCGGGCTCAAGCACGGATGAATTGGGAGCAATCGCTGACTATCTCTTGTGGTACTCCAAGAGTCGCGATTCACTAAAGAATCGGCAACTGTTCTTAAACAAGGTCGATGGCGAAGGCGCCGATGAATACCGCTACCTGTTGATGCCGGATGGAACCTCACGCACGATAACGAGCGAAGAAATTGCCGACCCGACAGCAATCCCTGCTGGGGCCGAAAGATATCGACCGAGCGCGCTAACCTCGCAACGACCGCTGCAGGGGACCGACCTTAGAGAATTCACGTTTCGCGGAAAGAAGTATGCACCAGGCAAGGGCACTTTCAAGACCGATCTGGACGGACTGCAGCGTCTCGCGTGGGCAGATCGCCTCGTTCCCAGGGACCAATCTCTCTCTTACCTTCGTCGGTTGAGAGACTTCCCAGTCGTCCCGGTAAACAACGTCTGGTCCGACGTGCGTTGGGGATTTGATGCGAGCGAAAAGAGATACGTCGTCGAGACAAACACAAAGGTCATTCAACGGTGCCTCCTCATGGCCACGGACCCAGGCGACCTGGTTCTCGATCCGACTTGCGGCAGCGGCACCACCGCCTACGTTGCGGAGCAGTGGGGACGGCGCTGGATCACATGTGACACCAGCCGTGTCGCCTTGGCGCTGGCGCGCACGCGGTTGATGGCCGCGAAGTATTCCTACTATCTGCTGACGGACTCCCCGGAGGGCATCAAGAAGGAAGCGGAAATCACCGGTAAGATTCCCCCTGAATACAAGACCGAAGACGACATCAAGAAGGGCTTCGTCTACAAGCGCGTGCCGCACGTCACCCTTAAATCCATCGCCAACAACCCGGACATCAAAGAGGGTATGAAGCGGCAGGAGATCGACGCCGCCATCTCCCGGCATGCCGAGACGGAAACGCTGTACGATCAGCCTTACGAAGATAATAAGCGCGTCCGTGTATGCGGTCCGTTCTCGGTGGAGAGTCTCTCGCCACATCGCGTGCTCTCAACCGCCGACGAGAACCAGGACGGAACGGTGACTGAGCAGGAAGCACGTAAGCAGCAGGACTTCGCAACCATGATCCTGGAGAACCTCAAGAAGGCGGGCGTGCAGAACACTCGCAAGGGCGAACGCCTGAGCTTCGATCGGCTCGATCCCTATGCGGGAACGTGGCTCCAAGCCGCCGGCGAATACTCAGACGCCAACGGCAAGACCCTACGCGTAGCCGTCTCGCTTGGCCCGGAGCACGGCACCGTCGGTCCCCAGCAGGTGAAGGAAGCTGCCAAGGAAGCGGTGCAGGGCGTTGGCTTCGACATGCTCGTGGTCTGCGGCTTCGCCTTTGACCCACATGTCGCAGAAGAAGCAAAGCGCTATGGCAAGCTGACCGTACTGCCGGCAAAGATGAACCCCGACCTCGCAATGGGTGACGAACTGCTCAAGAAGACCGGCGCGGGCAATCTCTTCATGGTCTTCGGTGAACCCGATGTGGAAATCAAAAAGAAGAACGGCCATATAGTCGCAGAGATCAAGGGGGTGGACGTGTACGACCCGACCACCGGGCAGATTCGCAGCGCCTCCACCGACGACATCGCTTGCTGGTTCATCGATACCAACTACAACGGCGAAAGCTTCTTCGTTCGCCACGCATACTTCACCGGCGCCGATGATCCCTACGACAAACTCAAACGCGCGCTACGTGCCGACATCGACGAAGCGGCGTGGAGCAGTCTTTACAGCACGGTGAGCCGTCCCTTCGATAAGCCCGAATCAGGCAAGATCGCTATCAAGGTCATCAACCACTACGGCGACGAAGTACTAAAGGTATTCGAAATTTGAGCTCATGTGCGAGACACGGTGAATCCAATATCGTCGTCAACGACCGGCTCCGTCGCGAAATCATGGGGAGGTAGTTCATGCCTGCTAGGCAACTGAAAATTGCGGACCTGCTTCTTGATCTTGAAAATCCGCGCATTAGTAGAGCCGGGGGCCAGAATGATGCACTCCAAAAGATCATCGAAGATCAGGACGTCAAGTTAATCGCTCTCGCCGACAGCATCATCGAAGATGGCGGCCTGAATCCTATGGATCGGCTCCTTGTAATTAAGTCGCCAAACAACCAGGGCAAGTGCATCGTCATTGAAGGAAACCGGCGACTTGCAGCGATCAAGATTCTCCATAACCCCGCTGTGCTAACCGGTATCGAAGTGCGCTTGCCGATTCAGAAGAGATTTGAGGACCTTGCAGCCAGGTTCGACCTCACCAGCGTCGAACCGATCGACTGCTATGAAGTCAAGGATCGCGCCGAGGGTGCGACATGGATTCACCAAAGGCACACTGGCGAGAATGAAGGCCGGGGAATTGTCGATTGGAATGCCGTCGCCACACGCCGATTCACGGGCCGAGACCCGGCTCTCCAGGCTCTCGACTTCGTCATGACTCATGGGGGCCTTTCCGATGACGAGAAAAGGGCCATCGAGGCGCGCTTTCCGATCACGACTCTCGACCGCCTTCTCTCGACTCCGGCGGTCCGCACCAAGATCGGCGTGGAAATCAAGGATCAAAAGCTGCTCACGAACCTACCCGCCGATGAGGTGATGAAGGTCCTGCGCAGAATGGTCCGTGATCTTGCTAACAAAACCGTCGTTGTGACAGCGCTGAAGAAAGTGGGCCAACAGGTCGACTACGTTTCCAATCTGCGTCAAGACCTTCCCAACTTATCCAGGAAATCAAACATACAAAAGTCCATTGATGCGTTCGGAGTGCAAGACTTTAAGCAGTCGCCGTCGCCCAAGCCCAAGCCCAAACCCACACCAACTCTGCGAAAAGTCCTAATCCCGAAAGAGTGTCGGCCAAACGTTACAAATGCAAAAATCAAAGAGATTCTCATAGAACTTCGAGACCTGCCCCTCAAAGACTACCCCCACGCGATCTCGGTCCTCTTTCGGGTATTCCTTGAAACATCTGTAGACACATATCTGACCCGTTCGAACATACCTCTCGTCGTCAAAACGGGAGGTGGCGACAGGGACAAATCCCTGCGAAAAAAGGTGGAAGAAGCCACCGCCCATATGATTGCGAACGGCACGCCCAAGAAGCATCTCGACGGAGTGTTGAAGGCCATCAATGAGAAACACAACCCGCTCAACGTCGATACACTCAATAACTATGTCCATAACAGCTTTTTCTCGCCGCAGGAGCGTGACCTCCGAGTCGCCTGGGACAACGCGCAACCGTTTTTCGAGAAGATGTGGCCGTGACTCCATCCAATCCCGACCGACAACCGGGTCGTCTCCTCCATTTCACGCCGCTCCGATACCCAGGCGGGAAGGGTAAACTCGCGGCCTTCGTCAAGAGACTAATTCAGACAAACCATCTTCTCGACGGAGAATATGTAGAACCTTACGCGGGCGGAGCCGCTATCGCACTTGAATTGCTTCTCCATGAATACGTGTCGCACATCCATATCAACGACATAAGCCGCCCGGTTTTCGCATTCTGGAAAAGTGTCCTCGATGACACAGAGC
>JBAWBE010000345.1:0-2596 GCA_049589635.1 Terriglobales bacterium
TGTCTATGAAGACGCCTTGAGAAAAGGCCGTTCAGTCGTGATCGTTCTCGCCGAAGATGCGGACTCAGCCGAGCCCCTGCGTGCGTTGTTGAAATCGGAGGGGGCGGAAACCGTCGACGCCGCCCGGCACCAGTGGTGGATCGGTTTGCAGAGCGCTGAGCGTGAGCACTACTCAACTTCGGGGAGAGACTTTCGAAGTGACGAGGAGTTCTATCGTCGAGGTTTCGAAGATGCCCTGCATGCGCGAACGCGCTGCAAGGAGTTCGATCAAGTGTCAGCCGAGATGGAGAGCAATCTGGAGGAGCTCCAGAAACAAAATCCCGGCATCGATCTGGCGGAGGCTTACACGCGCGGTTACGAGCGCGGACGGGAATACTATCAGCGCCTCTGCGATGAGAGGAAAGCGGCGTAGGTTGGCGAGTTGCACGATCCTCCGGGATTGTTCAAATAAGGGCCATCCAACCTGGCTAAGTACCGTTAGAATCCGCGAGCGGCCGGTAGCGCGGCTATAGAACGCGCTCCCATCTAGCCTTTCGGTGGCGCGGAGTCTCCGATGCAGTTAGAGTCCGCTTGCGGGATGATTATCGGAACGACTGAAACAACCCGACGTGCCGGTCGCTGGCGCCTCCCAATTGCGCTCACGTTCTTAGTCGCTCTCGCGCTCTTAATCGCTCTCGCTCCATTTTGCGGCGCATATTCCGTATTGACCCACGAGCAGGTCGTCGATTTACTCTGGAAAGATGACATTCAGCCGCTGCTCGTCAAACGGTTCGCATCCGCCACTCCCGACGAACTGCTCAAGGCTCATGCGTTCGCTTACGGTGGCTCGCTCGCGCAGGATATGGGCTACTACCCATTCGGCAGCAAGGATTTCAGCGACCTCACTCACTATGTGCGCAGCGGGGACTTTATCGTGAGTCTTATCAACGACTCGACTAACCTCGATGAATACGCGTTTGCTTTGGGGGCGATGGCGCACTACTCCTCTGACAATATCGGGCATCCTACGGTAAATCGCTCGGTGGCGATTGAATTTCCAAAATTACAAAAGAAGTATGGCCCTGAAGTCACTTACGAGGACAACCCCAAGGCTCACATTCGTGTCGAGTTCGGCTTCGACATAACGCAGGTTGCGAAGAATCACTACACCTCCGATCGCTATCACGATTTTGTCGGCTTCGAAGTCTCTAAGCCATTGCTGGAGCGCGCGTTTCAGGATACATATGGCATTCCGCTCTCCGATGTGATGTCTGACGAGGACCTTGCAATCGGAACGTTCCGGCGCACTATCAGCAAAATTATTCCGGAGATGACGCGCGTGGCACTCGTAGCGCGCAAGAAAGAAATCGTTAAAGACACGCCGAATTTCAACGCCCGTAAATTTCGCTACAATCTCTCTCGCGCGAACTATCAACGCGAATGGGGCAGAGGTTACCGCCGCCCTGGCTTTGGCACGCGCATCCTCGCGTTTTTTCTGAAGATTGTTCCCAAGGTAGGTCCATTCAAGGCAGTCGATTTCAAAATTCCAACTCAGCAGACCGAGGACATGTACATCGCAAGCGTCAATCACACGCTCGACAATTACAGGAGCCTCCTTGGCGAAGTCGGCACAAACACGTTCACACTACCGAATACCGACTTTGATACGGGACAAATGACTCGCGCTGGTGAATATGAGCTTACCGATAAAACGTACGCCTACTTGCTCAACAAACTTGCGGACCACGATTTTGAAGGCATCACGCCCGAGCTGCGCGCGAATATCCTTGCGTTCTACGGTGATCCGATCGCGCCGATCGCGACCAAGCGTGACGCTGCCGCGTGGCAAAAAACGCAGGACGAGTTGCAAAAACTAAAAGATCACCGCCAGACCAATAGTGCTCCGCCAAAGACGGCACCGACGTCTTAGACCGTTGCACTGGGGCTCGCGCTATTTGGCGATCGGAATTGGCTCGGCAATGTGCGGCAGGGCAAACCGCACCTTCACCGTTTTGATCTCATACGGCTTGGTGTGCACCGTGACCGAGCCGGCCTGCAAGGGCAGGCTGGATATGGGACGTTCCATCAAATCCGTATCTTCCGCACTCTTTGGTCCGGAGGGTAGCTGAATCTTTACGTCCGAGTCGCGGCCGGCCCATTCATAAAAACGCAGAATCAGGCTATCGTCGTCTTCCGCCTTTTTCATCGCCGTTAGAATTATGTTCTCTGCTTTCACGACGACGAAAGCGTGCTCCGGCGGTAATGTTCCTTCATGTCTATCCGTCTGCATCGCGAGCAGCTTGTAGTTGAGTTCATAGCCCTGCCGCTCAGTGAGCGCTTCGCGCCAGCCGCCCGCATGTGGATAAAGCGAATACGTGAATTCGTGATGTCCCTCATCGGCGTGCGGATCGGGCCATTCGGGCGAGCGCAGCAGTGAGAGACGCAGCACGTTGCCCTTCGCGTCGTACCCATATTTGCAATTGTTCAGCAAACTGAAGCCGTGCTTGTCGTCGGAAATGTCCGCCCAGCGCATGGCTGGAACCTCGAACTGCGCCTTCTCCGCGGGAGTGTTGCGCGTAGTCGGCCGCTCGACCGTCCCGTATGGAATCTCGTAGGT
>JBAWBE010000346.1:0-1624 GCA_049589635.1 Terriglobales bacterium
GGATTTTTCTTGAGCGGCCCAGCCTACGACGTCGGCGTGATGGTGATGTTCCTATTCCAGATGGTGTTCATGGACACCGCCGCGACAATCGTCACCGGTGCCGCAGCCGAGCGCTGGAAGTTCCTTGCCTTCTCTGTCTCAACCTTCTTCCTCGCTGCAATCGTATACCCGCTCTACGGCAACTGGGCATGGGGGGGTGGATGGACATCTCAGCTAGGCGTCAACTACGGGCTCGGCCACGGCTATTGCGACTTCGCCGGCTCCGGAGTGGTTCATGCGGTCGGAGGAGTGACCGCGTTGGCGGTCTCGATGATCATCGGGCCTCGGATCGGAAAATACACCAGGACTGGCAAGGCCAACCCGATGCCCGGTCACGACATGACCATGGTCCTCATCGGATGTTTCATCCTCGCCTTCGGCTGGTTCGGGTTTAACCCGGGAAGCACGCTGGGAGCGTCGGGTAACGGCAATCTTCGCATCGGCTCGATCGCAGTCAACACCATGCTGGCTGGATGCACCGGTTCCATCGCTTCGCTCCTCTACATGTGGATCCGATTTGGCAAGCCCGACGCGTCGATGGCGGGCAACGGTCTGCTGGCGGGGCTGGTGGCGATTACGGCACCCAGCGGGTTCGTCAACACGGTTGGCGCCGCGATCATCGGATTCGCGGCGGGGATGCTCGTTTGTCTAAGCGTTGAATTCATCGAACGCGTTGCCAAGGTGGACGACCCGGTTGGTGCGATCTCGGTTCACGGGACTTGCGGTCTATGGGGTGTCATCTCGGTTGGCCTCTTCGCAGACGGCACGAGTAACTACGGCGGGAGCTGGAACGGCGTGAACGGCAACGTCACCGGGCTGTTCTATGGCGATCCCAGCCAACTGGTAGCTCAGCTCATCGGGTGCGCAACCCTGGTCGGCATCATCTTCACCTTGTCTTACCTGTTCAACTGGTTGGTCGACGTCGTTGTGGGGCAGCGTGTGAGCGCGGCGACCGAGCTGCAAGGCCTCGACATTCCCGAAATGGGCGCGCTCGGCTATCCGGAGTTCCAGCTTGTGAGCGCGTCACTTGAAGTGCCGGCGGCAGACTGACACAAGGAGCAAGGAAAAATGGCAGGACAAATTGTTTTCACGATCGTGATGTTGGCGGTTTTCGTCGGTTGGCAGTTCATCAAGCCCGGCCATAGAATCTTTGATAAGTAGACTATCCGATGGAAACGGCTCTACAATCAGAAGAGAAGAGTTCAGCTGGTTCGATGGACGGGAAACGCCCCACGCCAATCGTACGAGATGCTCACTCACTTCTGGTGCGCGGGATCGATGCATTGGAGCGTAACCACATCGATCAGGCTGTCGTTCTCCTGAGCCAAATGGTCCAGATCGATACCGAATCGTTCCTCGGGCATTTGGCACTCGGCATCGCGCTTACCAAGGCGCTTGACATACCAGCCGCCGAGCGGGCGTTGGAGACGGCCATCAGACTCGAGCCGCGAAACTTTTACGCTCATTTGCGGATGGCCGAATTGTATCAGCGCGTCGGAGTCCCAAAGAGGGCGAAGGAAGAGTGGCAGACGGCGCTGGATCTGGCGGAGACCTCCAACGAGAAGAAAGTCGCACGCGATATGAT
>JBAWBE010000347.1:0-9073 GCA_049589635.1 Terriglobales bacterium
GTGCAACGCTGGTTCGCCGATTTTCAAGGCGAGGTTGGCAAATATGCCGTTATGCCCGACGGATCCGTGCTGTGCGCGTGCCACCAAAAGACTGAGGTTCAACTCTATTCACAAACGGGTCCAACGGCGGCAATCGTAAAGCACGACGGATGGGCGGGGACGTACGGAGATCCGTCCGTGCCGCAACCATCGTCACTGAGGTCCTCGCCACACACTCAGCGCATTGCTTTTTTGCATTCAGCGACCGAGCGACCCAACGAAGTCTACATCGCCGACGGCCTGGACAAACTCGCGCAAGCGCGACCGATCACAGCGTTCAACAAACTTTTCACAGAACGTGATCTTCCCAAGTCAAAACCGTATCGATGGACTTCAACCGATGGTCTGCCAATGGAAGGCATGCTGATGTATCCGCCGGGAAAGTTTGAGGCGAAGAATCTCCCGACCTTTGTATTCATCCACGGTGGGCCGCAGGAGGCTGCCAGCAGCTACTTTGAAGCGGATTGGTATATCTGGGACCGTCTGGCTGCAACGCAAGGCTGGCTCGTCTTTGAGGCGAATTATCGCGGCTCGACCGGATACGGCGACAAGTTCGCCCTCGCAATTTCTAGGCAAGCTTTTTCTGCCCCCGGCCGGGACATTCTCTCCGGGGTCGACGCGCTGGTGAAAGATGGGATTGCCGACCCGAACCATCTTGTCGTCGGCGGCTACAGTTACGGCGGGTACATGACCAACTGGCTGATTACGCAGACCACTCGTTTCAAGGCTGCGGTCACAGGCGCGGGCGGTGTCGAAAACGTCGCCGACTGGGGCAATGACGACTCGACTTTTGACGACGCATGGTTCTTCGGCGGAACTCCGTGGGATGCGCGTGAGAATTATGACAGCGAGGCCGCAATTTTTCAGATCAACAAAGTGCGGACGCCCACCCACATGGTCGCGGGAGCGGACGACATTCGAGTTCCAACCCTGGAGAGCTATCTTCTGGATCGTGCCCTAAACGAGTTAGGCGTGCCAAGCGAATTGCTGGTTTTCCCAGGCGAGGGACACGAAATCGACAAGAATCCGTGGCACGGCAAAATTAAAGTGCGCGAAGAATTAAAGTGGTTGGAGAAGTACGGCGGAGTGGGGCGTTCCAAGTAAAGGCAAGCCAAGTAGCGCTTATCGCCGCGTGGCGACCGGCTGCAATTGCGCCACCCGGGCGCGTGGAGAAGATTCCTGGTAGCGCGCGATCCCCTTGTACAGCGCTTCGGCAATCTGCTGACGATAGGCTTCCGATTGAAGGTTGTGCTCGTCGGTGGGGCTGCTGACAAAAGAAATCTCCGTAAGAATCGACGGCATGGTCGTTCCCGTCAGCACGACAAAAGCGGCATCCTTGATTCCCCGGTCACGAATGTCAGGACTCTTGGTGGCCAGCGTCGAGTAGAGCGAGCGCTGCACGTTGGCTGCGAGCCGGCGCGATTCCTCGATCTTTTCATGCAACGCGTCCGCCGATAATGAGACAGGCGTAGGCTGCGTGAAAGTTCCGTTCGCCTGCTTCTCGACTTCCTTCGCACCCGGAGCGGAGAATAAATTCGTGTAATAAGTCTCCACGCCCCGCGCAGTTGCCGAGGTGCTGTAGTTGGCATGGACGGAGACGAAAAGATCGGCTTGCGCGTGATTGGCGAAATCTGCGCGCTGATCGAGGGGCAGATAGTCGTCGCCGGTACGGGTGAACATCACGTCCGATCCCAGCCGATCATGCAGCAGTTTGCCGAGCCGCTGCGTTACATCGAGCACCAGATCCTTTTCCAGAAGGCCCTGGCGTCCAACCGTGCCGAGATCCCAACCCCCATGTCCCGCGTCGAGCACGATGCGAAACTTGCCGGTCTTAATAGGAGTAGGCTCGACCGCTGTTGCCAGCGAGGTTGCCGGCGACTTCACCGCAATCGCTGGTGCAACCTTGCCCGCAAAAAGCGTTTTCGGCAGGTCACGAAGTTCGACCACCAGGCGATACGGATCCGACTCCATGCTTACGGAGAAATTCGAGCTGCCTCTTGTGTCAAGCACAATGCGCGTCACGCCCGCTACCGGCTGCGCGACCCTAACGCGCGCAAGCGAAGCGTCGCCGACGTCCATCGTCTTGCCTTCGAGGTCCGAAACGAGCGCCGTATCGTGCAGGTCAAAATAGATTCTTTCCGGAGACATCAGACGGTGCACTTCGTAAGGTACCTGATCCTGCATGTCGATGACGACCGTGCTTCCCATCGATGACGACCAATGACGCACGCCAGTAACTTTCGGAAGCGCAGCGAGCTTCCCTGCCGGCACCGGGCTGAGCGCAGCTTGCGGTGAAGCTTGCGCGGGATCCATCAAATTATCCGAACCGTCGGGCGCATTGTTCGCCAACGAAGCGGCGTTGTTCGCCGCAGGCATGGCGGCGGCGACGACTGTAGCTGCAGCTTTTTGTGCCTCAGCATTTGCTTCGGAGAGTTGCGTACCCGAACCCTGCGGAGTGGATCGGAGTGTCGAGGTTAGTACCGAGGATCGCCCGTGCTCCTGCATTCCCCACCACACGCCCGCGGAGAATAATGCGGCCACCGCAACCAGCCCCATGACAACGCTGAGTCCGGGGTGGGCAGTAAGAATATTTCCGTCGACGTCATCATCGGATGACCGAAGGCGAAACTCGGGCGCGCGACTCGTGAGAACACGCTGAGCTTGGCTCCAGGTTTCCGCCGGCAATTCGTCTTGCGTTACTTCCGCGTCTTCGTCTTCGGCAGCCTGGGCCGTTTCAAGCTCACGCCAATCGATCCCGGCCGCCTCAACGCCAGCCGCGATACCAGTCGGAGCAATTACCGTCCTGGACAAAGGCTCCGGCGCCGGTTCTAACGTTGCTCCAATCTCAGGCTCAATCGCGGGCGTCGCCTGTAAGACGTCGTCCGCCACGTCAGCGAGCCAGTGGAACCTGCGATCCTGATCCTCGGGCCGAAGAGCGGCCAAGATCAGCTCGGCGAATAGTTCGAGGCGGCGAACGTCTTCGTCCGTAAAAGACCACGCAGACGTTGAAAACGCCTGCATCACGCCGATATACTGGCCGCGGCCTCGTAAAGGAACGAGCACAGTCGACCGCGCCCCGATCACTTGCGAGAGGTCAGAATCAAGACGGCTGTCCGTGCGCGCGTCGTCGCAGCGCAGAGTTCTTCCGTAGACCAAACACTCCCGCAGAAACTCTGACTGCCGATTTAGGCGGATGCCGCGAGGAATCACTAGCGAACCAGCCGCAGCGTTACTCGTGAACTCCGATCCTTCGCGCAGAGCGACCATCACACAGTCTGCCTGAATGAGCGCCTGCGCCCGGTCACAGATCAGTTGGAGAACTTCATCGAGAAAAAAGCGTTCGGTCTGAAATAAATCCCGATCGGGAAGAGAGCCTGCTGTCAGTTGGCGGCGTCGAATCTGCTCATGCAGCCCTGAGAAGGCAAGCAGGGCGCTTAACCCCTCTTGACGGCCAATCGATTCGAGGACACGGTTGCCCTCGGCCAATGGCAGGGTTGCCTCGGCCAGCGACTCTTCTTGGTCCAGTCGAATTGAAGTGGCACTCACTGTTGTTAGCACGCTCAGCCGCTTCATGAGCACGGTTATTTAGAAGCGTAAAAGAGCTGGTGTTAATCGTATTCGCGCGCCGCAGCGGAGTTCATTGCCGCTCTTGATTCCTGGACGTGATTCCTTGGCTTTGCTCGCGACCAAAACCGGCGCCGAACTCCGCAATCGGCACTCATTCGGAAACGGGATAATCCCGCGCCATTCCAGCCTAATAGTCTTTAGGCCCGGATCGCAATGTCCTTTGGTACACGTCCGACTGCGGCATGACGGAAACATGTTCCATATTGGGTGCCTGCAGTGGAAGCGTAGTTCGCCCTACGACCCTATAGATTTTGCTATGCGAGGCAATTAGTCCTACTCTTTAGCATTCGGTCTTGAACAACGGAAGTGGGGAACGGCAATGTTGGACGCAGTCAAACCCGACTCTGCAAGGGCCTTGGCAGAGGCCGGGGCCGAGGTAGGGGCAAGGATGGATGGGCTGGGAACGCAGGGTAAAACCCGGGCAAAGCGCCACCGGTCGGGCTTGTTTTGGCCGTTTGGAGTTGCCGTCAGCGGAGTGGCTGGCGGGCTGTTGGTGGCTCTTCGCGGATGCTGGCATCGCCGCATGAGCTGGCCAGTGGGCACGCAAGGGCATTCTTACCAGGTCTGCCTGGGCTGCGGTGTAAAGCGATTGTTTGATGAAGACCGGTTCCGCTCGTACGGTCCGTTCCGCTACGATCTAAACGAATTAATAGCCTGGAAGCGCAAAAATACGGCGGAGTCCGCAGGCGATCGGCAAACCAATGGGCCAGTTTCCTAGTCCTCGATAGGCTCGAGGGCTCCAGGCCGTCTGAAAGCTCAGGCGTCCGCTGTTTGCGCCTGACCCTTGTACCACTCCACTGTGCGCTCCAGCCCATCCTCAAAGTTAACGAGTACCTTATACCCCAGATGCTTTTGTGCCAGCGTGATATCGGCTAGCGAATGCTTGATGTCTCCGCTGCGCTCAGGCTCATACTTCACCGTTCCCTTGTAGCCGGTGAGCTTCTTCATCGCGGCAAACGTTTCGTTCAGGGTGATGCGGCGGCCCGTGGCGCAGTTGAAGACACGACCGGCGCACTCGGCTGCCGGCGCGAAGCAGGCGAGCAGGTTCGCTGACACCGCATTGTCAATGTACGTGAAGTCACGGCTGGTTTCCCCGTCCCCGAAAATTGTGGGCTGCTCGCCACGCAGCATCTGCTGGCTAAACTTGGCCAGGACTCCTGAATAGGGCGACGATGGATCCTGGCGCGGTCCAAAGATATTGAAGTAGCGCAGGCAGACGGTTTCGAGTCCATAACAGCGGAAAAACGAGATCATGTACAACTCGCTCGCCAGCTTCGCTACGGCGTAGGGAGAAATGGGACTTGGCGTCATGGCCTCGTATTTTGGGAGCGTTGGAGTATCTCCATAGGCCGACGACGATGCGGCATAGATCACGCGCTTTACTTTCGCGTCGCGCGCTGCTACGAGCAGATTCACTGTTCCATCGACGTTGGCGCGGTTGCTGCCCAAGGGATCGATGACCGACTTCGGCACCGACGGGATCGCCGCCTGGTGCAGCACGTAATCAACGCCGCTGCAAGCGCTCCGCATCGCATCGAGATCGAGGATATCGGCTTCGCGGAAGTCCATCCGTCCTAGGACTTCGGTCAGGTTCTCGCGCCGGCCGGTGGCAAAGTTATCGACGCCACGAACCTCATCTCCGCGTTCGAGCAGCGCGCGCACCAGCGACGACCCAATAAAGCCGGCGGCACCGGTTATAAGATATTTGGCCATAGACTTTTATGATAACGCGACGCGGCACGCGCAGGAGTCGTGAGCGCGGTCACCACAGTAACTTTGAACGAACATTCGCGGAATGAAAATCGAGGAGCGAAAGATCGGAAAGACATCGCCAAACCGACTCCCATAGCCAGCGGGTTATCGGGGCCGGCTAGCCCATTTTGCGAACTTGTACGAGATCGTGGCGCGCCGTGAACAACATCGTGCACGTTTGGTAATTTTCCTCAGCCCGAATGTCACTGCCGCGAAAGGATCGATCGGTTCTCAGCCGAAGCCGCCAGAATCTGCTTCAGGTGCAATTGTTGGGTCGCGGCCAGTTCGGCGAAACACATTCCCATTCCGAGTCCGGGGTACGAAGTGCGGATGGTAGCTCCCGCCCGCACCCACACACCGCCTGATTCCAGCGCGAGATTCACCTGCCTGCCGATCGGAAACGTCGTGGCCATTTCCACGTAGCAGCCGTGCAGGCTGATGTCCCGGAGCGTTCCCCACAGGCGCACGCCGCCTTCAGCGCGAAGCTCAACGCTGCCCGCGCACTGGTAGCGACGGCCGATTCTGCGATCGCTGGCAGCCGGAGCGACCACTTCCGCCGCAACCCCGCTCCCTAGGCTGGTCATCGCCGCGTTTTGATCTTGCGTTTTCAGCCGCCGAAGATATGCGGTTCCACTATCGGTGCCGCGCGCGCGCTCCTGGGGCGTGCCCCACTCTTCAGTCAGGATGTCTCGATCCATAACGCCTCTGCCCGGCACACTACTCCCAATGACCCTATCGGAGAAATATTGGAAAACCTTTAGCGGCTCGGGCTTCGAAACGCGGGCTCGGACAACGCAAGCTTGGACATCGCTGGTTCAGACAACCTAGTTTCGAAGAACTCAGGTTCGAGGCAACTCTCGGTTGGGCAAGTCTGAGTTAGACAACTCTGGGTTAGACAATGCTAGACTGCGGTGAATTCTTCCGCCGAAGTGCGAATCCGGTCCCACAGCTCCTCCCTGCCCGCGCCGGTCTTCGCTGAAAATGGCAGAACGGTAACCTCGGGGTAATCATGGCCGAGTTGCCGAATCGCGCGAGAGAGTTCATTGCCCGACATTCGATCGCACTTGGTCGCCACCACCACATAAGGGCGGCCGCGTGTCGTGAGAAATTGGAGGAGCTCCCGGTCGCTCTCCTGCGCAGGGACGTTGGCGTCGATCAGCGCCAGACATAGGGCGAGGGTGGGACGATTGAGCAGATATGGATCGACGAAACTGGCCCACTCCTGGGAAATTTCGCGGGAAATTTTCGCATATCCGTAGCCCGGCAGGTCGGTGAAGAGCAGCTCGGGCTTGGGCTGGCCGGCGCGGCGGATTTCAAAAAAATTGATGCTGCGCGTGCGGCCCGGAGTCGAACTCGTGCGCGCGAGTTTCTTGCCAACCAGTGTATTGATCACGCTCGACTTGCCAACGTTCGAGCGCCCGAGGAAGGCGATCTCCGGCAACCCAGGGCGCGGAAAGTGCGCAACGTCGCTCGCCGACAGAAGGTATTGCGACAAAATCCGCATGACGACAGTGTCCAGTGTTTGGATGGCAATTGGCAAGAGTTCGGCAAATAAATTAGAGCTCGTTCCTATAAGAGGCCACGATTGATTGCTCTGGTCCCTGAGGACACGCTTTCAGATCTGGGACATCACGTCGAAATCCAAGGTGAGTACTACAGGCCGAGCGGGCGTTTGTTGTTGACGTCCACTTCTTTAATTGGATGAAGCCGGTGCCACAGCGTCAGACCGCCCGCGATGACAAGTCCGATCAGAACGCTGATGAGGAAGAACAGGCGATACGCGGGCAGACTGATGAGCAGAATCACGACCACAGCGACAGCCGCAACCAGGGCGGCGGACCCTTGCAGGCCAAGACTGAGGCGGGGCCGCGACATATCAAAATTATTTTAACGCCGATACGGGAACCCTGGGGTCAAGTGAAAAAGAGAAGTGCAAAAGAGAAGTGACGAACAAAAGTGAAGAAGACAGAGCGTGCCGTCGGACTGACCCGGCTACTGGCCAAAGAGTAAAGGTGCATGCGATCCGACTCGGCTACTGCCGCGCCGTCGGAATATCGCCAGCGGGCGACGTCGGCGGGGTGATCGCGGGCATGCCATCGGCTTCCACCGTCATTTGCGGGAGCGGGCCTTCGAGCGCGATGGAGAGCACTTGATCCATGTTGTCGACAAAATGCAGCTTCATGGCATTGCGGAGATTCTCCGGCACTTCCGGCAGGTCTTTTTCGTTGTCCTTCGGTAGGATGACTTCGAACAGCCCGGCACGGTGCGCTGCCAGAAGCTTTTCTTTCAGCCCGCCAATCGGCAGAACTTTGCCGCGAAGCGTGATCTCGCCCGTCATGGCAATGTCGCGCCTCACCGGAATGCGGCTGAGCGCGCTCGAAAGCGCGGTCGCAATTGTGATCCCGGCAGACGGGCCGTCTTTGGGAATCGCGCCCTCGGGCACGTGCACGTGAATGTCAAGGTGGCGATAGAAGTCGCGCGGGAGGCCGAGGCGATTGGAACGTGAACGGACGTAAGACATCGCCGCTTGCGCCGATTCTTGCATCACGTCACCCAGCTTGCCAGTCAGCGTGAGCTTGCCCTTGCCGTCGACCACGGTGGCTTCAGTGCTTAGGATTGAACCGCCAACTTCGGTCCATGCAAGCCCCGTAACCAGGCCGACTTCGCTCTTTTCGTGCGCGAGCGTGTCGCGGAATTTGAGTACGCCCAGAAATTCGTCAACTTTTTCGGGCACGAAGGCAATGGAATAGTCCGCGCCTTCTTTCACAACCTTTCGCGCGACCTTGCGGCAGATGTTGCCGATTTCGCGCTCCAGGTTGCGCACACCCGCTTCCCGCGTGTAGCCGCGGATGATCGTCCGGATCGCGTCGTCGGAGAAAGTAACATTCTTGTCGGTCAAGCCAGCTTGCGCGAGCTGCTTTTTGACCAGAAACTGCTTGGCGATTTCGACCTTCTCGGGCTCGGTGTAACCGTGCAGGCGGAGCACTTCCATGCGGTCCTGCAGAGCAGGCGGGATGGTGTGCATCACGTTGGCGGTAGCAACAAAGAAGACTTGCGACAGGTCGTATTCGACGTCGAGGTAGTGATCGACGAACATGAAATTCTGCTCGGGATCAAGCACCTCCAGCAGCGCGGCCGACGGGTCGCCACGGAAGTCCATCGACATTTTGTCGACTTCGTCGAGCATGAAAACCGGATTCTTCGTGCCGGCCTTTTTCATCATCTGGATGATCTGGCCGGGTAGGGCTCCGATGTAGGTACGGCGATGGCCGCGGATCTCAGCTTCGTCGCGTACGCCGCCAAGCGACATGCGAACGAACTTGCGGCCGGTCGCTTTCGCGATCGACATGCCGAGCGAAGTCTTGCCGACTCCAGGAGGTCCGACGAAACAAAGGATCGAGCCCTTGGGATTTTTAACAAGCTGCCGTACAGCGAGAAACTCGAGGATGCGCTCCTTGATTTTCTCGAGGCCGTAATGATCTTCGTTCAGAGTCTTTTCCGCGCGCGTGATATTGCGGATTTCTTTTGACCGTTTCTTCCACGGCACCGCCAGCAGCCAATCGAGATAGTTGCGCGAGACAGTAGACTCGGCGGACATGGGCGGCATGGCTTCAAGCTTCTTGAGTTCCTGAATCGCCTTCTCGAGCGTTTCCTT
>JBAWBE010000348.1:0-4232 GCA_049589635.1 Terriglobales bacterium
TCACAATCTACTCGGTACTTTCGTCGGAGTGGGCTTGCTCTGCGTTTTCGTGGATCGCACGGCCAGTTCAGTTTCTGCACAAGGCGACGAAAGTGTTCTGCTCCTGCAATCGCAAGCCGACGCCGACCGCAAGTCCGCCGGTTGCCTGACTTGTCACACCTCAACCGACAGTCCCACGATGCACGTCACTGGCACGGTTCGCCTCGGCTGCACCGACTGTCACGGAGGGAATAGCGACGCGCGGATCACCCCGGAGAGTCCGCAGAATTCAGCAGCGTATCCCGAGGCAAAGAAGCAAGCACATCGACAGCCGAGCAGTTCCAGAGATGCGAATTCCTCCGCGAATCCAGAGCGCGCCTACACCAGTTGGTTGCGCGAGAACTGGGACTACGTCCGCTTCGTTAATCCCGGAGACCTGCGCGTCGCCGAAAAGACCTGCGGCACATCCGGTTGTCATACCGCCGAAGTGCGCAAAGTTCAGATGAGCATGATGACGCACGGCGCCATGTTGTGGGGCGCGGCGCTCTACAACAATGGCGCGTTTCCGTTCAAGACTCCTCAGTTCGGCGAAAGCTACGGCCCCGACAGCACTCCGCAGCGCCTGACGACATTTCCACCGCCGACCCCGGAAGAAGTCAGCAAGAAAGGAATTCTCCCTTATCTCGATCCGTTACAGCGCTGGGAAATTTCTCAGCCGGGAAATGTGCTGCGTGTGTTCGAGCGCGGGGGAAAAGCGAAGTCCGAAGTCGGCAATCCCAGTCTGGACGAAGATCCAGGAAAGCCAGAGATCAAGCTGAGCTCGCGCGGCTTCGGCACAGAACTTCGCACCGATCCGGTTTTTCTGGGCCTTCAAAAAACGCGCCTCCTCGATCCGCTACTCTCGTTCCCCGGCACCAACGATCAGCCCGGCGATTACCGCGCCAGCGGATGCAGTGCCTGCCATGTCATCTACGCCAATGACCATTCGCCGGAACATTCCGGAATGTACGCGATCAACGGCAATCAGGGTCAGACCGCGACGTCCGATCCGACCATTCCACATAACGAGTCCGGCCATCCTATCCGCCATCAGTTCACGCGTTCCATTCCGTCGAGCCAGTGCATTGTGTGCCACATTCATCCGGGCACGAATATGGTCTCAACCTATTTCGGCTACACCTGGTGGGACAACGAAATGGACGGCGAGCACATGTGGCCCGCCGAGCAGCGGCATCCAAGCGCGGACGAGCAAAACCGCGTCCAGACGCGGAATCCCGAGGGCTCGGCTGTTCGCGGCTTATGGTCCGACACTACGTTCCTCGAGAAAACCGGCACGCCGGAATTTAACCAGCAGCTTCAGCACACGCAGTTCGCCGATTTCCATAGTCACGGATGGATCTTCCGCGCCGTCTTCAAGCACGACCGCAAAGGCAATCTGCTCGATCCTGATGACAAGATTGTTCCTTTCGACGATCCCGGCAAGCTGAAGAAGGCAGTGCACCTGAAAGATATTCATCTGGAAAAAGGTATGCACTGCATCGACTGCCACTTCGAACAGGACAGCCACGGCAACGGTAAGCTCTACGGCGAGACGCGAAACGCGATCGAGATCGACTGCGTGGATTGTCATGGAACGATTCAGCAACGCGCGTCGCTCGTGACCTCAGGACCGGCGGCGCCAGCCAAGGGCACGAATCTTGCGGGACTGCGCACACCCTGGCAGGAGCGCCGCTTCTATTGGAAAGATGATCGCTTGTTCCAGCGCTCAATGCTCGAGAAAGGTAAAGAGTGGGAAGTAGTGCAAGTTCGCGACACGATCACTCCCGGCAATCCGCACTACAGCGAAAAATCGCGGTTGGCGAAAACCATCCAGCAGGACGGTCAGACTTGGGGCGATGCGCCGACAAAAGAAGACGAATCCAAGCTTGCACACCAGAACAGCCGGATGACCTGCTACGCCTGCCATTCGTCGTGGGCGCCCACATGCTATGGCTGCCATCTTTCGATGACCGCCAACCAGCGCATGCCGATGCTACACAACGAAGGACTGACGACGCGTAACTGGACTGCCTACAATTTTCAGATTCTGCGCGACGACATCTACACGCTCGGCATCGACGGCACAGTGACGGGAAATCGCGTCGCGCCGGTGCGTTCGGCGTGCGCGGTGCTGGTGAGTTCGCAGAATAACGACCGCGACTGGCTCTACTATCAGCAGCAAACTATTTCCGCGGAAGGCTTCAGCGGACAGTCTTTCAGCACATTCGTCCCGCATACCGTGCGCGCGAAAGAGACGAAAGGCTGCGCGGATTGCCACGTCTCGCGCGCGAACGACAACAATGCCTGGATGGCGCAACTGCTGCTCCAGGGCACGAACTTCATGAACTTCATGGGACGTTACGTTTTCGTCGCCACCGGCAAGCAGGGGTATGAAGCGGTCGCCGTGACCGAGCATGACGAACCGCCGGCGGTGATCGGCAGCGACTTCCAGAAGATCGCGTATCCCGGCAATTACAAGAAGCACATCGAGAACCATCGCGTTCTGAAAGAGGCTCAGCATCACCCCGGAGCCGAGGTGCTGGACGTGCAAGCGCGCGGAGAATATCTCTATGCCGCAATGGGTAAAGGCGGACTTCGCATTTTTGATACCGCGAACATCGATAACAAGGATATTTCCGAGCGGATGGTTACGGCGCCGGTCTCGCCACTCGGACAGCGATTTTACCTGCCAACAAAATACGCGATGGCGGTCGCGACCCCGTCTACGCTCGCCGTCGATCCGCTGCGTTCGCATCGCAAAGAGAACGAAGAACAGTCCGTCCATCTGATGTACGGATTTCTTTACGTTGCCGACAAGTACGAGGGCCTGGTGATTGTCGGCGACCCCGATCTCAAAAGCAAAAGCCCCGGAGTGGGCACGCTGCTCGATGGCAATCCGGAAAATAACTTTCTCAAGCGCGCTCTGGCGTTCAATCCCAACGGGATTTTGAATGGCGCGCGCCGCATTACCTTCGCCGGAACCTACGCTTACATTCTTTGCGAGCGTGGGCTGGTGGTGGTTGATCTCGACAATCCGCTGCAGCCGAAGGTGACCGCTGAGATCGGCTCGCCTTTCTTGAACGGACCACAGGGAGTCGCTGTGCAATTCCGGTACGCGTTCGTGGTGGATCGCGACGGTCTGAAAGTTCTGGATGTAACCCACCTCGCTGAACCAAAGCCAGTGCCGGACGCAATGGTGAAGCTGGAGGACGCGCGCAACCTCTACGTTGCCCGTACCTACGCGTATGTCGCGAACGGGAAAAACGGCATAGCCATTGTGGACGTGGAGCACCCCGAGCAACCCAGGCTCGATCAGATGTTCAGCGCCACGGGAGAAATCAACGACGCGAACGATGTGAAGCTTGGCATGGTGAGTTCGAGCCTCTTCGCCTATGTCGCGGACGGACGAAACGGTTTGCGAGTCGTGCAACTATTCTCGCCGCCCGACAATCCGGCATTCGGCGGCTTCAGTCCCCGGCCGACGCCTAAGCTGATCGCGACCTATCGCACTCGCGGTCCGGCGCGCGCGGTGTCGAAGGGAATCGACCGTGATCGTGCGGTAGACGAAAGCGGGAATCAGCTCGCCGTATTCGGACGCCGCGGGGCGCGGCCGTTCAACCGTCAGGAGATGGAGCGCATGTATTTGCGCGACGGACAAGTGTTTACCGTGACCGATGATCCGCCTGCAGCCTCGTCAGCGAAACAGTGATTAGCCTTGCGGGACGGGGACTTTGGCGCCCCCGCGCAGTTGCTGAATCGTAAATCCGCCTTTGGTTGGCTTGGCTTCTGTCCAATCGTGATATTGATGGCATTCGTAGCAGCGGCCTTCGGCGGCTTCCTTCGCGGGACCCTGTGGGCGATGGCACTGCCGGCATGTCTGAATCCCAGGCAATAGCACATCGGTCGTTTCGCGGCTGTCAGTCGCGCGTGCGTGGCATGCGGTGCACGACATCATGCGGTGCGCGTGATGATCGAACTCGGCATGCGCCATCCAGCGTGCTGTGAGGTTTGACTTCGCGATTTGAGGCAGCGGATCGGTGGTTGGTGTGAGGGTATGGCACTGCTTGCAAGTCTTGGCATAGAGCAGCCACTCTGCGTCATCGACGCGGAACCGAACCCACTCCGACGCATTGTGCGCAGCCTTCGGAATGCGAGCCCGTTCTGGAATCTGGCGGTTCGGTGGGTCGATCTCGTGAATCGCCGCCGGATGAGCC
>JBAWBE010000349.1:0-5384 GCA_049589635.1 Terriglobales bacterium
GAAATTTTCAATGGTGCCATCGGCGAAGTAAGCGCCGTAGCGTTTGCCGTAGCCCTCAGCGCCCTGGCCGAATCCGGGCTCGCTGTTTGAAGCCTGACTAATGCCGGCTAGGGCTGCGTACCATACAAACTGGACGGGGTCGAAGGCGCTGCGGCCGACTAGTTTGAACTTTTCGCCGGCCGTTAAGGGCGGAACGTTGGCGGCGTTCTCCACCGTTAGAAAATTGGGCAGAGCGAAGAAAAGCCGGTCTTTTGAGTTTGAATTCGCGGCATTTGAATTGGGAGTATTCGCATCTTTGGCGGCTGGATTGGCCTGGTCTTTATTCTGGCTTGGGCTCTGGCTTTGGTCTTTAGCCTGATTTGGATCGGCGGGTGGATTTTGGGCGGGCGACGTGGTCTGGCTGCTGGACTGTCCTGGCTGGGGATGGGATGGGGCCGGTTGGGACTGGGACTGGGTCGATGCGCCCGGCTGACTCGTGGCGGGTGATTGGGAATCTGGAGCTTGCGCGTGGCCGACAACAGCCGCCAGCAGCAGGCAAGCGATCGAGAGAGTGCGGGACGGGCGGGGCGCGCTTCGCTCCATTTTTCGTGGCGTGCGTTTCAAGTTAGTGGTGGCTCCGAATAGATTTGGATGAATGAATTCAGTGCTTTACCGCTCCAATTCATCGGGCTGTCCGATGGATTCGGCGGCCGGTATCTCCCAGGCGTTCCAGCGTAATTTCAATGTCGCGGTCGCGCCTGAGGCGTGCAAACTTCTCTCCCCACTCTATCAGTAAGATGCTGGCGGGGGCGAGCAGGTCATCGAGGGCAAGCGTCTCCAGTTCGCGCTCCGTGTCGATTCGGTAGAGATCGATGTGGTAGAGAACCGCGCGGGGCCCGCGGTATTCGTGGATTAGGGTGAAAGTAGGACTGGTGACGTCTTCGGCGCGGGCGGCATGAAAGCCTTCGGCGATGCCTTTTACGAGAGTAGTTTTACCGGCTCCGAGGTCGCCGCGGAGGAGGATGATTAGAGGCGGGGTGAGTTCGCCGGCCAGGGCGTGCCCATAGGCGATGGTTTCTTCGGGCGAGTGGGTTTCGACGGTGGTCGCAGCGGGCATGGGGAGAGGCCAGTATAGCTGCGGGGGGCTGTCGCCAGGCGACTGCTGGCAGCGAGTTCAGCGGAAGAATCGATCTCGATATGCGAACTTTCTTCGTGAGCAATATGGTCGACGCGCTGGGCTGCGCGATCATGCTTCGGCGACCACCTGGATCATCGCTCAGGCCCGCGAGGTCAGAGTTACTGCGAGCCACCCTGGCGTATCTACAACAAAGCGGGCGTTAGCGCTGGTGAGCGGCCGTGCGTTCGGCCGCGCCCACGGCAGGTTGCACCATGGAGCCTTCGCCGGCTAATCCGCGGAGTCCGATAGTTTTTGGCGCTCGTCGCTTACCATGCAGGCGACTTCGATTTCTGGTGGTCGGGATCCAGAGTGCCGCCGTCCAGAGCCGAGTCCAGAACCATGCTTAGCTTGTGATGGTCCTGATCACCCAGGGCTACAAAGCGGAAGGGCTGAAGACAGGGGCTCTTTCCTTCTGCTCGTGCTTGCGCTTGCACCTGGGTTTTCGCCTTGGGCCTGCGCACGGGTTGGAGCATTTCCGCCATTCCGTGGACTGGACCGGAGCGGGTCTGAAAGGCTATTTCTACGAAATCGCCGGTGGAGAGTTCGCTCTGCAATTGAAGCAGGCCACCGGTGACGGAAAGGGATTGAAGTTTTGCGCGCGCTCGGCCGCCGCCTTCGACTTGGACGGCAGCGGGGATGGAACCGTTGAGATGGATTCTGGGCGCACGCCGGGAGGCGTCGGGTTGGGGGAAGTGGGTCATAGCCAGAAGTACTATGACACTGCCAAGTGGGCGGGGGCAGATTACCAAAGCAGGTGACCGCGGGCGTATGCTTGGAGGCGTCGCAACCGCCCATCCAGACTCGATAGGGGCCGGATGGCGGACCTCGCATTGCATCGTTGGCGAAACTGTCACATGGGTTTGCGATAATAACGGCAGTAACTTTTCTTTCATAGGGCCCGGAGAGTACGTTGGTGCAGGCGGGCACTCATAATAAAAGCCTTGGGGTACGTGAGAGGTTGGGAGACATGTTGGAATTAAAGCGTTCGGGAACCAAGGGGTGGTGGTTGCGCTGCGGTTTGGCCGCGGTCTGCGCCCTGGGGGTGTTACTCGCAGGATGTTCGCGGGATCAGAACGTTCGCAAGCAGAAATATCTGGAGAGCGGCGAGCGCTACTTCGACAAAGGTCAATATCGCGAAGCCGCAATTCAGTTTCAGAACGCGATCCAGGTGGATCAGCGCTTTGATGAAGCGCACTACCGGATGGCGGAA
Organism: Terriglobales bacterium; assembly: GCA_049589635.1. GTDB lineage: Bacteria > Acidobacteriota > Terriglobia > Terriglobales > Acidobacteriaceae > Acidiflorens. The sequence goes on from JBAWBE010000349.1 coordinate 2,367, forward strand.
ACGGCGATGAAGCTTCAGCAGTGGCAGAGCGCCCTCCAGGAATTTCAGAGTGCAATTCAGATCAATCCGAACCACTTTGAGGCGCGCCTGGGCCTGGCGAAACTGTTCATCTCAGCGGGTGAGTTTGGTGGTGCGAAGGAGCAGCTTGATTGGCTGGTGCAGAACCAGAAGAACAATGCCGATGTTTATCTGACCCTGGCCGCCTACGATGACGGCACCAAGAACACGGCGGGAGCATTGGCAGACCTGAATACGGCGCGGCAACTGGACCCGAACCGATCCGATGTTTTTGCGGCACTGGGCGTGATCAATGCGCAGGGCCAACAGTGGACTGAGGCCGAGACGTATCTGAAGAAGGCTGTCGAGCTTGATCCAAAATCCGTGGATGCGCTTTTGAAACTGGGGAATCTCTACCGGGCTCGCGGACGATACCCGGAGGCGGAACAGACCTATCGGCGCGCCATTCAGGCCGCACCTCAGGATCCCAACCCGAGGATGTCTCTGGGAAACCTGTTTCTCGCAGAGGGCAAGCCGCAGCAGGTGGAAGAATTCTTCCGTGAGTCGAAGAAGGATTTTCCCGACAATTCAGTGGGCTATTGCATGCTCGGCAACTTTTACATTGCGAGCAACCAGATCGACAAAGCGCTGGGAGAGTTCGGTTCGCTCTATCAGGAGCATCCCAAAGATCCAGTAGTGAAGAAGAACTACATTCAGCTGCTGATTATGCGGGACCGGCTGGATGAGGCGCGCAAGCTGGACGACGAAATCCTGAAAGCGCAGCCCGCGGATATGGACGCTTCGATCTATAAGGCGGAGATCGAAATCCGAAGCGGGAAGGCAGCTAATGCAGTCGATACGCTTCAGAGCGTGTTGAAGAATGACCCCGATAATGCGGTGGCGCATTATCAGCTGGGTATGGCGTTTGACCAGTCGGGCAATGCGAACCGTGCCGAAACGGAATGGCGTGAGGCGGTGAGGTTGCGGCCGGACATCATCGAGGCGCATGGAGCGCTCGCGCAATCCGCCATTCGGCGGGGCGACCCTGCGGCATTGGCACAGGAAGCCGACCAGATCATGGCATTGCAGCCCGCGGCTCCAGATGGATACATGTTGCGTGGGATGGCGGAGACCATGCGGAAACAGTATTCGACGGCCGAGCATTATTTGAATCAATCGATCGAGAAGGCGGCAAACAATCCGGTGGCATATGTCCAACTCGGCCTTCTGCGGGTGGCTCAGAACCAGTTGGGCGAGGCCCAGAAAGCCTACCAGCAGGCGTTGGATCAGGATCCGAATTCGGCGGATGCGCTGGTAGGACTCGCCAACATCGACGTTCTCCAGAAGCAGCCCGATAACGCGATTGCGCTGATCCGGCAGCAAATTGCGAAGTATCCAAACAATTCGGGATTTCACGTGCTGCTGGGCGATCAACTTCAGAACGACAAGAAAGACCTGGGCGGCGCGGAAGCTGAGTTCAAACGAGCCGCGGAATTAAACAAGAACAATATCTCGGCGTTCCTGAAACTAGGCCTGGTGCAGAAGGACCGCGGCGAGGATGATACGGCGTTGCATACTTACCAGGACGCAGCACAGCAGAATCCGAAAGAGACGATGTTTTATGTGTTGGCGGGCGACATCTACGAGAACAAGCGGGACTGGGACCAGGCGAAGCAGATGTATCAGAAGGCTCTTGCGCTGCAACCGGATGATCCAGTTGCATCGAACAACCTCGCCTACGTGATGCTCCAGCAGGGCGGGAACGTGGATGTCGCATTTGCGATGGCGCAAACGGCTCGGCGACAACTGCCTGATAATCCCAGCTCGGCGGATACCCTCGGGTGGGCGTTTTATCAGAAGCATGTTTATGGATCGGCAATTGGACTTTTTCAGGAAGCGGTGAGGCAGGAACCGGGGAACGCGGTGTATATCTATCACCTTGGCATGGCGTACGCCAAGAACGGGCAGGCGACACAGGCGCGGCAGCAGCTAGATCGGGTGTCGAGAATCAAACCCAACGGGTCAGAGGTGGAAGACTTGCGTAGGGCGCTGGCCGAGGGCAAAGGGTAAGACTTCTTTCTTTTTTGGAGTCTTGCTGGCTTTTTTGTAGAGTCAGGCTGGCAAATCGATCCGGAACAATTCCCGGAGGGTCGCGCGCCACTCAGCGTCTCCGGATAGTTTTCTCTCTATGCGGCTTCCGTTGCGGGTTTCAATCAGCTTCAAATCCGACGATGTGATGCGGCCCTCGGGCGTGGCTCGCGTACAGAGTCTCTGGCGCGTGAAATGCGAATCGGGCGAGGTCTGATGATAGCGGCACATTGCGGCAAAGTCGGCTAGTTGGCGCGGCCGCAGCGTGAAGGAATATTGTCTCTTCCACTTTTCCTGCGGCGATTTCTCTTCGTTCCGTGACTTCCCTTCTTGGCGTGACTTCTCAATCGATGAGTTGTTTTCCGGTGTGGCCGATCTGACTTCCACATAAAACACAGTCTCGATCTCAGCTATGCTTTGGCTCTCGCTTTCAACTAGACGATAGACGCGGCCGATCTGAGGCTGCTCCAGGCCGGGCTGGAGAAGAAGCGGTTCGATGAAGCTGTCTCCAAAGCCAACGTCGGCTAGCCAGGCTGTGCCCACGACTCCGGGGAGATCGACTCGCAGAGTGAGATGGTCGAATTCCGGGCTGTAGTTGCCGTCGGCCCCGGCGACACAGGCGGAGAGCAAAGTCACGTGGAATCCGAGAGCATCGAGCAAAACAGCGAAGGCTCCATTGAGTTCATAGCAGAAGCCGCCGCGGCGCTCGTTGACGATTTTGTGCAGGAAGGCGGCTTCGTCGCAGAAGATGGGGCGGCCGAGGTGGATATCGAGGTTCTCGAAGGGAACAGCGAGCATGTGGACGCGGTGAAGAGCGAGCAGGGCTTCAGCGGACGGCTCGGTTGGGCCGCGATAGTCGATACGGGCGAGATAGGCTGATGGATTCAGCATACTAATTCGCTGGCGAGATTCTGAGCTTAACTATCCTTGCGG
>JBAWBE010000350.1:0-3279 GCA_049589635.1 Terriglobales bacterium
GAGTATGTGGACTGGGGGGTGCGGCGCGGTATGGATGTGGATGAATTTGCGCCGCGGCTATCGTTTTTCTTCAACGCGCACAATGACTTCTTCGAGGAGATCGCGAAATATCGCGCGGCGCGGCGGATCTGGCACAAGACGATGACGGAGCGGTTTGGCGCGAAGAATCCACGCTCGTGGGCTTTGCGTTTTCATACGCAGACAGCGGGATGTTCTTTGACGGCGCAGCAGCCTTACAACAACGTGGTGCGGACGGCTTTGCAGGCTTTGGCGGCGGTGATGGGCGGGACGCAGTCGTTGCATACGAATTCCTTGGACGAGGCTTGGGCGCTGCCCACGGAATTTGCTGCGACTCTGGCTTTGCGCACGCAGCAGATCATTGCGCATGAGAGTGGCGTGACGAATACCGCGGATCCGCTGGGTGGATCGTATTTCGTCGAGGCGTTGACGAATGAAGTGGAGCGCGGTGCCTGGGATTACATCGAGAAGATTGATGCGTTGGGCGGGATGGTGGCGGCGATCGAACGGGCTTACCCGCAGCGGGAGATTGCGGAGGCGGCTTACAAGTATCAGATGGCGGTGGACCGCAAGGAAAAGATTATCGTCGGCGTGAATGATTATGTGGCTGAGGAAAAAGGCATCGATATTTTGCAGATTGATGAGACGGTGGCGGAACGGCAGGCGGTGCGTTTACGGAAGTTGCGCGCGGAACGCTCGGGGGCCGAGGTTGAGCGGCGGTTGGATGCGTTGCGGAAGGCGGCTGCGGGCGATGCGAATTTGATGCCGCATATTTATGATGCGGTGAAGGCGTATGCGACTTTGGGTGAGATCTGCGATGCGTTGCGGGAAATTTTTGGGATTTATGAGGAAGTAGCGATTACGTAGCCTGAGTTGCTCTCACTGGATATCCTGAGTTGAATTTCTCTGCGTCCTCTGCGTCTCTGCGGTGAATCATGACAGATGCCGAACTGACCCACCGGATCATCGGGGCGGCGATTGAGGTTCATCGAGTCTTGGGGCCGGGACTGCTGGAATCCGCGTACGAGGAATGCTTGGCGCACGATTTTGCGCGCCTAGGGATTCCGTTTGACCGCCAGAAGGCGCTGCCGTTGGTGTACCGAGATGTGAAGCTCGATTGCGGTTATCGAATTGATTTTTTGGTGGATGGGCGTGTGGTGGTTGAGCTGAAGGCTGTCGATTCGCTTGCCCCCATTCATGATGCGGTTCTTTTGACTTACTTGCGGCTCTCCGGTTGCAGTATCGGTCTGCTCATTAACTTTCATACGGTTGTGCTCAAGGATGGCATCCGACGATTGGTGCATCGTTATCAGGAGTGAAAACAACATATGAACCGCAGAGACGCAGAGGACGCAGAGAAAGGCAACGTCGGAGATTGCCGATGACGCAGATTCGTGGCGCGCGCGTGGTTGCGGTGGCGGCGATAATGATTGGCTTGATGCTTTGTTCTGGCGTGGCTTGCGCGAAGGATAAAAAGCCTGGGATTAAGAGCGGGTTTGTTACTACTTCGGATGGAGTGCGGATTCATTATATTGAGGCGGGGCGGTCGGCTATTACTCCCAGCGGACAGATTGGCAATCCCATGCCTTCTACTGCGGTGATTGAGAAGGGCGATATCGGCGTTTCCTTGGAGCACAAGTACCCTTCGATTTTGTTTGTGCCGGGTTGGACGATGCCTGGATGGATCTGGCAGAAGCAGATCGATTATTTTTCGCGTGATTACCGCGTGGTGGCGATGGACCCACGGTCGCAGGGAGATTCGACGCAGACGAGCGATGGATTGTATCCGGCAGTGCGCGCGCGGGACATCAAGGCGGTGGTGGATCAGCTGCATCTCGCGCCGGTGTTGATTGTGTCGTGGTCCATGGCGGTGGTGGAAACGATGGCCTACGTGGACCAGTTCGGGACGGGAGATTTTGCGGGGTTGGTGCTGGTGGATAACGACGCCGGCGGGCGCGGGCCGAGCGACGCGGATCAGGATTTTGGATTGCTAAAGGGAATTCTGGAAGACCGGCAAAAATCGGTGGAAGGATTCATTCGGACGCTAAACTTTCATAAGCCGCAGCCGGAAGATTACATACAGAAACTGATCCAGGCATCTTTGCGCGTGCCGACGAATACGGCGGTAGCGCTGCTCGTTGGCTATTTTGTGTCGGACTACCGGTCGGTATTGCCGAAAATTGACAAGCCGACTGTGATTTGTGCCGCGAAGAGTCCTTACATGAAGACAATTGTGGACATGCAGCCGAAGATTAAGGGTTCACAACTGGAAGTTTTTGAGGGCGACGGGCACGCGCTGTTTGTGGATGATGCGGACAAGTTCAACGCGCTGGTGGAGGATTTGCTGCTGGAATTGAAATAGCTTTTTAGCACCGTAGCGGCGAGTGTCGCTATCGTTTTGCGGGCGATTTGAGTATTCTTGCGAGCATATGGCCGAAAAGAAAATAAGAGTGTTGATTGCGAAACCCGGACTTGATGGGCATGACCGCGGCGCGAAAATTATCGCGCGGGCGTTGCGCGATGCGGGGATGGAAGTGATTTACACGGGATTGCGGCAGACGCCGGAAATGATCGCGTCGGCGGCGGCGCAAGAAGACGTGGACGTGATCGGGCTTTCGATTCTCTCCGGCGCGCACAATACTCTTTGCCCGCGGTTAATGGAACTGCTGCGCGGGAAAGGGATGAATGACGTGACGGTGCTGATCGGCGGCATCATTCCGGAAGCGGATATACCCGCGCTGAAGAAAGGCGGGATCGCGGAAGTTTTCCTACCTGGGACTACCACGCAATCGATCGTAGATTTCATCCGCCAGCGCGTTTCCACCGCTCCGCACGGAGCGTAACGCGAAGGCGAGCACCCGCCTCTCCGCGACTGCACGCGAAGACGTACTCCTCCATAGATTGGACGACTTCAGGGAGATGTGGCGGGCGCAGGATGAAGCAGCGGGATGGGTTCTTCTTGTCCTTCGACGTTCACTTGCAGGATTTCGAACGTCCAACGATCCGCGTGCTTCTTGCCTACCACGACGATGTGGCCACTTCCTTTTGGTCCCGAAATGGGCACGCTCATGGTGGCGCTGCCCTCGGACCCACTGAAGTTGACGTTACCCGCCACGAACCAGCCGATGTGGAGGGGTTGTCCGATTTTCTCGGCGACGGCGGGCGAAGCGGTCGCACGCTGGACGGCCAGTTGATACGGGTAAGAGTTGCGGAACATGGACTCGACGCCATAGAGCACCGCGCCCACGAATGTGGCAATCA
>JBAWBE010000351.1:0-6099 GCA_049589635.1 Terriglobales bacterium
CATGGCGCCAGTGTCGAGCTTCGCAATCCTGCTTGGCAAAATCCTCGCCAACTTCATCTTCATGTCGCTAGCCGAACTCCTGCTCGTTCCAATATTCGCGGTGCTCTACAACGTCTCGCTAGCCGGCATCGTCGGCCGCCTAGCACTCGTCCTGGCGCTAGGCACCCTCGGATTAACAGTCACCGGCACAGTTTTCTCCGCCATCTCCGCTCACGCGCGCATGCGCGAACTCCTCCTCCCACTCCTGTTGCTGCCGATCCTGACCCCGCTCCTCATCGCCGCGGTAGAATCCACCGCTGCTCTCTTCGCCGAGCAGCCGATGATTGATCGCACCTGGGTCACATTCCTGGCCGGATTTGATATTGTGTTCCTGACGGCTTCCTGGCTTCTGTGCGACTATCTGATGGAAGATTGATGGAATCCCTGTCGTAAGAATGAGGTCCAGCAACGAATGAAGGCCCGCCTACCCCTGACAATTCTTACCGCCCTGCTGATCTTCGCAGGGGGCTATGCCGCCCTATTCATCGCGCCCGACGAAAAAACGATGCACGCCATCCAGCGCATCTTCTATTTCCATCTCCCCAGCTGGATCGCCATGTTTGCCGCGTTGTCCGTAGCCTTCTACGCCAACGTCGCCTATCTCGTCACTCGCAATCGCAAATGGGATGCCCTGGGCGTCTCCGGCGTCGAAGTCGGAGTCATGTGCTGCACCATCGGCTTGGTCACCGGCCCGTTGTGGGCGCGCCCGGTGTGGGGCATCTGGTGGACCTGGGACGCGCGTCTCACCTCCACCTTCATTCTCTGGCTGCTCTACATCGGCTATCTTCTTCTCCGCGGCCTTCTCGAAGACCCCGAAAAGAAAGCATCGCTCTCCGCCATCTTCGGAATTTTCGCGTCGCTCGATATTCCGCTCGTGTACCTCTCGAACCGCCTCTGGCGTACCCAACACCCGCAACCCGTAATACTGGGCGGCCCCAACTCCGGCCTCGCGCCGACGATCGCCAAAGTTTTGTTGCTTTGCGTTGTTGCCGTCTTTTGCGTAATGATATTGGTGCTGGTGGATCGCTACCGGCTGGAAATGTTGCGCAACGAATGTGCTGAACTGCGCTTCACAATCGAATCCCGCGGTTCCGAAGATAGATCAAATGGATTGGCCGCGAATCAGCCCGCGCTGGGAAAGGTCGGACGATGAAAAACTTCGAATTTCTCTTTACCGCGTGGATGGTAGTCTGGGTGGTCTTCTTCGTTTATGAAGTCAGCGTTGCCCGGCGCATCTCGCAAGTGCGCCAGGAAATCGAGCGGCTCAAGCAACAGTTGCAACAAGGGCAAGCTGAGATTGTCAGAGGTGCGTCATGGCTGGGGCCAAGAGAATCGCGGTAGTGCTGTTCCAACTCGGCGGGCCGGATAACCAAGCCGCTGTCGAACCCTTTCTCTACAATTTATTCTGCGATCCGGACATCATCAATTTCCCCGGCGCCTTCCTCGCGCGCAAGGCTCTCGCCAAGCTGATCTCCACTACCCGCTCGAAAATCGTGAAGCAGCACTACGCCGAAATCGGCGGAGGCTCGCCGATCCGCCGCCTCACCGAACAGCAATCCCGCTCCCTGGAAAAAGCCCTGAAGCTTCACATCCCGGCCCGCACGATCGTCGCCATGCGTTACTGGCATCCCAGCACCTCAGAAGCCATCGCGGCTCTCGACCGCGAAACCTACGACGAGCTGGTCCTCCTGCCCCTCTATCCGCAGTATTCTTTTGCCACCACCCGCAGCAGCCTCAACGAATGGCATCGCCAATATCAACCGCGCACGCCTGTAAAGATCATTGACCATTTCCACGACCATCCCGATTACATCGCCGGAATTGTCGAACGCATCAACGAAGTTCTCTCCACCCTCGATCGCCCCGACGATGTCCATCTCGTCTTCAGCGCGCATGGCTTGCCGCTGGCTCTAGTCGAAAAGGGCGACCCGTATCCCAAACAGATCGAAGAAACGGTCCAGCTCGTTCGCGAACTTGGCTCCTGGGAAAATCCCTACGTGCTCTGCTACCAAAGCAAAGTCGGCCCGCAGAAGTGGCTGCAACCTTCGCTCACCGGCACCATCGAACGCATGGCCAAGAGCGGCATCACGCGCATGCTGGTCGTCCCCATCGCCTTCCTCACCGAGCACATCGAAACCCTGCACGAAATCAATATCGAAGCCCGCGAACACGCCGAATCGCTTGGCGTCACCGAATTTCACATGATGCCCGCGCTCAACGATTCGCCACTGTTAATCCGCGCTTTAGCGGACCTCGTGCTTCGTTCCGTAGGCATGCGCAGCGGCGTCGCCTCCCTCACGACGTAGCCATAACCGCGCGCGAGCAATCACGCCGAACCTTGCTCCGTATCATCCTCGCGCACTCCTTCGCCACGCATTCACCGCGCGAAATTTTCCTTCAGAATGTCTTGACACAGCCGCTCCCAAATCATATAACGCACTGTTCATTTCTTCGGACTGGTCGGCCATCTTAAATTTATAGTTTTGGTTTGTGGGATAGAAATCTCAACGGGCCTATGGCAGAAATTTCCGAAGGGAAGCCGGGACAACCCGCATCGCCGCCAGTAGCGGCGGAAGCGAAACCGTCCCAAACGCCGGAAGCACAAGCCGCCGCCAAGGCGGTCAATACGGGCCGCCGCAGAATTGTATGGGCCTGTATTTGGGGTTATCTCGGCGTCAACTTCCTCATGTTCCTCCGTTTTTTCTTCCCCCGCGCCTTATACGAACCCAATACCACTTTCAATATTGGCTTTCCCTCCGATTTCGGTCTCGGTATTGACCAGCGCTTCCTGATGACCAATCGCGTCTGGGTCGTCCGCGAACCGGACCGCCTCTTCGTCATCTTCGCGCGCTGCACCCATCTCGGCTGCACCCCCGAATGGAAGCCCGCGGAAAATAAATTCAAGTGTCCGTGTCACGGCAGCGGTTACGACAGCGAGGGAGTAAATTTCGAGGGCCCAGCCCCTCGCCCCATGGATCGCGCCGACGTTATGCTTGATCCCACCGGTCAAATCACGGTGGATACCAGCCGGCTCTTCGTGGACGACCCGCGCGCCGGCGTCAATCATTTCAATGATCCGGGAGCTTTCTTGAACGTTTAGCGCGCGAACACGCGCACCAGGCCAAGTAGATTTGGATTCGGAAGGGGTCGATACCGAATGCCCGAAGAAAATGGAGACGGCAAGCCGAAATCCGGCGTTCTGGACAAAGTCCAGGATAGCGCTGCCGCTCTTCGCGACACGCTGGTCGGCAAAGCTAAAGAACAAGCGGACGGGCTGAAAGAGCCTGAGAAAACTCAGCTCTATCGCTCCATCTTCCGCGTCAAGCACGACGAAGAGCCCCGCAACCGCGCGCTCAGCGTGCTCTCCAACGTTTTTTTTCACCTGCACCCCGCCAAAGTAAATCGCGACGCCACCAAATACAATTTCACCTGGGGCATGGGCGGCATCACCTTCTACCTCTTCATCGTCCTCACCTTCACCGGCGTCCTGCTGATGTTTTACTACCACCCCACCAAAGTGCAGGCCTTCCGCGACATCCTTTATCTTGAAAACGACGTTCCCTTCGGCAAACTGCTGCGCAATATGCACCGCTGGGCCGCGCATTTGATGATCATCGCCGTCTGGCTGCACATGTTCCGCGTGTTCATGACGGGCTCCTACAAGCGCCCGCGCGAATTCAATTGGTGCGTCGGCGTTCTGCTGATGGTGCTGACGATGCTCCTCAGCTTCACCGGATATCTTCTCCCCGATGATCAGCTCGGCTTCTGGGCCGTCACCGTCGGCACCAACATGGCCCGCGCCACTCCACTCTTAGGACACGAGGGACCGTTCGGCGCGCTCTTAGGCATGACGCCATATAACGACGTCCGTTTTGCATTGTTAGGCGGCTCCATCGTGGACGCCAACGCGCTCTTGCGCGCCTACATCTGGCATTGCATAGCAATCCCGCTAATCGTCTCGATTTTCCTCGGCGTCCATTTCTGGCGCGTCCGGAAAGACGGCGGCATCTCCGGCCCAGCCCCCGTAATGCTAGAAGGCGAAATCAAAGAAGAACGTAACCCAAGACCGGTAGTCCTACGACCCAGCGGCATGGGCATGCACGACAAATGACGCACCACGCACAACGCAACAAGGCCGTAGGGGCACGGCATGCCGTGCCCGCTGCAGCGAGCGTCCAAATCTCTAATCCGGGAATTTGTCAGAAGCGACGAGCAGGAGCCTGACGGAATGGATTGGCACCAAATCTGGGAAATTGCCTCGGCCCCCGACAACGTTCCCATCGTTGCCTTGCTCTTCTTCATTCCGTTCTATCTCTGGTATGCCCTCAAGCAGGGAATTGAAAACGATAAACTGATCGCCATCCTCGAATCCGACGCCCAGCTAGCCAAAACCAAATATCGCAAAACGCAAGAGTGGGATCCGAAGTGGGATCGCGAGGTTCACACCTGGCCCTACTTGATGCGCATGGAATTCCTGGTCGCCATCATCATCACAGTCCTGTTGATGGCATGGTCTCTCACTCTCAACGCGCCGCTTGAAGAACCATCCAATCCCAACGTCACCATGAATCCTGCCAAGGCTCCGTGGTATTTCCTCGGCCTGCAGGAAATGCTCGTCTATTTCGACCCTTGGATCGCCGGCGTGGTGATGCCCACTCTCGTCATCATCGGCCTGATGGTCATTCCATATATTGACGCGAACCCGCTCGGCAACGGCTATTACACCTACAAGCAGCGCCGCTTCGCCATCTGGACGTTCCTCTTCGGCTTCATCGGCCTGTGGATCGTGATGATCGTCATCGGCACATTCATCCGCGGCCCTGGATGGATGTGGTTCTGGCCCGGTAAAACCTGGGACGCTGAACGCGTGGATTACGCGGTGAACCGCAACCTCGACCAGGTTGTCGGCATTGATGGCTCGTGGATGGCCTCAATTTTCCATACCACCAAAGATCAAGGCGCCATCTGGGCGCGCGTCATCTTCGGCATTTTCCCGCTCGTCCTGTTCTTTATTCTGGCGGGATATCTGGTCCACTGGCTCTGCATGCGCACCGAATTCAGCCGCAAGATTTACAAGCGCATGAGCCTGCTGCAGCTCGTCACCATGTACACGTTCCTGATTTTCATGTTCTCGCTGCCCGTGAAGATCCTGCTGCGCCTGATTTTTACGATCAAGTACGTCTGGGTAACGCCGTGGTTCAGCATATGACGATCGAGCGATCTGCTTTGAATTTCGAGCGCACGCCAACCACATCGAAGGAGGTTCTTGGTGCCTGATCGTTCTCCTGAAACCGGCCCTGACGATCCAATCAAGAGCAAATCCTTCGCGCTCCCGTTATTGATCGCCTCGTTCCTGCTGATCATCACCGTGGCGTGGTCGTTCTACGTCGAATTCTATGGCTTGCAACCCTGGCGCGAATATCAAAGCCGCTTCGCCAAGGCCTACTCCACCTACCTCGAGAAAGCCGTCAAGAGCGAGAAAAAGAACGAGGATGTCGTCTACTCCTCCGCTGAATATAAAGCTCTCGTTGCCAAAGTAGATGCCGCGGAAAAGTCCACCAAAGCCCAGGACGCCGACATCGCCAAACAAATTGCGCTCCTAGATGACCAGCGCGCCGCCATGGGCGACGCCTTCAAGGATGCGCGCGGAAAAATCGGATCTCTCGTCTACCAATACGAAATCGTCCCGGATTCCGACAAGTCTACGAAAGCCGCGCGCAAGAAAGACCTGGAAGATGCGGAAAAGGGCATAGGCACCATCTGGAAAGTGGATTGGCCCAACGCCGACGGCTCAATTCAGAAAAATAAAACTTTCACGGGCGATCAGCTCAACGACACTTTCACCAGCATCATCGCCCAGCGCGCCGCTTTGGTCGCCAAACGCGGGGAAATTGACAAGCCCGCGAAAGACGCCCACGTCGAACTCGCGCAATACACCACCGAGCATTTGCCCGGCCTCAGTTCCACATCGCTCGAAAGTTTGCAGCACGCCATGGAAGATTTCGACGAGAACATCATTCAGATCAACGTCAATCCTCCCGGCGCGTCGCTCAATAATCT
>JBAWBE010000352.1:0-18833 GCA_049589635.1 Terriglobales bacterium
GATCAACAGCGAGCGCCACGATCACATCCTCACTATCGAGGACCCGATCGAATTCGTGCACATGAACAAGAACTGCGTGGTCAATCAGCGTGAGTTGCACTCGGATACCAAGAGCTTTACCGATGCACTGCGCGCCGCGCTTCGTGAAGACCCGGACGTCGTGCTGATCGGCGAAATGCGCGACCTCGAAACCATCGAGTCGGCGCTGCGCATCGCTGAAACCGGTCACTTGACCTTTGGCACGCTGCACACCAACTCGGCGTCCTCCACCATCAACCGCATCATCGACGTATTCCCGGCGCACCAGCAGTCGCAGATTCGCGCGCAGCTTTCACTCGTGCTTGAAGGCATCATGTGCCAAACGCTTGTGCCTAAGTCGGACAACAAGGGCCGCGCCATGTGCATGGAGATCCTCGTGCCGAACGCCGCCGTGCGCAACCTGATCCGCGAAGACAAGATTCACCAGATTTACTCGGCCATGCAGTCAGGCCAGGACAAATACGGAATGCAGACCTTCAACCAGTCGCTGGCGACAGCCTATTTCCAGAAGCAGATCACCCTGGAAATCGCGCTGACACGTTCCAGCAATCAGGATGAATTGCAGGAAATGATCTCGCGCGGTGCCAGCCTGCTGAACCGGCCGACTACCGCCGCGGGTGTCATGAGCAAAGCTGCTTCGCCCACAAAGAGATAGGCAGAAGCGCTAGCGGTGATGCAGCGAATTACGAATCAGGAGACAAGCCATGCCGGTTTTTACATTTTCAGGGAAAACAGCCAACGGCGAAAAAATTCAGGGCGAGCGCGTCGCCCCCAATAAAGACGGACTCGCGGCGGCACTCCGCAAGGAGCGCATCACCCCCCGCTCTATCCGCGAGAAAGGCAAGGAATTTTCTCTGCCGACCTTCGGCAGTGGCAAGGTCAAGGTCAAGGAAGTGGCAGTCTTCTTCCGCCAGTTCTCGGTCATGATCGACGCCGGCCTGCCGCTCGTGCAGTGCCTGGAAATTCTCGGCTCCAACCAGGAGAATCCGAATTTCCAGAAGACGCTGCTGGGAGTGCGAACCACGGTCGAAGGCGGCGCCACACTGGCGAATGCCATGAGGAATTATCCGGTCATCTTCGACGACCTAACCACCAACATGGTCGAGGCGGGCGAAACGGGCGGTATTTTGGATCTCATCCTCCAGCGTCTGGCCATCTATGTTGAGAAGGCGGTGAAACTGCGCGCGGCCGTCAAGTCGGCACTGATCTACCCGGTTGCCGTGGTTTCCTTCGCCATGTTGATCGTGGCCGCCCTGCTGAAATGGGTGGTGCCGATTTTCGCCAACCTCTTCGTTGGCCTGGGAGTCGCGCTCCCGCTGCCCACCCGCATCGTCATCGGCCTGAGCAGCTTTGTAGGACACTTCTGGTGGTTCTTTATCGCGGGCGGGGTCGGCTTGTACTTCGGCGTGAAGCAGATTCGAAAGCACCCGCGTGGCCGCTATCACTTTGACGCCATGCTGCTCAAGTTGCCGATCATGGGTCTGCTGCTGCGCAAGATCGCAGTCGCGCGCTTTACCCGAACCCTCGGCACCCTGATCACCTCCGGCGTTCCGATTCTCGAAGGCCTGGCCATCACCGCTCGCACCTCCGGCAATGCCGTCCTCGAAGAAGCGCTGATGAAGGTGCGCAAAGCGATCGAAGAAGGCCGCACCATCGTTGATCCGCTGCGCGAATGCGGCGTCTTCCCGAACATGGTCACGCAGATGATCGGTGTCGGCGAGGCTACGGGCGCCATGGACGCGATGCTTCAGAAGATCGCCGACTTTTACGAAGACGAAGTCGACGCTGCCACCAAAGACATGTTGGCCATGCTGGAGCCGGTCATCATCGGCATCCTCGGCATCAGCATCGGCGGCATCGTTATTTCTTTGTATATGCCGTTGTTCGCGATGATCGGAAAACTGGCGGGATAGAAGGATCGTCGTCGGTCGTCAGGCGTGAAGGCTGACGGCGATGGCCAATGACCGGCAACCAAACGACCAACGACCAACGACCAACGACCGGCAACCCCATGCACTCCACTACCGAAGACCGCAATTGGCTGACCTGGCTGGTCAAGGTGCGCATGCTGATCTTGATGGTGCTGCTCGTCATCGAGCTGGCCGTCATCCGCCTGACGCCGAGCCCCGTGCCGGTCATCCCTTTCCTGACGGGCATGGTCTTGTGGTTCGTACTCTCGCTGTTCTTCCTTTTTCTCGTCACTGTCTGGGACGAGACCCGGCTCCAGGCGATTCTTCAGGTGCTCGCCGATCTCGCTATGGTCACGCTGGTCGTCCAACTGACCGGAGGAATCGAAAGCTCGCTGAACTTTCTCTACCCACTCGTCATCGTGGTTGCGGCCATGCTGCTGCCGCGGGCCTGGGCTTACTTGAGCGCGGCGCTGGCTTTTATCCTTTTTGGAGCGGTCCTCGAACTCGATTTCTATGGCGCGATCCCCTCGTATTCCGGCGGTCATCCAAAACTGAAGGCACTCCAGGTTGTGATCTTCGTCAACCTGTTCGCGTTCTTCGCCATCGCTTATCTGGCCGGCTTGCTCATGACCAAGCTTCGCCAGGTGGACGTGCAACTCAAGACCGCGAGCGGCGCGCTCGAAAACCTCCAGGCCCTGCATGAAAACATCGTGCAGTCGATGAGCGGAGGTGTGATTACTACCGGCCCCGAAGGCCGCATCACGCTCGTCAATCGCGCCGCCCAGCATCTGCTCGAAATCTCCGAAGACGAACTGAGCGGCCGTTCGGTGGGCGATCTTTTTCAGGATCCATTGCCGAGTTTCGGCGCGCGCACCGGCGCTGAAGTTCGTTACATGACCGCCAAAGGCTTTCGCAAAACGTTTCGCGTTATGGTTTCCGCGCTCAACGATCGCGGCGACGCCGGCTTTGTCTACACCTTTGACGATCTCACCGAGGTGCGCCGCTTGGAGCGCGAAGTGCGCATGCAGGACCGCCTTGCTGCTGTAGGCCGTCTCGCCGCCGCCATCGCGCACGAGATCCGCAATCCCCTGACCTCGATCGCCGGGTCCGTCAGCATGTTGTCGGATGCGCCCGCGTTGAGTTCCGAGGAACGCCACCTGCTCCAAATCGTCATTCGGGAGTCGGAGCGTCTCAACAACATCATCACCGACTTTCTCGCTTACTCGCGCGGCAAACAATATCGTTTCGAGCGCGTCAATCTGATTCCGCTGCTGGAGGATACACTTACCCTGATCGAACATCGGCTGATTGCCGAAGACGCGAAGATCCGCGTGGAACGCCGCTTTCAGGCGTCGGAAGCGTGGGCGCTGGCCGACGGCGACAAGATCAAGCAGGTGTTCTGGAACTTTAGCGAAAACGCCGTGCGCGCCATGCAAAAAGATGGCGGAAAGCTTACCGTTTCGCTAACCGGACGCGACACTGACTGGGAGCTTAACTTCGCCGACACCGGTCCAGGCATTCATCCGACGCAGACCGAAAAAATCTTCGAGCCCTTCCAGTCGAACTTTGAAGGCGGCACCGGCCTCGGCCTCGCCATCGTCTACCAGATTGTGCAGGCGCATGAGGGAAAAGTCTGGGCGCGCTCCGAGGTCGGCAAGGGTACGAGCTTTGTGCTGCGCCTGCGACGCATGGACGAAGCGGAGTGCAGGACAGAACCCGAAAACGCCAGCCAGAGTACCGGCCAAATTGCTAAGCAGAGTGCCAGCCAAAATGCGGCCGCCAGTTTCAGCACCACGTCAAAATCTGCCACCGCTTCCATGACGGCCATGGGAGGTGTGAAGCGTGGGTAGCATCCTCGTCTGCGACGACGAACGCTCGATCTGCGAACTGCTCGACATAGCCCTCCGCCGCGACGGCCACAAGGTCGAGACGGTAACGGGCGGCGACGCCGCGCGCCGCAAAATCGACAGCGCACTCTTCGACGTGATCGTCACCGACATCAAAATGCCGGGCGTCGACGGAGTTGAAGTGCTGCGCCATGCCCACCAGGTCTCGCCCGAGTCGGCGGTCATCCTGATGACGGCGGTCGACGACTACGAAGCCGCGGTTGAAGCCGTGAAAGCCGGCGGCGCGACCGACTACATCCGCAAGAGCACGGGCCTGGTCGACGAAGTCAAACTCGCGATCGCGCGTTCGCTGACGAAGGTCTCGCTCAGTCGCCAGAACTTCGCATTGCGCCGCGACGCTGCCGCGCGCAACTCGCTCGAAAATATGGTCGGTATCAGCCCTGCGATCGAGAAGCTGAAGCAGACGATTCGAACCGTTGCCACCACCAGCAGCACCATCCTCGTCTACGGCGAGAGTGGCACAGGTAAAGAATTAGTCGCGCGCGCCGTGCATACCTGCTCGCCGCGCGATGCCGAAGCATTTGTCTCGGTCAACTGCGGCGCGTTTCCCGAAACATTGCTCGAAAGCGAACTGTTCGGCTACGTCAAAGGCGCCTTCACGGGAGCGAGCCAGAACCGGCGCGGGCTCTTCGAAGTCGCCGACCAGGGAACAATTTTTCTCGACGAAATCGGCGAGATGACCATGCCGATGCAGGTCAAGCTGCTGCGGGTTTTACAGGAGCGCACTGTCCGCCCCGTTGGCGGCACGAGCGAAATCGCGGTTGACGTGCGCGTAATTGCCGCCACCAACCGCGATCTCGACAAGCAGGTCAGCGAAGGCACCTTCCGTGAGGACCTTTATTATCGGCTCAACGTCATCCCGATCCGCGTGCCCAGCCTGCGCGAGCGCCGCGAAGACATTCCGCTGCTCGCCAATCACTTCCTGAAAAAATACGCGCCCGGCGCCGGCAAAAGTATTCATGCCATGGCGCCCGCATCGCTCGAAACGCTGAACGGATACGACTGGCCGGGCAACGTGCGCCAGCTCGAAAACACCGTTGAGCGCGCGGTTGCCATGGAGGCCTCGGGCGAGCTGCACGTCGAATTGCCTGCCGAGCGGCCGAAGGCGCGTGCCGTAGCCGCAGGCGCCGAAACTTCATTCGCCATCCCAGCAGGCTCGGTTCTGCCCGAAGGCCAGAACATGGAAAACTACGTCGCACAGATCGAGCGTAATCTCTTGCAATCGGCGCTCGGCCAAACCAGCGGCGTGCAGGTGAAAGCCGCCGAACTGCTCGGCATCTCTTACCGCTCCTTCCGCCACTTAATGAAGAAATACGACCTGTAGGCAACGTCAGGAATCCCTTTCACGGCAGTAATTCCTAACCTCTTAGCGGGACACTCCGGAGCACAATCTCGTGGGAAAACAAAGCGCACAAGTTTTCAACTTGAACACGGCGGGAGGCTTCGGCATACAATAGGGCCCTTCTTGAAGTCGAGAAGACGATTTCATTTCAAATCGTCCTGCCGTGCTCGGGCACTGAATATAGGGGATTTCATGCAATCGATCTTTCGGCTCTTCTCTCGGCTTCTGGGAGTGTGCGTGGCGGTTCTGCTGGGGTGCGCGTTGGACATCACGCCTGCTGTGGGCCAGACTACGCCTCACTTCAATCACATCATTTGGGTCATGGAGGAGAACCTCAACTACTCCGACATCACCAGCTCTACATGGCCTAATCTGTATTCGCTGGGCCACACGTACGGCTATTCGACCAACTTCTTCTCCGACACGCATCCGTCAATTGGCAACTACCAAGAGGACATCAGCGGTCAGATTCTGACGAACGACGACTCGTGCGATCCAAATGGCAGCGGCGGTACGGACTGCCCGTTTCCCAGCACCGTCGATAACATTGTGCGCGAGCTCTTAGCCCAAGGTCTGACGTGGAAATCTTATGCCGAGTGCATACCCAATGCGGGATACTTGGGCGGAAACTATGTTGCAAAGTCCTGCCCCACCGATCTTACGGGTAACAACACCTACTATGTTCGCCACAATCCGTTCCCGTTCTACTCGGATGTATACAACAACCAAACGCAGGCAAATAATATTGTCCCCTTCAGCCAATTCGCAACCGACGTGGCTGCTAAGAGCCTCCCAAATCTTACCTATATTGCGCCCGACGGGTGCGACGATGCCCACGATTGTCCTTCCTATCCAGGTCACATTGACCTCAATGCGGATACCTGGTTGCAAACGAATGTTATCGGGCCATTGACCAATCCAGCCGGTTATGGCCCAACGTTCGATGACGGCGACCTGCTGATTGTCACGTTTGACGAATCGAGGAACGACAACCAGAACGGCGGCGGCAAGATTTTCATTGCCATGATCAGCCCGAAGTATTCGAAGATGGCTTATGTTTCCAGTATTTCCTATGGAGAAGGAGCGTTGGCGTGCACGTTGTTGCAGGGCCTCGGCCTGACCGCCGTGTACGGAGACGCGTGTAGCACCGCTCCACCCACTCAGTACGCCACCGCCGCCATGTCGGATTTCTTCGGACAAACACAATCGTTTTCCTTAACCGCGAATCCGAACACACTGAGCATTGCTCTGGGGAATTTCGGCACAAGCACAATCACGGTGACGGTCTCTGACGGTTTTGACGGCGAAGTCACCTTAAGCGCCTCGGGTCTACCCAGTGGGGTGACCGCCCAGTTCGTTCCGAATCCAACAACCACAACCAGCGTGTTGACGCTTACGGTCGGCAGCGGTGCTGCCCTGGGGACGTCGACCATCACGATCAGCGGTGTGTCGGGCAGCTTGACCAATCAAACGACTCTAGCGCTAACAGTGACAGCAAGTGGGCCGACCGTCGCGCTCACACCGACATCTCTGACATTTTCGAAAACCGCAGTGGGCGTGACCAGCAAGCCGAAAACCGTTACCCTGACCAACATCGGAGCTTCGACGCTCATCATTGCCAGCATCGCGCCCAGCGGAGATTTTGCTGTTCAGAGCACGACCTGCGGGGGCAGCTTGGCACCGACTGCTAAGTGTAAGGTGAACGTCACCTTCACGCCTGCCCAGGCTGGAAGCCGCACCGGAACTCTGTCATTCACCGATAATGCGCCAAACAGTCCGCAGACGGTTGCGCTATCGGGCACGGGCATTGCGCAGGCGATTCTGACTCCGGCCAGCGAAACCTACAGCAAACAGAAGGTGGGCACGACCAGCAAGCCGAAGAAGTTTACCCTGACCAACAACCAGGTCGTCGCCCTGACGGGCATTGCAAGTTCGACGACGGGAGATTTTGCAGTGTCGGCGCAGACCTGTGGATCGAGCCTAGCGGCCAAGGGGAAGTGCACGATCGACGTGACCTTTACGCCGACGCAGACGGGAACGGGGACGGGGCAACTAAGCGTCAGCGACAGCGCCACCAACAGTCCCCAGAGAGCAATGCTTACCGGCACCGGAGATTAGCGGTCTACTTCGGCAAACTGTGCACGAACCCCTCCAGCACCTGGTTGAATTTGTCGGGATCGTCGACGAAGAGCGCGTGTCCGTCGCCGTCGAAGCGCTCCATGCGCAGCCTGTCGCCGAGCTTTAGTTTCAGGTAATCGGCGCTGGGCTGCGATTCGGGCTGGTAGGCAAACAGCACCGGCCGATTGATCTTTGCGAGGCCGGCGGAGAAATCTTTCACCGCGATCATGTTGTAGATCAGCACGGCTGCCGTATCGGCGGGCACTTCGACCGAGGCGTCGGTGACACGCTTTACGTAATCTTCCGGCTGCGGTTTTTTATACATGCTGCGCACAAAACCGTCGGCCTGCTTCCGGCGATCCTGCTGGAGAAAGTTCATCCATCCTGAGAGCGCGGCGAACATTTCCGGGCCGCCCTTATCCGTAATGTAACCGTCCACCAGCACCAGGCCTCCGACATTGTCGGTGCCGAACTGTTCGGCATACTTGATCAGCTCTCCGCAGCCCATCGACCAGCCGACGAGCACCGGTTGTTTCAAACCGAGCTGGTCGACGAGCTCTTTGTAATCGCGCGCGCGAATTTCAGGCAGGTGGCCGTGAGTGGGCTGGTCGCTCTCGCCCTGCGACCGCGGATCGACTGCGATGACCCGATATCTCTTCGAAAACTCGTCGATCTGTTTTTGCCAGATCCAGGCGGGCATGGTCCAGCCGGGAATGAAAACGATGGCCCGGCCGCTGCCCGAATCGAGGTAATGAATCCGCGTGCCATCGGAAGTTTTTATGAAGCTACTCTTCGCTGTGCTCGAGGTCGCCGTACCCTGTGCGGCCAAGCTTGCCGCCGACAGCACGCACAGCAGAATTGCAATCGCTTTGGTGCGCATACCCGCCTCCGTTCGACGCCCTGAGTTTAACCAAGCGGCGGCCCGGCGGTGAAAAGAAATTCCAGGTTTACTTTTTCGTTAAGGGTTAGATTCGATCTAGGCACGATTTAACATTCGCTCTTCGATCTTCGTTCTATCGAGTCGTCTTAAAGATGCTCGGATGCTGAGCCATTCTCCACGACCACATCAGAAAAGACGTCGAGGTCAGGTCGATCGCGGGCTCGGTTGTGCTGTAGGACTGCATGTTGTCACGATAAATCGCGATTTGCGCCGCGCCAAACGATCCATCATTCCCATTGAACTTCCGGAACGTGTCTACTCCGTCTGAGGGACACAGGTTCATGCCATCGAGCTGGCCGGACGTGGCGTATCCCGCGGGCCCCTCGACGGCCGCGCCCCAGAGAATCGGCGTGCCTCCCGACGTGCCATCGAGCGCTCCGGATAAGTTGGCTACCTGGTGCTGAATGCAATTCGGAAACGTACTCCCGTCTCCCACGATGAACGACGATCCCCACGCATTCGTGCCGAGAACGTTTGCCAGCCAGCGCTGCGAGTAGAGCTCATATTTTTTATTGCCGGTGAGGTCGAAGGCCTCGCTGGCCATCACTGACAGGCCAGCGCCGTGCGAAGTAGTGTCACCGTAGCTCCAGTTATAGCCGAAGCCCCAGGAATCGGCGCGAGAGACCGCGATTGCGTCGTCGACCTGCCTTAACAATTGTTTGCGAATCGCTCCCGCCGATAACGCTAATCCGCGCGGACTTCCGGCCATCTTCAAAGCCCGGTACAACTCAAAATGCGCCAGGCCGCTCACGTCGTACAAATTGAAGGTATCGCCGTCGCCGGCGTCGTAGACGTTTGCGATGTAATTCTTGGCGAACTCCGCCGCACGGCTGAGGTAATAAGATCCATCTTTGTGAGCAAGGCCGTGAGACAACCCCGCGGGCAAACTTCCGTCGCCGGCCGCAACTTCGAGCGCGAAATAAAGTTCGGTTGCTCCCAATTCCATGTCGTCGTCCCACACATTTTCGGGATAGCCGTCAAACGGAACGACAGTCAGCAGGCAATTTGGACACGTGCCGGAGCCCGCGTCTGGCGTGGGGTCTGGATAGGACAAATCGGCGAGCGCAAAAATGTCTTCAGCGTTCTGGAGGCACTGATTCGCAAGCGTCCGGTTGCCGTTATGGTTAAGCTGATAGCACAATGCAAAATCAGCAGCCAGCCGCCCTGCCAGATTCGGACTGATCAACGACCCCGGCGGCCCAGCTACATAAACAGGCCGGTCGCAAATAAAAAATGTGGTGTAGACGTCGCACGGTTCGGGGTCTCCGGATTCCCGGAAGTGATCGGCGGCCTGGGGCAATATCCAGATGTCGTAATCGGTAATCAGGCAGTACGGCGTTGCATACGTTCCGCCGCAGTTGCCGGTGGCTGAACTGGGATTGCCTTCACCGTAGTAGTCCCAATCCTGAGAGTTGTCGACCTGATAGAAGAGCATTTGCGTTTTGTCGTCCCACATCTTCATCAGCCAGTCGACGCCGAATCGCGCTTCGTCCGTGAAGTCCGACGAGTCCGGTGCGCCGAGACCGCTGTTGCCGGCATAGGAGATTGATCCCGGCGGCGCGGCGGGGTTGAGGGGCGCGTTCGCTCCCATCTGGTTGGGGAAGTCGCGAATCCCAATCTGCATCAAAGCCGCGGTATAGCTGACGGTTTCGACATATTTCTCATAATCGCCGGCGTCCCACCATCCGCCGGAAGCATCGATGTTCGGAACGCCCGCTGACACCAACGGCATCGTCGGCGGAGCGTTGTCGATGAAATCGTCGCTGTCGAGCGGCGGTGTCTGGTATACGTATGCGTTCTTATCCCTCAAGTGGCCAGGTTTATCGCGTAACGCATTTTGTATAAAGTTCGCTCCGTCGCGCTCCGTTTGATAAAAGAACAGAGTGTTCAAGAGCAGGCCGGAATAGAGAGTGTCCGGATCATCAACCGCGAAACGCGGAGACATCGCTGCCACTCGCCCTGAGACTGAAATGGTGTAGAGATCGCCAGCCGGAGCGCTGAAATCCAGGGCGTATACGTTGTAGCTCACCTTCCTGCTATGGCCCCAAGTGCCGAGCAGAGCGCTCACGTGGCCGGAATCGACAGTGACGCCGCTCGAATTCACTACGGCGAAAGTCGCATGCGCGTCGTCTTCCCTGGACATCAGGTACGCGCGAAAAGGTGTCTGTCCTGTCTCGTAGCCGACTTGGCTGACACGAACGTTGGCAGATTCCGCGCGCGCGGGCCGCGAGAGCGGAGCCAGGACGAGAACGATGATGGCGATCTGGAGGGTTCTAAAGCGTGTCATAGCCTGACAGGGAAAGCGATATTGTCGTTATTAAATGCATTTAATACGGAGAGAATAGTGCCTTTTTATTCTTGGGCTGTCAAGGCAATATGTCGGGATGAGCAGGTGCTGTGGAGGTGGGAAGCGATGCATCCTGCGGCAGGTAGTAAGGAGTGCCGCAACGGCACGAGTAATATTGGTCGGGGCGCGCGGATTTGAACCGCGGACCCCCTGCGCCCAAGGCAGGTGCGCTACCAGGCTGCGCTACGCCCCGACATAAGTAGCAGAATTGATTCTAAAGTACTTTCTAACGTCCTTCCACCTCGAAACCATGATTTTTGGCCTCGACTGTGCACTAACCGTGCATTTATGAGTCATTGCACCAGGGCCTGCACATTCGTTCATCACTCTGTCTGTTGATCGGAGGCTTCCTTCGCTCGAGGTATACCAACCGGCATGAAAGATCGATTCGATCAAGCGACATCGAGAGGTGAGCTTGGCCGGAGGGCCGCCTTCAGGCGTGGCTATGCGGAGGTTGGGAAAAAAACTCGATAGCGTGGGCTTTGTGGGCAATCAACTGGAACCCTCGAGATCGCGCATCGTCTTCAAGGGTTTTCGCGTGGAGTCGAGCCAAAGCCAGATTGCTGCTAGCTTCTATTTCGCATATTAGAAGCCGCGCATCGAGCTCGACCCCGAAGTACCCTCGTCTCCGTGCTTTGGAAACGATGGAAGCGAGTTGCGTTAAGGCTTGCCTCTGGGCTACTGAGTCGCCTGGGACAGAGCCGTCTAAAGCTCGCACACGAGCCGCGACGATTGCGTTGTCCATCCGAATCTCAAATTGCGGACTCTTCGCGGCGAACGAGAGAGCTTCTGTCGCGGCTTGCCTTGCTTGCTCGAGTTTCTGCTCCGCGAAGAGTGCCCGAGCCAGGAGAGCACACGCTAATCCCTCATCTTCCCATGCCCTTTCTTTCTTGAAGTCTTCAATTGCAGTCCGGGCGGCGGTTTCCACGTCGAATGGCGAACGACCTTCCTCTAACGACAGGTTGGCGAGTTCCAGTTGAGTTTCTCCGAGGATGATTTTGTCTTCACCCTCTTTTCGTAAGGCCAGGGATTGTTCGAGTGCCTTGCGCGCGCCCGCGAAATCCGCTTCCTGCAATAGCACCTCGCCCAGGCTGAAAAGAACATATCCCGAATCGTATGCATCTTCATCCTTCTGCAATTCTTTGAGCGACTCCTCGAAGCCGGCCTTGGCCCCCGGAAGATCTCCGCGAAGCTCCTGAACGAGCGCCTTGCCGTAGCCGACGTCTGCCGCGGCTCCCGCGTCGCCAACTTCGCGATCCAAAACCAGCGCTTCCTCGTAAAACTTCATCGCGCCCGGCAGATCACCCTGTAACACCCGGTCGTCCCCGAGGTTCTCAGTGACTACCCCCTCCGTGGCTGTATTGGCAAGCCGGCGGAAAATGACAAGCGCTTCGCGATGCGTCCTTTCGGCGGCGGCTACATCTCCTTGCATCGCATAGAGCAACCCCAAGCTGTTCATCGTGTCCGCCGCGCGACTTTCGTTACCAATGCTGCGGAAGGTATCGAGAGCCTGGCGATAGAGATTGACGGTTTCCGGCGGAGCCTCGCGAACCCGTGACGGGCCGGGCGCATCTGATTGCCGGATGGCGTCCGCCCAGAAGCGCACAGTAGCGGCTTCACCCTCGCGGTCGCCGGCAGCGGCGTAGGTGTCGCGGGCTTCACGGCAAGCGTCAATGGCATCCTTTACGTGTCCGAGAACGAAAGAGCTGCGGCACTTCTGACGGAGCGCTCGCGCCACCAGAAGACGCGCACCTTGCGCTCTGCCCTCTTCCAACGCACGCTTCAACGGCTCCTGCGCGCGCTGGGAGCTCGATATCCAAATCCAATCCGTCCCCTCTTGCAGGTCAATCCGAGGGTCGCTGGATACTGGCGGGGGCAGCTTCCGCAGCGCCGCAACGGTCGCGAGAGCATCGTTCGACTTCGAGCCTAGTTGCTGCGCTTCCGCCAAACGTAAACCGTAATCCAAATTGTCGGGAAACAGTGTAAAGAGTGTGCGGTACACGTCAATGGCTTTTTCGTATTGATGATTAGTCAGACGGTAACTGGCCTCGACCGCCAGCCGGTCTTCGCGCGACAGGTTAGTGCACAATTGGAAAGCGTGATTGGCTTCTTCTCTGGCTTTCTTGTCATAACCGAGGGCCGACCATGCTGCCGCAAGGGCTACTCGGGAGAGAGGATACTTGGTATCTGCGGCAACCGACCGCTCCAACAGATCGCGTGCTGTGAGCGCGTCGAACACGCGCAGCTTGGCGAGGCCTTCCGCATACAAACGGGCAGCTTCTGGATTCGCTGGCAGAGAAGCCTTCACACTCACGGCCTCGGCTGTTGAGGTCGCATCCAAGCCGAGTTTCTCTCGAAGTTGCGTTCCGGCTCGCGAGACCAGGTCGAACAGATCATCTTCCGTTCCTGTCGTCGCCACCTCGGCGAGGGTTTCTCCGGCGGCCGTGTCCTGGAGTCGAATATCAACTCGGATGTTGCCTTTCGACTTTCCTCCCAGACTGGCGTACGAACCGAGGACTACTACGTCGGTGCCGAGACGGTTGCGCAAACGGGCCAAAGTATCCTTGGAAAGACTTTCCGCATCAGGCAGCCGCAGATCTGCTCTGGTGCGAGCCACATCCTCTCCGGGAACGAGACGAAGTTTTTCTCCTGCCGCTAATTCCGTGTTTAGCATCTCGGCAAGGGCGGTGGAGAGCCATGCATCTTCGGGATGTCCCGAGAGGTCGCGGAACCCAAGCACGGCCACGGAGCGTCGGGCCTTGAGAGCGGCAGAACTGGGTGCCTTAGCTGTCTGTCCCGTGAGATGCGTGAGATACGCCTTGTAACCCAGCAGTCCCGCGCTCACTACCACGACGCAAAGTATCGCCACTGCCATGATCAGGGGCGCGTGGGACTTCGTCTCCTCAACCACCACGTCGGATTTCGTGTGGCTCCGAAGGATGAGCTCCTCACCAGGTTCCTGATCGCCACCGATCGCTTTGACTTCACATGCAAAACGATAACCTCTGCCTGGAACGGTGACGATATAGCGACTCCCCTCCTCTCCTAATGCTTTGCGTAGCACGAAAATGTTCTGGCTGAGGTTTGACTCTTCCACGAAGGTGCCCGGCCAGATCGACTTCATCAAATCGTCTTTCCGAACCACAGTTTCGCTGTGCCGCACTAATACCAGCAGCGTCTCGAAGGCTTTCGGCTGGAGGGGAACCGGCCGGTTGTCCCGCAGAAGGAGTCGCTCATCCGGATCCAGCCGGAAGGGGCCGAACTCATAGAAGTGCTTTGTTCCCGCGCTGATAGTTCCCTCCAATCGGAGTCCTGAGAACTTTCTGAGAACTTCCTGAGGGCTTTCTAAAGACTTCCAATTCACGCTTGCGGCAGAGTGCTTCCGTCAGGTTGGAGCGACCCATGGGCCGCAGCGGATTAGGCGGCACTGTAGCACGAGGCGAGAGCGAGGTAAAGGTGCAGGAGAGGAAATACGGCACATAAAAGGATACATATCACGACCGAGACCGACCGCGAGTTGACGATTCGCGGGAGGGCCGGCACCCGCCTCTGGTGTCAGCAGTGCGGCTGCGAGGTGCGTGTCGTCCCGGCCGAGACTTTGATGGGCATGGGACAACTAAGCCTCGGCGATCGCGTGGAGGCCAGGCAATGGCACTCGTTCGAAGCAGCGGACGGAACGCCGGTGGTCTGTCTTAAGTCGCTGCTGAAGTCGACTTAGTTGTGGGTGTGATGGTCTAAACAAAAATTCAAAAAAGGAAGGTGCGTGATGAAAAACAAAAGGATCGTGTCGGATAAGAAGCTCGCGATTGGATGTCTGATCGGGTTGGCGCTCCTGGTTTGCGTGGGCGTGGCCCATGCGCAACTGTGGCAACCCGCGCCCACTTTCCCCGGCCAGGGCGCCGGCACCGCCATACTGCGAACCAACGGCACCGTCATGGTGGAGGAAGTAACAGGTCCCGCCAGCCAGGGTGGCACCCCAACCGGGAACTGGTATGTGCTGATTCCCGATAGTTTCGGGAGTTATGGCTCGGGCTCGTGGGACCAGATACTTAGTCTCCCCTCTGACTACGCCCCGCTTTACTTCGCCTCGGCGGTTCTGCCAGACGGGAGGATCATTGTCGAGGGTGGTGAATACAACCTCGGAATACAGGACGAGACGACGTTGGGAGCTATTTATAGCACGAGCGGCAGGTGGAGTTCTGTCAAACCCCCCAGCGGTTGGAGCAAGATTGGCGATGCGCCAAGCGTAGTGCTGCCTAACGGAACCTTCATGATGGGCGCTTGCTGTAGCTACCAGGAAGCTCTTCTCGACGCCAAGAATCTTACCTGGTCGGCAACGGGCGCTGGCAAGGAGGATCCGAATTCCGAAGAAGGCTGGACTTTGCTGCCCAACGGAAAGGTGTTAACGATCGACACGCAGAATGGCACCGCCTCCGAACTCTACAATCCGAGCACCGGAACATGGTCGAATGCGGGCAACTTGAAAGTCCCGATCACGTACGACTGCGGGAACTCCCAATTTGTTCCGGAAATAGGCCCCGCGGTCTTGCGGCCCGACGGCACCGTCCTCGCGACCGGAGCAAATGGCAACAACGCGATTTACAACTCCAAGACTGGAACATGGTCCAAGGGCCCGATCTTCCCGCCCAATTCGTCGCATGGCCAAAACGGAGTTGCCGACGGTCCGGCGGCGCTTTTGCCGAACGGCCACGTGCTGGTCATGGCGTCACCCATCAATCCCTGCTACACGCCCCCAAGCAACTTCTTTTCGTTCGATGGCAAGAACTTTGATGCGGTTCCGGAGCCGCCGAACGCCCCCGAGGAAGCGTCCTTCGACGGCAGGATGGTGGAACTGCCCACCGGGCATATCTTGTTCACCGACGGCACACAAGACGTAGAGATTTACGAACCCGTGGGCAGTCCCGCGAGCTCCTGGGCGCCGACCATCAAGTCGTATCCCAAGACCATAACTCGCACGGACAAATACACGATCAGCGGAACTCAATTCAACGGTCTCTCGCAAGGCGCAGCGTACGGAGACGACGCTCAATCGGCAAGCAACTTCCCGGTGGTGCGTGTCACGAATAACGCGACGGGTCATATCACCTATGCAACGACGAGCAATTTCAGCACCATGGGCGTCGCCACCGGAAAGACTGTAGTGTCCGCGGATTTCACTTTCTATTTCGGCACCGACACAGGCCCTTCGACGCTGGAGGTGGTGACGAATGGCATTGCCTCCAAATCCGTGAACGTCACGGTTGAGTAAGGGGTTCGGCCGAGGGCGACCGCGTGCTGATTACCTGGCAGCGACAGCCATCAAGCAATAACCAAGGACACGCGAAGTCTCGAGGCCGGAAGCCGTCAAAAGCTTCCCGCCAGCTTTCGGGTGGCGCTAGGACCGCTGATGCCCTCCTTGAGATTTTGGTCTCCTTTGCCCTTGGCCGAGTGAGTTTTGCGCTTTTCCTCGGCGTCCGACAAACCACGAGCCAGTTCATCTTACAATTCCGCGACCATCCCTCGTCACCCGCAATCTCGATCATCTCACAGGCTAAGTCATACTTCCGAAAGAGCTTGTTTCTTGAGCCTTGACTCAACGTTTGAGAAATAAGTGATGTCTCCCCCGACCCGATTCGAACTAAACTTCCCGAGCTCGCTCTCTACTGTTCGAGACGCCCCAGGAGGATCAAATCCATGAAGCCACTTCTCGCTTGCGTTGCATTCGTCGTGATCACTGCTTTCGCTTTCGGACAAGCACCGCCAATCTCTCAACTCTTCGCGTTTTATTGCACCCCCAATTATGGGACTTGCCCAAATGGATTCCAGCCAGGTCCAGGCCCTATCCAACTCGCTAATGGCAATCTCTATGGCGCGACCGCCTATGGCGATACCGGCAACGGTGAAGGCACCGTATGGCAGGCGAATCTCTCCGGCGACGTCGATGCTCTGTATACCTTCCAGCCTAATGGTTCGGGACAATATCCCAACGGCGAAATTCCTTCTATTGGCTTGGTAGCGGGCATTGACGGCAATCTCTATGGAGTAACCGCATTAGGCGGGGCCAACGACGACGGTGTTCTTTATCGCCTCACCACCACGGGAACCCAGCAGGTCCTGTACAGCTTCTGTTCGCTCTCAGGCTGCCCCGATCTGCCCCTTCCTGTTGTTCCCGGCGCAGACGGCAATTTCTACGGCATAACCTCGGGGTTTGTCTTCCAGATCACGCCGGAGGGCGTCTGGAGCAAGTTCTACAACTTCAACCTGCCTTCATCCGAGGGCAACGTGCTCATCGCGGGTACGGATGGCAATCTATATGGAGCCGCGTCCATCGAGCCCTTCGGGCCTAGGCCCAAGGGTGTCGTTTTCCGTCTGACTACGGGCGGGGTGTACTCCGTTGTTCACACATTTGGCAAACAGCAGGGAGCTGGCGTCCTGACCCAGAGTTCGAACGGCACAATCTATGGAGTCTTCGCAGGCCTTAAGAGCGGTATTTTTCAAATCAACACGGCCGGCAAGTACAAACTAGTCCAGACGGTAACCGACCCCGCGTACGCCCCAACTTTGTTGGTCCCGGGTTCTGACGGAAATTTGTACGGGCTGATCAACAATACACAAAAAGAAAACTATCCCGGCGTTGTGTTCGCAATTAACTCAAAGAGGAAAACCATCTTTAGCGAGGAACTCGATTGCAACACAGTCGGCTGCTATCCCATCGGCCTGACGGAAGCGAGCGATGGCAACTTCTATGGTTTGGCATTCGCCGGAGGAACCGTGTCTCCTGGGGATATTCAGAACGGCACAATCTTCAAAGTGGCTACGGGGCTGAAGGAGCGGTAGCCTACGACAATCTGGTTTTTGAAACGAGTTACGCCGAATCAACCAGAAGGTGAGATCCGCTCTCTCACCTTCTTCATCACACAGGCTGCCCCCTATCTCGATCAAAACCGCCAGCCAGCCCGACTTCGCAAACCGGCATATCGCCCACCATCCACCTCGCAGCCTAGGTGACTGATGACTAAATGCCTGGCCTCCGCTTACGGCAGTGCCAACAATTACCTTTGGCGGGTTTACTTTGCCGATACACTGCTTCAAAGATGGTTTGCGAGAACGGACATTAAACGTCTCCCATTCGCCCTTCGGATATGTCACCAGTTGAGCCGGGTAATTCGGAAAGCGAGCGCCTGAATGAGAGTTCCTCGGGCTTCAGCGACACAAAGTCAGCTGCGCGCTTACATGTGAGTTTCGGGCTCTACGAATTCAACTTGCAGACGCACCAGCTTCTTAAGGGAGGCTTGAGGCTCAAGATTCCGCGCCAGTCATTTCAAATTCTGGCAATGCTCCTCGAAAAAGCGGGCCAGGTCGTCTCGCGCGAGGATCTGAGACGGAAGCTGTGGCCGGGCGACGTCTTCGTCAATTTTGAAGCGAGCCTCAATAGTGCGGTGCAAAGATTACGGAGCGCGCTGCAGGATACCTCTTCCGAACCGCGCTACATCGAGACCCTACCCAGGGTAGGTTATCGCTTCATAGCCAGCGTCGAGTCGCTGGTTCCAGAGTCGGAGATTCCAGTCTCCGGGATTACGGTATCCGACGAGACGCCGCAAAGCGCCGCGACATTGGAGTCCGTTGAGATCCCATTAGTCGACATACTCCCCACCGAGTTTTCGACTGTGCCACCGGGGAAGGGGCGCATTTGGCCATTCTGGGCAGCAGTGGGTCTACTCTTAGTCCTGCTCGTCGCATATGCCGACTATCGTTATAGCCGCCGAAATCAGCCAGTTCCCGAGGCGCAAGCTCAACCCACTCTGGTCATTCCACCGAGTGTCAGTCGTCGATCCGTTGCAGTCATGGGTTTCACGAACGCTTCCGGAGATGCGCGAGAAGTATGGTTATCGACTGCATTTACCGAGATGCTGGCAACTGAATTAGCTGCGGGCGACCATCTCAGAACGGTCCCGGAGGAGGATGTTGCCCGAGCAAAACTTGAACTCTCGCTCACCAATAAAGATAGCTATGGCAGCAATACCTTAACAAAAATTCGCAAGGATATTGGCTGCGATTATGTAGTTGCGGGATCGTACATCGCAATTGGGCGAACGGGCAACGGACGGGTCCGCCTCGATGCCCGCGTGCAGGACGCGGTAACCGGCGATACGGTTGCAAGTTTTGCAATCGTCGGCTCCCAGTCGGACCTGTTCGATCTCGCGTCTCGCGCTGGCGAACAACTGCGGGC
>JBAWBE010000353.1:0-7063 GCA_049589635.1 Terriglobales bacterium
CCACACCGCCGCCCAAAATATATCGCAGATTCAGATCTTGCAGGGAATTCGAAAAGAAGTCGGCACTCCCAAAGCCAAAAACCCGCGGAATGAAATCGTGGTCATAGCGCGCTCCGCCGCTGTTCGAGTTTGCGGTCGTTTGCGGCGTGGTTGCGGGAGCCACAATCTTGTCGTTCACCGCATAAATCGAGTTTTCGTAAAGAGTGAGTTTGTCGTGCGCACCGGTGCGCAGGGCATTGAATGCGACGTTCAAATTTTTGGTTTCGCTGTTTCCCGCAGTCAGCGCAAATCCCAAATTCACTCCGCCCGCCCAGCCCTCGGCAAAGCCGGGGTGCATCGTCTTTTCATACGCTGTTTCTTCCTCCGGACTGCGCATCACCGTGACCGACGAAATTGGCGCTTCAACTGAGCCGGCGCTTTTGGTCGCGACCACTATATTGCTGCCGCTGGTGCTGACCGGACCAACCGCCGTTTTGCCGCCCGCCGTTACGTTGAGTTCGGCAGTCGAACTAAATGACGCGATCGCGTCGAATTTAATCGTCAAATCCCCGGCGTAATCGGTCTTCAAGACCAGCGTCTTGCCGTCGGACTTGGTGATCGAGCCAGTCAGCTTGTCGCCATTCTTCATGACCACCTGGTCGGCGAATGCTGGAGCGGCGAATAGAACTGCAATTGCAAATAGAAAAAGAAGCCCTACCGCAAATGGCTTACGCACAGAATTTCTCCTCGATGAATTGAACCGCAGAGTAAGACATCAACTCTTTATGGATTGCACAACAGGACCCCGCTGACAGCCCTGGAAGTGGACGCGAATTCTGGCTGTCACAACACCGCTAAGAAACTTTGGATGCGAAAATTAGATCGGGTGCGGCGGAAATTTTTGTCACGCACACCGGACGCCAACGGCAAACCGTGCCGCCAGACTCAGGCCTTTTCTTCCGGCTTTGCTTCTGTCTTTGCTTCAGTTTGCACGGGCTTGGCAGCCGCGCCCTCTTTCATGCCGTCGCGCAATGCCCGGAAGCCTTCGCCGAGCCCTTTACCAAGCTCAGGCAGCTTCTTCGGACCGAAAAACAACAGGGCAATAAAGAAGATCACGAGCAAGTGCATTGGTTGGAATAGACCTTCCATAGAACCTCCTGGGGCCGTCCGGCAGCGGGCAGCAACACTTTGACGTAAGTGTACCGCAATCAGGCCCCGGAGTCTTGCATCCAGTCAAACTCTGCCCATCCGGCCATGCTCAACAATTACTTCCGTGACCTATCGGGTGTGACGCTGGCGAGCTATTTTGACTCAGGGCAGTTTGTGCTCGAAAGCCGCTCTGGACGCCGGAGGTCTCGTGAAACGTTGTTGGGTCAGCGGGTTGTTAATTCTTTTGGTCGCTCTGCCCCTGGCAGGACTTTTATCCGCGGAGCAGGGAACCCCCGGGCCTGTTTCGCTCCACACGCCTGCCCCCAAGTTGCTCTTCTCTGAATTGGCTTCTTCGAACTCATCCTCAAATTCATCCGCTTCGGGCGCATCTTCCTCGGAGCCGGCTTCGCGCGAGCCGACCTTAGCCGGGGCACAGTCTTCAGAAAAGTCTTCCGCGCCAACCTGTTCCGGCGTTGACCAGGTTTTCCTATGGCTCGCCGGCGGAATCTCGAACGCCCGCATCCAGCGTCTCGCAGGCAACGACTTCAAACTGGCTTGCCACATTACGCCTTCCTGCGTGCGAATCCTGGAAAAGGGTGGCGCCGACGCCAGCCTGATTCATTTTCTCGCCGGATTCGATCCCAGCCATAAAGAAGCCGGCCAGAAGGGAGCCGGCCAGAAGGGAGCCGGCCAGACGAAGCTCGCTGCTTCAGCAGTTCAGCAAAAGTCCGCTGCCGCCTCGGCCTCATCCTGCAAATGCGTCGGGCCTTCCGCTGAGATTGCAGCTCTCATTCACGCGAAAAACTTCGCCGCCGCCGAAGAAAAACTCCACGCTCAACTCGAGAGCGATCCGCGCAACGGTTTGCTGCTTTTTGTGCTTGGCACGGTGTTGCGCCGCGAGGATCGCCTCGACGAATCCTTTGACGCCTTCTCGGATTCTGCCCACGTGATGCCAGCATTCGCAGAAACCCATGGCGAGCTTTCTTATAACTTCTACCGTAGCGACGACGCCGACAATGCCCTTGCCGAAGCGCGCACCGCGCTCAGTATCGATCCCGCAAATGCGGACGCTTATCGCTTTCTCGGCCTTGCCCACTATGCCGACGGCCACTACGAAGCCGCATTGAACGCCTACGAAAAGTCCCTGGAACGCGAGCCCGATAACCCCGACGTCTACTTCGACATGGGAATCACGCAGCGCGATAAAGGAGATTTGCGCCGCGCGGCAATTGCCTATCATCATGCGCTAAATCTCCGCCCCGACTACTGGGAGGCGCACAGCAATCTGGGCGTCGTACTGCGCGACGAGGGAAAACTGGATGAGGCGGCGGTCGAATTCCGCACCGCCCTTCGTCTGAAGCCCGATGAGGCGAGCGTGCGCAG
Source organism: Terriglobales bacterium (assembly GCA_049589635.1). GTDB lineage: Bacteria > Acidobacteriota > Terriglobia > Terriglobales > Acidobacteriaceae > Acidiflorens. Next base: position 2,512 of record JBAWBE010000353.1, read on the forward strand.
CAATCTGGGCAACACGCTTTGCGACAAAGAAGATTTCGACAAGGCGATCGTTGAATTCAAGGAACTTTATCGCCAGCTACCCGACTGGGAAGGCGGCCATAATTGCCTGGCCCGCGCGTATATGTCGAAGCGTGACTATCCCTCGGCGATCCGCGAGCTGCGGGTTGCCATCGCTCAAAATCCCGCTGGTGCCGCCGAGTATCGCGTGCTCGGGCAAGCTCTGCTGCTCACCGGCGCGGACGAAGAGGCCGTGGAAGTGTTGCGCAAGGCAGTAGTGCTCAATCCTGAGTCGGCGCTGGGCCACCATTACCTGGGGACGGCGCTCGTGAACACACAGGCGCTGGCCGAGGCCGAAAAAGAATTTCGCGAAGCCGTGCGCTTGCAGCCCAACGGTCAGAACCACTACTCCTTGGCCGCCTGTTTAATGGCGCTCAATCGCTATGACGAGGCGTTGGGCGAACTGGAGATCGCATCGCGGCTCGATCCCCAGGAGAACCTCTACCGCACACGAATGCAGGAAGCCGCGCGGATGATTACCAACCCGAAGTAGTCCTCCCGCGCTCTGGCCGGGCGTGCGAGAGTCAAGCCGGGTTACCAGGGCAGGTGCACTGAAGTGCATCGCTTCGGCGAAGCGAACGATTCTAAAATAGCCTTCAGGCGGACGCCACCCGCCACGGGATGGAATCCATGGAAAGCACTGGAGTCAAGCAAGCTCGGCAGAAACTTCCGAATCCAAACGTTGTGGCAACGTCCTTTTCCGCACCCGGATTGATGTCGGCCTCCACCGCGCCCGCCTTCGAGCCCGGCGCCGACCGCAACATCGGTTACGGCATGCCCTGCGCGAGCTGCCGTGCCTACTATCCCGCGGACATGGATACCTGCCCGATCTGCAAATCAAAGGAACGCGTTTCACTGGCGGCCAGCAGTGGACGTCCGGCGTCCACAGTATCGCCATCCGCCGTTTCTCCGCGCTCGAACTCTGAAGAAGCGAAGCGCCTCGCCGAAGAACGCGAGCGCCTGCGCGAACTGAAGTCCCAGATTTACGCCTCTCAGCCGCATGTGCCGGCCGCAACCTTCCGCTGCGCCCTTGATCAGAACCACGACGGCACAGTTGAGCCAGCCGCGGTCTGCCACTCCTGTTACGGAGAGATGCGCCAGCAGGTGGGCCGCATGGAGACGGCTCTCCACATGGACCCGAAAGAAGCCGCGAAGATCGTCTACGAAGCGGTCTGGGCCGACACGTCCGATCCCGACAAGACTTACTACAACGCAGCCGTAGCCCTGCTCGGCGAGTTGCGCAAGCGCGCGAGCATGGGAAAGTAGTTGCCTGGTATCAGGGCATCGCTCTAGTTTGGTCTGCGAGTTTGTTTGTTAGTGATTGCCGCAGAATTGTGCAGCACGCGTGGACTGCGGAAGAACTATGGACCTGAGCACGTATGGGAAGGGCACGAGTTCCACTCGTGCCGTTGAGTCTTGAAAATGTGTCCGCGCTTTAGCGCCTGCGGTACGTCGTCGTCGCGATGAAAACCGTCCTCACTCACCGAAACTCCAATCGACCGAATGCCCCCGGCACATGGAAGTCCGGCTGCGCCGTTTTCGTAGCCCGCCAGGCCGAATAAAATCGCGGTTCATGTCGACCCTCGACGCGGTAAAAATTCGCACGCCAACTCGTGCCGGCATCGAAATCCGCAGTCAGAGCCCTCATCGGGATGGCCAACTCGGCCGACCAGACACGTTGCTCTTGATCAATCCAAACCGACCGCCTCAGCCCACTCTTCAGATTCTTCAGTTCCCGCCCATCGCCAAATTCGCGATCCGGACCAATCTGCAAATCGATCCACATCCCGTTCGGACTGACCTCGAATTCCTTGTAGTGGCGCGGCCGCGCTGGCTCAGGCTGCAGGAACGCCTCGGCCACGTCGCGATCCCAGAGCTCGTCGCGGCGCCCGTCGGGATTAGAGTCATCGAAAATGAAGATATCGCGATAGCGGCACACAAAACGCAAGTAAAAGGTGCTCGGTGTCCATAACACGCGAACCTCCGTTTGCCGCGCAGGATCAGCGCGCTGCCCCTGCCAGTCTGCACAGAAGGTAACTGGAGAAGCGGATGCCCACTCGATCGCCGGTTTGCGAGCATCAAGCGAAATTTCGCACTCAATTCCGCGTGCCGTGATTGTGTGAGCTAGTATCCTCGACTCGCCTGAAGGTTCCTGAATTTCGTTCGATCCCATTTTGTTCGACCGCATTCGCCTGACCGTATTCCGCTCAACCGCAAGAAGACGAGAAAAGAACAGAAGGTTAGTTTGACCGCAACATCCGGATAGCCCGCGCGCCACGGCTGTCCTATGTTATCTGCATGACAACGAACGCGATACTTTCAGAGCAGGAAACCATCGAATCAACCATGAAGTCGAGCCCCACAAAGCCCAACGACGGAAAGCTCGGCGAAACAACGCTCAACGGAGGCAAGCCCAACGGAGGAAAGCTGAGCGAGGCCAACTGTTGGCATGCCGTAGTCAAACGCGACCGCTCCCTCGACGGCATGTTCGTCTTTGCCGTGTCGAGCACAGGCGTCTTTTGCCGGCCGTCGTGTCCAGCGCGGCGTCCGCAGCGGCAAAACGTGCAATTCTTCGAGCACGCCGCAGCCGCCGAGCAAGCCGGCTACCGCGCCTGCCTGCGCTGCCGCCCCAAAGCGGTGGATGGCAATCCACAGTCGGCGCTGGTACGCGCGATGTGCCGCTACATCGAGCAGAACATCGAAGACCGCCTCACGCTCGGAGTTCTGGCCACCAAATTCCGCCGCAGCGCATTTCATTTGCAGCGCATGTTCAAGTCCGTGCTGGGCGTTTCGCCCAAAGCCTATATCGACGCCTGCCGCTTTCGCCAGGTCAAGCAAAACCTTCAGGCCGGGCACGACGTAACCACATCGCTCTATGCAGCTGGATACGGCTCCAGCAGCCGTCTCTACGAGCGCACCGCGTCCCAACTCGGCATGACGCCCGAAAAGTACCGCCGTGGCGCAATGGCGGCTGTAGTCCGCTTCACAATCGCACCCTCGCCACTTGGACGCATGCTGATCGCCGCCACCGACAAAGGCATTTGCGCCATCCAGTTCGCCGGCTCCGATGAAGAACTCCAGCAGGGCCTGATGCGCGAGTTCCCATTCGCCTCCCGCAAGCGCGACGACGCAGCCCTAGCCGAGTGGAGAGTCAGCCTCGAGCAATTGCTGAATGGACAGCAGCCCTATCCCAGCCTGCCACTCGACATTCGCGCAACCGCTTTTCAGCGCCGCGTCTGGGAGCATCTCCAACGCATTCCCCGCGGAGAAACTCAGTCGTACAGCGCAGTAGCAAAAAAGCTGGGCATGCCGAAAGCCACGCGTGCGGTCGCACGCGCCTGCGCGACCAATCCAGTAGCCATCGCAATTCCATGTCACCGGGTAGTTCGCGAAGATGGAGACCTCGGCGGCTATCGTTGGGGCATCGATCGGAAGGAACAGTTACTCGAGATGGAGAAAGGCGCCGGCGCTTAGCTTGTCAATCCGCCATTTTCAACGATGCCATGGAGCCTATGCCGAGGCACCCGACCGCGCCCATATCCAGTTCACTAAAGCCGCGGCGACCGTAACCGCCAGGATCACCGACTTACTCAGGTCTGCCTGCGTTGTGAGCGCCAGGCAGATCATGACTCCGACCACTGCCCACAGCGGGCCAAATGGCAAGCGGAATCCAGATGGCTGTAAACGCGCAGATCCCGCCGCTTCCTTCGGAGCCCCTTTTCGCCGCAAGGCGATAAGAGCAGCACAAACCACTCCATAATAAAAAAGCCGGGCCAGGACCGACAGCGTGACATTCCACGCGAAGCTCCCGGCCAATGCCAATCCCCACACCGCCGTCGCAAAGAACAGAATCGAAAACCACGGCGTATGGAACCTGCGACTAACAGCTGCAAAAACTCCCGGCAGGTCCCGAGCTTCAGCCAGCGCAAACGTAACCCGCGGCATCCCCAGCATTTTCGCGCTCAAGTACCCATACACGGAAATTAGCGCGCCGACGGCCACTAAGCCGGCTCCTGAATTGCCCAACGTCACCCTCGCCACCTCGGCCAGTGGACGGTCGCTGGTTGCGCCCGGGCCAAGCACCCCCACCACCACCCACTGCACCAGCGCGTAGATCGTCGTGCAGGAGCCGAGCGTTACCAGCAATGCAAAACCCGTGTCCCGCGCCGGGTTCTTCGCTTCGCCCATCGGTGCCAGCGCCGATTCAAATCCGCCATAAGCGAAAACAAGCAGAAAAATCGCCTTCATCCATGAATGCACAGGGAAAGATTGTGAGCCATTCCACGGCATCGGATGAAAAAGCGTAAGCGCGGCGCCCGCCGCGATTACCAGCACGAGCGGCACAAGCTTCGCAATCGCAAACACGTTGCTCACAGCCGCCCCCTGCCGCGCCCCCCGCGCATTCACAAGCGCCAGCAGCCACACCAGCACAGTCAGAATCAGAAAGCGCGGCCACGGCTCCTTGGCCCGCGGCCAGAATTCCGCTAGATAGACC
>JBAWBE010000354.1:0-2362 GCA_049589635.1 Terriglobales bacterium
CGCGAATGCCCTCTTTTACTTTGGCCCCAAGCCGCCGCAGATGAAAGTTGCACGGCATGGTTTCAATCCAGGTGTTGGCCACGCCGATCAACGGCTTGCTAAGATCGGCGTCAGTAAATCCGATCGCCTTGAACATGGAGCGCGCCGGAGCCCGGTCGCGTCCGTCGGTAATTCCGCGGCTGCGATGCTTTATATCCATGACGAAAGGTTACAACAGAGGCGAAGCGACAGGGAGGCTGTCCCAGATAAAAACGCAAAACCAAGACTAACGGACGTAAGAAACTTTTTTATGCCAACGCTGCGCGCGCCGATTGCTCTGCAACGTTGGTCGACGCGGGCGGATGCGGTGCCCAGGTGCCATTATCCTCGTGCTCGCGCAAAGCTGCGCTGGAACGCACTTCGATCACATCCACGATTCCGTACCATTCGCGGCAAAGCTGGCCGGTTTGCTTGTGCGTCGCCTCCAGCAACAGAGTCACGCCATGCTCCTGACCGGCGGCTTCTGCGTGCACTGAACCGAGATCGAGTCCCCTACGCGAAGCCGCGTTCAAAATGCGCATCAGCGCGCCCTGCGCGTTGCGATAGCGAATGTGAAAAACTTGCATAGTCGTTCCCTCTAACTTAATTTTGCAATTTCTATTCGTCCCGGAAAACCATCTCCGAAAGTGCCGCTCCCGCCGGAACCATCGGATAGACGTTCGCCTCAGGATGGCAGTCGAACACCAGCAACTCGGGCCCCGGCGAGCGCAAGAAATTGTCGATCGAATCCCCCGTATTCTTCGATACCGGAAATTCGGCCATCGCCGACTCGTTCAGCCGCCAGCCGTGAATCCTGTAAGCTTTGGCAATCTCCACAAAATCCGGATTGTCGCTCAAATCGGTCTCGGAATAGTTGCGCTCGTAAAAGAGTTGCTGCCACTGCCGTACCATGCCGAGATATTTGTTGTCGACGATCACCATTTTTATGGGCAATCCGAGACGATGCACTGTGGCGAGTTCCTGGATGTTCATTTGGAACCCGCCATCGCCGGAAACGCAAAGCACACAAGTCTCCGGTTTCGCAAGCTGCACGCCAACCGCGGCGGGCAACGCAAAGCCCATCGCTCCCAACCCACCTGAAGTAATAAAACCGCGGGGCGATGAAGAACGATAGCGCTGTGCTGCCCACATCTGATGCTGCCCCACGTCGGCAATTACGACGTTATCTTGCGGCAGGCGGCTGAAAAGTTCATCGAGGAAGCGCATGGTTGGTTGAGCCAGGCCTTGCGGATCAAGTTCCGCCCGCTCTTGTCCACAGGCGACCGCACGCCAGCCGTTCCAATCGGGCAGGGAGACTTGGCGCAGGTCGGCGTGAAGCGCGGGAATAGTCTCGGACAGATCGCCGATAACCGGCAGCTCACAGGCTCGCACACGGTCCAGTTGTGCTGGATCAATCTCGAAGTGAACGATCTTGGCATTGGGCGCAAAGCGAGTGGGTTCGCCGGTCACGCGATCGTCCAAGCGCGCTCCAAATACCAACAATAGATCAGTCTCGTGCAGCGCCATGTTGGCTGCGCGTGTTCCGTGCATCCCAACCATACCCAGGTAATATGGCGATTGAGGTGGAACGGCGCCGAGACCGTGCACCGTGGCGAATGTCGGAATATTTAGATCGTCAAGCAGATGCCGCAATTCCGGTATGGCTCCAGAAAGCTTTGCTCCCGCGCCGACGAGCGCCACAGGTTTCGCAGCTCGTTGCAGCAAGTCAACGATCGTGTCGCTGAATGCGCCCACCGCCTTCGCATCCGCGGATCGCGCGTGCGGAGTAAACTTTACTGGTCCGGAGAGTTCTTTCTTGGCCTTGAGCAAATCGGTTGGGATGTCGATGACAACCGGGCCCGGCCGTCCACTTCGGGCCCAGTGAAATCCTTCCGCAATCACTTCGGGAATTTCGTCAATCGTCCGTACCAGGCGGCTCCACTTAGTCAGCGAAAGCGTAACACCGAAAACGTCGGTCTCCTGAAATGCATCGGTGCCGAGCATCGCGCTACGCACTTGCCCCGTGATGCAAACCAAGGGAACGGAATCCATCTTTGCATCGGCAATGCCGGTCACCAGGTTGGTCGCGCCCGGACCGCTGGTCGCAATCGCCACGCCTACTTTTCCCGTAACCCGCGCGTAGCCCTCAGCTGAGAACACCGCGCCCTGCTCATGCCGCGTGAGAACATGGCGAATGCCGCTGCCTTCGAGAGCGTCATACAACGGCATGATCGCGCCGCCGGGATAGCCGAATACCAACTCGACCCCTTCCGCGCGCACGCACTGCAGAACGATTTCTGCTCCCCTAGGCATTCACGACCTGTTCCGGCTCGGGCTTGGGCGT
>JBAWBE010000355.1:0-7411 GCA_049589635.1 Terriglobales bacterium
CCTTTCGGTCGGTGGAATGTTTGCCGTGAATATCGCTTTGGCGCGCCTGCGCTCGAAGGAAGAGTATGGCAGCTTCGCCCTCTCCTATTCGATCTTCACGTTACTCTCCGGTCTGCACAACGCGGCCATTCTCGAGGTCTACACGATTTACGGATCGGGCCGCTATCACCATCGCTTCGCGGGCTACGGAAAACTGCTTTGGCGGACGAACGCCTGGGTGCTCGCAGCCATCACCGCGCTTTTGATCGGAGCCTGGCAAGGCCTGCGCTGGTGGCATCCGGCGTTTGCTGCGCCCGCATTGCTCGGAGTGGCGCTCTCCGGCGGCGTGCTCATGACCGCGTCCTTTATCCGCCGGACGTTTTACATGCGGCGGCGGCCCGACCTCGCCGCGCGATTTTCGGGCGCATTTTTTGTCAGCTGTATGATTCTCCTCGCCTTGGCCATTCGGCGAGACTGGCTCAATGGCCTGTCGGCCTTTCTGATCGTGGCTGCCGCATGGTTGATCGCCGTCCCGTTTGTGCGCGGCGAAATGTTTGTCCGGACCGAACCGGGCGCGAACGGGCCGAACACGACCGTGCCAGACGACGGCATGGACTTCCTGCTGGTCGAACCGGATTACTGGGCCGAACACTGGAAATACGCTCGCTGGGTGCTGGTCACGGCGCTCGTCTTCCAGTTCACCGCGCAGGCCTATTTCTGGGTAGTTGCGGGCTTGCTCTCGGTGCGCGATGTCGCGGAACTGCGCGCTCTCTACAATCTGGCGCTTCCAGTCGATCAGGTCTTTGCCGCCGTCAGCGTCCTGGTCTTGCCGCAGATGGCGCTCTTGTTTGCGACCCGGGAACTTGGAAAGCTGCGCCATCTGTGGTGGAAGTGTTCGCTCTTATTTTTCGGCATCAGTGCGGCTTTTGCCCTGCTGGTCAGCTTTGAGAGTCTTCCCCTGCTGCATTTTGTCTATGGGGGAAAATTCGATAACGCCGCTCCGCTCTTGCGCTGGTACGCGCTGCTGCCGGTCGTGATGGGAATCGGTAACGCCGCCAATGCCGCCCTGAAAGCGGTCGAGAAGCCGCAAGCCGTCTTCTACGCCTATCTCACCAGCGGCGCCGCGACCTTCGTCTTCGGTATTGCTCTCGTCATGCATCTCGGATTGAGGGGCGCGGTCTACGGCATGCTCCTGTCGGGAGCAAGCTACACCGCCGTCCTCAGCTCCTGCTTCTATCGCTTCAAGCGCGCGTCCGTCCGGAGCAGAGTTACGGAATAGGGTTACAGATCATAGTTACAGATCAGAATTACAAGTCACGATTAAAGGGATATGCCTCCACTAAGTCGTCCCATCACTGCTCTGCCCACGCGCGTCCGAACGAGGAGGGCGGAGAATTGATTAATTTTTCCGCAGTCCGGCCCGAATCTCTTCCCGGCCGCCTGATCCGCTACCCGTTCCACCTGATTCCACGCCATCTAGCGTTACCCGTCTTGCAAGGCCCATTGCGGGGTAAAAAGTGGATCGTCGGTTCGCATCTGCACGGATGCTGGTTGGGCAGCTATGAATGCCAGATGCAAATGCGTATCGCCCAGGAAGTCCGCCCCGGCTCGGTGTTCTTCGATGTCGGCGCGAATGTGGGCTTCTATTCCTTGCTCGCCTCACTCCGCGTGGGCGCCGGCGCGGGCCGGGTTTATGCCTTTGAACCACTGCCCGCGAATATCGCTTTTCTGCGCAGGCACCTGGAACTCAATCGCGTCCGTAACGTGGAGGTCCTACAGGTGGCGGTCTCCGATCGCGACGGGACAGCATCGTTTGCCGGAGAAAGCACACGCGCCATGGGGAAGCTCGAGCCGGGCGGCAGCCTGACCGTCGAAATGCGTTCGCTCGACCAACTCATCGCCGAAGCCCGCGTCGCCCCGCCCGACTGCATCAAGATGGATATTGAAGGTGGCGAGTTTCGTGCCTTGCTGGGGGCAACCCGTTGCTTCGAGGAACGCCGCCCGCAACTTTTTTTGGCGACCCACGGCAAAACGGTGCACGAGGAATGTTGCCGCCTTCTTGCTTCCTGGAATTACGAGTGGGTCTACACGGCGCGCGATTCGGACGAGCGCGCCGAGTTGTTCGCGCAATTTGCGGGGAAGTAACAGCACTGGAAAAAAATGGACTTCTCGTCTCCATCGTGTTCGCGCGCAGGAGTTCTCGGCGGCGGGGTCTTCGATAGACGTTGTCTTCGGCGCAGGAAAAATTCGCGGTGCAGTTGAGGTGACGACCGACATGTGGCAGGACTATGAGGCGACTTATCGCAGCGCTCTCCAAGATGAGGAGTTCCTCGCATGGCGCGAGTTGGGGGCCCGAAAAAAAGCGCAGAACATCGCCGATGTTTGCCGGGAAATCGAAGCCACCTCGCTCATCGAGATCGGATGCGGAACGGGTGCAGTGCTCCGCATGCTGCACGCCCGGCAGTTCGCGCAAAAGTATTGCGCTTGCGATCTGTCGGTGTCGGCGGTTCGTTTCACGCTCGAATCCTGCCCGGCTTTCGCGCAGCGCGCCGTGGTGGGGCGGGCGGAGGCGCTGCCTTTTCCGGACGGCGCGTTCAGCGTGGCTATTCTTAGCCATGTGATCGAGCATCTCGAAGATCCGCTTTCCGCGCTTCGCGAAGCCGCTCGCATTGCCCGCTTCGTGGTCGTCGAAGTGCCCACCGAAAAGGTCTTCAGCAATTTCGTAAGGACCAAGGTCTTCAATCGCCCGTACGCCTCGATCGCGGAGGCGGGCCACGTGCAGTACTGGAGCCCTGCCTCGATCGCGCGCTTTCTTACCGATGACGCGGGCTTCGAGATTTTGAACCGACACCTGGATCTTCTCCGCGAGGAGTCGGGCGCCGACAGCGGCCCCGCCGCCGGCGCCAAGTCCGCTGAATCTCTCAACTCCACCCACTCTGCCAAGTCTTTATTCAAACGTACGCTGCGGAGCGCGTTGCCGGCCTCCATGTATGCGCGTCTTTTGACCACCCACGCCGTGTTTCTATGCCGCAGATCGAACGGCGGCTTGTGATCTCGGCGGCGGACTCGACCGAACCGACCGGCTGAACGAACCAGCCCGGACGAACGGGTCGTCGAGCATCCGACGCACAGCAACTTCAAGATCCGTCTCGATGAACTTCACCGCCAGAAAGGCCGTCTTTGTAACCGGAGCTCTTTACATAGGGTGCTTTCAATGGATCTATGTTGAGTACTTATCTCCTGCCTTTGGCTATATGGGATTTGAGTTTAATTCCCCCTCGCCTGGCTACTTAGCTTTGGCCTGGCTGCTCAGCCTCTTGCCTTGCCTGTGGATACCGATCGAACTCACGCGCCCCTCGCAACTGGCCTACTGGGTCTTGTACATCAGCGTATTTATCCCTTCAATGTTCGTTCCTCTTTACGCGGAGATGGAGCCGGCTCCGGAGATCGCGGTCCTCATGCTCGTATTGTTCCTGGCCTTCTCGATCGTCGGGTGCAGCTACCTGGTGCCGTTATGGAGAACGAACCCGATGCGGATCTCTTCCCGAACCTTGTGGCGAATCTTAGTGCTCGTCTTCGCTGGCCTCGCCCTGTGGATGATTGTGGTCTTCCGGAATCACCTCCAGATTGTCTCGTTCGCCGATGTCTACGATCTGCGGGACGCTGCCAATGATGCGGCCGAGGGTAGCGCTGTAAATTTCGCTTTCATGATTCTGACGGGCGCGATCAATCCATTGTTTATGGCCTACGGCCTCTTTTGCCGGCGCCGCGGACTTTTCCTGTGCGGAGCCGCCGGCCAGTTACTCGTTTACAGCGTGGGCGGCACCAAGGGTTCGATCCTGTCGATCCTCTTTATACCCGCCATGTATCTGCTTCTGCGGATTCGCCGGGTTCCATTTGGCGCGCTCTTCTCCGGGGCATGTCTCGCTTTGCTGGCCGCTTCCGCCGCCATCTTCCTCGCCACCGGAAAGGATCCTGGCGTGCTTCTCTCGGTGGCGCTCTTCGTGTTGCTTGGGCGCACGCTCGCGATGGGAGGACTGCTTACCGCCCAATATTATGATTTCTTCCAGCGCAACCCGCTCACTTACTGGTCTCACATCAAAGTTGTGAACTGGTTCGTTCACTATCCATACCAGTATCCGGTCGGGCAGGAACTTGGGCTCAACTATGCCGGCACCGTCAGTCTCGATGCCACCACCCACTTCTTCGCGACCGATGGAATCGAGGCCGCCGGGCTGCCCGGGCTTCTTCTGATTGCGGTCTTTTGTGCCCTGGTTTTTTGGGTGCTGGACTCGGCCGCCGAAAGACACGACCCGCGGCTGGCGGCGCTGATCACGACTTATGCCGCTTACAATCTGGCGAATATTTCCATCTTCACAAGTCTCTTGTCTGGCGGCCTCGGTCTGCTCATTCTCTTTCTCTATCTCCTCGAACCGGTCGCTGGAGAGCGCAAGCAGCTGAGCCCAGCCAAGCCCAGCCGGACCAGCACCGGGCCGACACCGCCCCGGTGGGCAATGCCGAGGCGTACAGGGCTGGCGCTTGATCCCAGCCCCGGAGCATGATGCGCATCGTTCTTATTTCCGAGATCTTTTCAAGCGGAATGGGCTATCTCGAAAATCTGCTGCCGAAGTACCTCGCTCGCTGCGGCGCCGAGGTACACGTCGTAGCTTCTTCTCTGCCGTCACCCCACCATCAAACCGCGGCCGCGGAGGCCAGCCGCGAAGCTGAGCCGGGACTGACCCCGGGTTCGGTCACGGCCATCGACGGATTTCATCTCCACATCCTTCAGCACTCGACCACCTTCGGACATGTGCGCTTGCTTGGACTCTCAAGAAAGTTAAGAGACTTGAATCCCGACATCGTTCAAAACATGACGCCGATTGGCTGGATCGCCGCTGCCTCCGCCTGGAACCGGCTTCGTCTGGGCTATCGTCTTTTCTCCGGCTGCCACTATCACGCTTCGGTATTTCCGCTGGCCGGGCGCGCGTTGCCCTTTTTCCACCCCGCGCGATTCAAATGCCACTTGCAGCGTGCCCTCCCGGGCCGCATCGCCAGCTGTTTGACCGAAAAGTATTACGCCATCTCTCCCGACTGCGCCGAGGTGGCCGCGCGCTTTTTTGGTGTGCCCCGGAACAAGCTCGAACTTTGCCCGCTTGGAGTCGATACCGAAATCTTCTACCCGGTATCGAGCGTTGCCGAACACGGGGAACGCGTCGCCCTGCGCGAGCGGCTTGGATTTAACGGGAGCGAAATCGTCTGCGTGTATTCGGGACGGTTCGGCCACGACAAGAATCCACTCCTGCTGGCGAGCGCCGTCGCCCGGCTGGCTTCCTCGAAGGAACCATTTCGCGGGCTCTTTATCGGCAACGGTCCACAGGCCCCCGAGATTGCCGCCTCCCCGGGATGCATAACCCAGCCCTTCGCCTCCATGAACCAGTTGGCTGCATACTACCGGGCGGCCGATATCGGAGTCTGGCCAGCCGAGGAATCGACGTCCATGCTCGACTCTCTCGCCTGCGGCCTGCCTTTGATCGCCAACCATACCATGCACGCGCCCGAGCGGCTCCAGGGCACTGGAACCGAATACCGGTTGGGCGATGTGGACGATCTCGTGACCAAGCTCCGATCCCTCAGCCGGCCAGAGACGCGTGAGCAACTCGGCCGAGAGGCGGCTCGGCGCATGCGCGAGGACTTCAGCTGGAATCGGATTGCGGCGCGCCGGATCGAAGATTATTCCACCGCCTTGCGCTCCAGGCGCGCGGTTGCCCGGAAAGACACCGCGCCAGCGGGTATTAAACAACTCAGTATGAAACAAGTCGGTGCTAAACAAGCCGGCGCCAGTCAGATCAGCGCTAAACAAAACGCCAAACAAAGCGTTAAACAGAACATTGAACAAAATAGTGGCATGCGCCTGCCCGCATCGGGAGCCGAATGCGAATGAGCCTTGAGAAAGCCATCCGGCGCGTCATACCCTCAGCTTCGCGTCTCACCTATAACCCAGTCTTCAAAGCGGTGGTCGATTCTTTCGATCTGCTTCCCAAACTGGTGTACCGGGAGCTTTCCGGAATTCCTCCGAATCATATGCGGATTCGAATCGGCGTCGGAAACCGGATCTTCGCCAATCATGTGATTTTCGTCGCCGGCTCGAAAGATTTTTGGATGCACGCTTTTCATTCCGGACTTTGCCGGCTCGACTCGACGATTGTAGATATTGGCTGTGGCTGCGGCCGGTATGCGCATCCTCTGCGGGACTATCACTTTAAATCCGAGAGATTCACCGGGAAATATATTGGCATCGACATCGATGAGGAGATGCTGGCCTGGTGCCGGAAGCACTACGATGCCGAGCGTTTTTCCTTCCACCGGTCGGCGCATTCGAGTACGGCGTATCGTGGTATAGGTAAGGGTGGCGGCGCCTACTACCAGCTTCCCCTCGACGCGGGCTCGGCCGATTTTGTATTCTCCACGTCCTTATTCACCCATCTGCTCGAGGAGCAACTCAACAATTATTGTCAGGAAAGCTATCGCGCGCTCAAGCCGGGCGGTTACATGGCGATGGCCTGCTTCAGCATGGATCATCTCCCGCCAACCTATGGACAGCGCCACACCTTCAAGGGCCGCATCGCGAACGCGCACGTGGAATCGCTGGATGTGCCCGAGGCGGCCGTTGCCTACCAAGAAGAGTTCCTGTTCCGCGTAGCGCTCGGTGCGGGCTTTCGCACGGCGGAGATTCTCGAAGCTCCCGGCGACTGGCAGCCCATGTTGCTGTGCCACAAGTAATCCGGCTGGGTGGATCCCGAGTGCCGGTGAAAGTACAGGTCAAAGTCCGGACTAACGCTCAGATCAAAGTGCAGATCGAAGCTCAGACAAAAGTGAAGATCGAAATGCGGATCGAAGATTCACGGCCATGAATCCCGTCCTTCAATCCTTGAGAAGCCTTAAGAGACTCGGGCGCGCGGCGGCGGGCCGCGATCTCTGGCAGACCCGGCAGCTGCAAATTAGGACCCTCACCCTCGGTGAGCCGGATGCAAGTTGGACGCTTTGCCCCGCCCGTCTCGGGCCCGCCAGCACCGTCTACAGTTTGGGAGTTGGAGAGGACATCTCGTTTGACCTCGCACTGATCGAGCACTTTGGTGTAACCGTTCATGCCTTCGACCCCACGCCGCGCACCATCGCATGGCTCAAGACGCAAACTCTCCCCGCTGAATTTGTCTTCCACCCATGGGGCGTGGCCGCAATCGACGGTTCCTGCATGTTCCTACCACCGCGCGATGCGAGCCATGTCTCGCACAGTCTTCTCGACCGGGATACACCTTGGCCGGCGATCGAGTTGCCAGTACTCCGGTTGCCAACGATTCTCGCCATGCTCGGGCACAAAAAGATCGACCTCCTGAAGATGGATATTGAAGGAGCGGAATACGGCGTCATCCGC
>JBAWBE010000356.1:0-2516 GCA_049589635.1 Terriglobales bacterium
CTTTATGACATCGCGCATAACCTCGAGCGCTGGATTGACATCATTGTGCTGCGAACGTTTAAGCATGCGACGGTTGAAGAAATGGCGACATACGCGGGCGTTCCGGTGATCAACGCGCTGAGTGAACTTGAGCATCCGTGCCAGGCGCTGGCGGATTTCTTTACGCTGCACGAGCATTTTGGGGATCTGCGGAAGATTCATTTCGCGTACGTGGGCGATGGCAACAATATGGCGCACTCGCTGCTGCTGGCCGGGGCTTCGACGGGGGCAAAGGTTTCGATTGCTACACCAGAAAAGTACGGTTTAAATCCCGTGATTCTGACGATGGCGCAAGCGATTGCCGAAACGACAGGTGCGACGCTGCGAATCGGAACTGATGCGCGCAAAGCGGTTAAGGGCGCCGACGCAGTTTACACCGACACCTGGGCGAGCATGGGACAGGAAGGTGAAGCAGCCGAGCGGCAGGCGATTTTTGCGCCGTACCAAGTGAACTCGGCGCTGATGGCGCTGGCTGCACCGCATGCGCGGTTTATGCACTGCCTGCCGGCGCATCGCGGATGCGAGGTGACGGATCAGGTGATCGATTCGGTGAATTCAGTGGTGTTCGATCAAGCTGAAAATCGCCTGCATATCCAGAAGGCGATTTTGGTTTGGCTCTTGGGCGCCGGCGTGGGATCATTCTTCCATCCGGGATTTTCGACCAGGAGCGCTCATGCCTAATCTCACGTCCCCTAAAGAAAAGATTGTTCTCGCGTATTCGGGCGGACTCGACACTTCCATTATTATTCCGTGGCTCAAGGAGAACTATGCGTTCGATGTGATCGCGATGGTTGCCGACGTGGGCCAGGGAGATGACGTTGAGGCCGTCGTCAACAAGGCGTATAAGACGGGCGCGAGCAAAGTGGTGGTCGAAGATTTGCGCGAGGAGTTTTTGACTGCGTACGTCTGGCCGGCTTTGAAGGTCGGCGCTGTTTACGAGAACAAATATTTGCTGGGCACTTCGCTGGCGCGGCCGGTGATCGCGAGGCATCAGGTCGAAGTGGCATTGCGCGAAGGGGCATCGGCTGTGAGCCATGGATGCACCGGCAAGGGCAACGATCAAGTGCGCTTTGAGATGGCGTATCAGGCGTTGGCTCCGGAGCTGAAGGTGATTGCGCCGTGGCGCGAGTGGGACTTGAAGTCGCGCGAGGATTGCCTTGATTACGCGGAGAAGCGTGGAATTTCGGTAACTGCCAGCCGCGAGAAGATTCATAGCCGTGATCGCAATCTCTGGCATTTGAGCCATGAAGGTGGAGAACTGGAAGACGCGGCGAACGCTCCGTTTGCTTCGACTTGGCAGATGACGCGCTCGCCGCAGGACGCGCCGGATAAGAACGAGCAGGTTGAGATTGGATTCGAGAAGGGCGTTCCGGTTTCGGTTGGCGGGCAGACGCTTGATCCCGTTTCGTTGCTCGAGTTGCTCAATGAGATTGGTGGGCGAAATGCCGTAGGCCGCATCGATCTGGTTGAGAATCGTTTCGTCGGCATCAAGTCGCGCGGTTGCTATGAAACTCCGGGCGGAACTTTGTTGCTCGCTGCGCACGGAGAGCTGGAAGCGCTGTGTCTGGATCGCGATCTGTTGCACTTCAAGCAACATGTCGCGCTCAAGTATGCGGAGCTCGTTTACTTCGGACTGTGGTTCACGCCGCTGCGCGAGGCGCTGGACGCGTTCGTCGATACTACACAGCAGAATGTAACGGGTTCGGTTGCGCTTTCGCTCTATAAGGGCAATGTAAGTGTGGTGAGCCGGAAGTCGCCGCATTCTCTTTATCGCACCGACCTGTCTTCGTTCACGATGGGCTCGGGTTACGATCAAAAAGATGCGGAGGGATTCATCCGCATTCTGGGATTGCCTTCGCGTTGTCGCGCTGCTCTCGATGCAAAATCGGAGACGAAGACGGCGGCGAAGATCGAGGTTAGCTGATGAAGATGTGGTCCGGGCGCTTTCGGCAAGGGCTTGACCCGGAGTTTGAAAAATGGCAGCGATCGTTTGGCTATGACCAGCGCTTGCTGCCGTTTGAACTTGCGGCCAGCCGCGCTCATGCGCGCGCGCTCGAACACTCCGGAGTGCTCAGCTCTGAGGAACTGGCAGAGATTCTTGACGGCTTGAGCCAGGTTGCGCGGCTCGCCGAATCTTCTCCCGAATTCTTGAACGATCCTGAAGCCGAAGACGTTCATCATTTTGTCGAGAAGAAGCTGGCTGCGCTAATCGGCGCTAGCGGCTACAAACTGCACGCCGGACGCAGCCGCAATGAGCAGATCGCGACCGATCTGCGATTGTTTGTGCGCGCTGCGATTGACGATCTGCAAAATCTTCTGGCCGATTGGATCGAGGCTATTATCGCTCGCGCTGAGTCGGCGGGCGCAGCAGCAATGCCTGGATTCACCCACCTTCAACTTGCGGAACCTGTTCTCGTTGCGCATTGGCTACTCGCTTACGTCGAGATGTTCTTGCGCGACTCGGAGCGACTGGCTTC
>JBAWBE010000357.1:0-2267 GCA_049589635.1 Terriglobales bacterium
GAGCTCAACATCAGCACAAACAGGAATAGAGCCATTCCCAAACGGCGATAAGTTCTCCTATCCGTCTTATTCTTATCTTTATTACCGCGCATTGCTTGACCTCAAATCCCTGTTGTGTGATTGCTCGATCTCTTCAAGAGATCGCTTCGCCTCTTCGGCGTGGAAAACGTGGAAATGCGGATTCGTTGTCAACGCACGGCTGAGAAAGTCTTCCGCATCGGAATCCCTGGCCAGGCTGTGATTGATCATGCCGGCATGAAAAAGCAGCAGTGAGTCATTGGTGTGTAAACCCAGAGCTTTGTTGATCGCTTCACTCGCTTCCGCGAAACGGCCATTCCGGTATAGGACCCATGCCAGCGTGTCCCATGTGTAAATATCGTGCCTAACCCCAAGTTCCTTTCGCGCGAGCTCCAGGGCCTCCGGAAGCTTGATCCCTTGATCTGCATAAAAAAGGGCCAGTTCGCGATTGGCCAGCACCTGATTTAACTTGCTGAGGTGTCCGATGTACTCGACCAGGTCATACTGCTGCTGGGCTTTCTTCACCCGTCCCACTCTCTTATAAACGTCGCCTAACTCGGCGACATAAGCCGGAAACGGAATGATGTCAACCGAGCGTTGATAGAGCGCAATGGCTTCGTCAAGTTTCCCTTGCGCCGCCCGAACCTTCGCCAGACCGGCCAGGGAGCGATAGTGATTGGGATCGGCCGTTATGCCTGACCGATAGGACAGGTCGGCATTCTCCAAGTCGCCAGTTTGAAAGTAGCGCTCCCCTAATTCGAAATAGAGCCATGCGAGATTTTCTCGAGCAACATTGCTTTGGAGCGCAGCCCCGATCGCGCTCTTCATCAGCCGGATGGCTTCTGCGGAGTTTCCATGCAAGTAGCAGAGATATGCCATGCGACTGTCGCTCATGTATGCGAGCGCCAAGGGTGATGAGGTCGCGTTCCCAAGGGACCGTAGCGTTCTATAGGCCGTTGCTGCTTGGTTGTAATCGCCCATATCGGTGTAAGCGTCACCTTCGACGGCGAAGGCTGCCAGATTTCCGGAACCTGTGCTGATCGCGTTTTGTGCATAGGCGAGGGCCTCCGAGAAGCGATGCTCACCCATATACACCAATGCCATGTGAACCAAAGGATCCGCGGCTCGGAAGTCTTGCGGCGCCAAATTCAGCGCCTTCTTGAGCATTTGCTCGGCCAGGTCGTAATAAGCGATGTCGCCCGTCTCTCTCGCCTTCTGAAAAAATGCAGAGCCGAGCCCGTCGTATCCCGCGTAATCGTCGGGCGCTGCCTTGACATGGTCTTGCAGGGTCTGAATCTGCCTGTCCGTCTCCGGCGTAAAGGCAGGACTTTTCAATCCGTCCGACCTGAGAGGCGGAGCCTGAGACCATGCGGATGCGGCGCAGAGCATGAAAAGAATGAGTCGCCGCTTGTTCATTCCTACCTCGCTGGATTGCAAACAAAGGATTGAAATTGGTTACGCCGTGCCTCTCGAACTTACCGCTGCTGCCCGGCGCCTTGCGGGCCTTACGACCCGCCGACAATATGAATACGTATGCGGATGCAAATTGGATTTCCGATGTTCGGATCTTTTGCCGTCATGGGAGCGCAAACAATTTTCAATCCCGTCATGAATCCGCTGCCCTATGACCCATATTTGGCAATGACGTGGCAATGGCAGGAATGAAGTGGCAACAGCTGGGTGGGAGCGGCGGCATCCCATGCCGTTAACTAGCCTGCTGTGGGTGGAATGGAATGGAGGCCCCGGGCGGAGTCGAACCGCCGACCAACAGTTTAGGAAACTGCTGCTCTATCCATCTGAGCTACGGGGCCGCAATGATTTATTTCGGAATCGGTTTATGAGTTCTTCGCCGACTTCCTAGATAGAATAAAAAGCCAGAATACAACATAGAATACAAGACTAAGCATGGCGAGGAATAACGAAAACGACAAGACGAGGCATTCGCAAGCCCACACTCCATCCCCGCCGCGTGCCACGAAGATCAAAATCACCGAAGACGCCGAAGCGACTGGCGACACGGCCGCTGCCTACGACTACTGGCGCGCGGGCTCCGGCCGGCAACAAGTCCCGGGCATCATTAAGTGTTTTGGCGCGCGCCCCGACTTCCTGCGCCAGGTCGTCGATTTCTCCAACACTGTCCATTTCTCCGAAGGCCACCTCCCCCGCCGGTACAAGGAGATGATCGCCAGCTACGTCTCGTATCTCAATCGATGTCCCTATTGACTGGACAGCCATGTTTACTTCCTGCG
>JBAWBE010000358.1:0-11744 GCA_049589635.1 Terriglobales bacterium
ATAGGTCCCGGTCGAGGTGTAAGCCGCTGTTATGCCTCCCCCGACCAGCACCTGTCCGTTGGGTAATATCATCAGACTTCCCGGTGTGTTCGCGGAGTAAGTCAGGGTTGTCCCATTGAAGATATAACCTTGTCCTGAATCTCCTTCTACCAGCACGTTGCCATTGGTCAGCAGAACGGCGAACGAATCCCCCGCATTGTCTCCATTCGGAAAGTCGGGACCAACTGTCCAGCCGCCAGCCACACTGTCATAGATGGCTGTGTGTCCGGCGCCGCTCCCGGTGCTAGTGTAAGAGCCGGCGACAAATACTGTGCCATCCGGTCGAAGAATCTGCGGGCCGATCTCCCCAGGCGGGAAATAGCAAAGCTTGCCTTTCGGCCCGTACGGTATGCAACCGTAAGGCGACGGGGAGTGCAAATCGACGATGGTGCTGCCCGCGGTCGTCCACAGGTGTTTCTTCGCCGCTGCGCTATAGATTTCGGAATTCGGAGCGTTTTGCACGTCCGCCGTCAAAACCGAGCCATCCGCCAACAGGGTCCAGCCTTCCTCGGCGTCGAAATCACTCTTGCCTTTCGAAGGCGAGGAGGACCATGTCATGGTCTTGGGGCTGAGAATACGCATCTGTTTTGTAAGTTTGTTGCCGATCAAAAAGTTGCCATTTGCTAATACCGTCGAAGGTGAATCTCCAATATATTTCCAGCCTTTCGGCGGCGGTACCGTTGTCCAGGTATTCGCCACGGGATCATAAATGGCGCCTTGGTTGGTGAGCGAAAAGGTACCTCCGCAGTCGCTATATTCCCCGCCCTCAAGCAATACGCGTCCATCGGCCAACACCGCGGAAGCTGTGGCGTCGGGGGCGTATCCAGCAGGAAGGCTCGCGACTTGCTTCCACGTCCCATTCACGTAGCTTCCAGTGTTGTCAGGCGTAAGCTTCCAAAAATCGGAACAGTTGCCGCCTTGAACCAACACTGTGCCGTCGGTCAACTGGAACGAATACACCACACCGTCCGGCGGCT
This sequence comes from Terriglobales bacterium, assembly GCA_049589635.1. Classification (GTDB taxonomy): domain Bacteria; phylum Acidobacteriota; class Terriglobia; order Terriglobales; family Acidobacteriaceae; genus Acidiflorens. The sequence continues at coordinate 1,017 of JBAWBE010000358.1, forward strand.
GGTTTTTGAGCCGTGTTACAGTCTGCGCGGCCGCGCTGGAAATCAGTAAAACAAATACAGCAACAACACTTAACATCTTGAGCGAACTGCCACGAACATTGGGCACAAAGGTATCCTCTTGATCTGAAGTTGGGGTCATTCTCACCTTCCCTGGAACTACGGCTTGCGCGCAAAGCGCAGGGGCGATCATAGTATCAGAGTTTTGTAGGATTGAGGAAATGAAAGGGCACGCCCACAGCGGGATTTAGTGACGGACGAGCCCCGATTTCGCAACGAGACCCACTAGTAGACACAGGCTGGAAGTCCGGAATTTCTTCCGGCCCCAGCCTGTCCTTCGATCAACTTGTGTGGCGAATTGTGATTGGCGAATTCTGATCCAGCGAAATTCCGGTCCAGCGAACTCAAGTCCGGCGAACTCAGATCTGCCGAACTCGGGTCTACCGAATTGTCAGTGGCTCGGTGCCGCATCCGCGGCAGTTGCCGGTGCCGCAGTCTGATTAGCCGCCGTGGTTGCCGCCGCCGGATTTCCCGCAGGTGCGGTTGCGTTATAGCGTGCCAGGCGCGGGAAGAACGGCGTCACCTCAAACGGCATTTTGTCGCGTGCCGATGTGATGGCCACGGGCTGCGCCTTCACCATCTCAACCTTGTTGTCCCACGGATTCAGCTTGACGCGTCCGCCTAGCGGCAGCGCGGCAATCTGGTCGAGCTTGTTCCAATCCAGAGCCGGCGCTGACGTTTCCAGTGCAGCCATGCGCGTCACCGTGCCATTCTCCACCATGCTGTTGCCAAGGTGCGCTTGCAACAAGGCCGATAATTGCGGAGTTCGCGTCTGCAAAGCTTTCAGGAACAGTCCCGCCGTTTCCAGCTTCTGCGCATACGGAGAAGCCTTTAACATCTCGACCGCTTTCTTGTCCGCGGCAGTTTCTTCTTCCGGAATGTGTTTGAACCCGAGGTTGTGGAACGTCCCCTCATCGGAGAACAGCATGCGATCGTTAAACGCATACTGGCTCCCGAGATTATGTCCAAGCACGATGTGCGCCAATTCATGCGAGAGCACCATCGCCAGACTGCCCTCGTCAGGCAGCACGTCGATCAGCCCGCGGCTCACGATGATCGTATTGCCCACGCTAAAAGTTTCGAGCGGTGAAGTGGTCAGCACGCGCGTACGCACTGGGCGCGGCAGCTCCACGTTGTTGGTGATCAGCAAATTGTTGACCACTGTTTGCAGAACTTTGTCCACATCGCCGTCCGGCGCCAGCAAGCCCGCGCGTTCCAGGCGCTCGATGACGTTGTCCTCGGCCTGCTGTTGCCATTCGCGCTCGGCGGCCAGCGGAGAAGCGTCCTGAGCGTCGGGCGAGGTGTCCTTTACGCTGTCAACTCGGATCTGCGTCAGCTCGTCGTCCACTTTTCCAAGCTTCAGGTTGTAGCCCCAAAGACGAGTCTGAGCTTTGAAGGCGAGCTTGTTCTTGGCCCCGGCGGTAAAGTTGCCTTCTTCGCTGTAGATGTACGACGGCACCCAATACCCGGGAATCAGGTTCAAACGCCAGCTGTCCATGTGGAAGTAATAGGTGTTGCGCGACGGACGATTGTAAGTACCGTTCAGGCGAACGATGGCAAAATCCTGATCCTCAACCCAGATGCGCCCGACGAAGCGTCCGCGTCCCGCGTCTTTTTTGGGCGTGACGTCGAACACCAGGCAGCGAACGTCGCCGAGGAATTCGCGGCGCGCGTAGTGAAAGTCATAGTGCTGACGGTCAAAGTCGTTGCGGTCGGCGTAGATCATCCATGAAAAGCCAAGCGGCTGATACTGGAACTTGAACTTGCCCGTCAAGCTACCGAGCAGCCGTTTCTCCATGCTCTCTTCTTTGTCCTTATCCTTGTCGGCCAAAAAGTCGGAGCGGTCGATCGAATCGCTGAGATCCATGCGGCCCAGAAAATAGCGGTCGTCCTGCGGAATCGGCCCGAGCTGCGGATCCTGCGTCAGGTTCTGCAAATACGTCTCGACCACGGGCGTGCGCTGCGACAGGAATTTGATGAGATCCTTTTCGCGCATGATGGCGCGATCCACCACCTGATCCATCGTTGTCGGCGGCGCGAGGGTGCTTTGCGCCTGAGCTGGCGCGGTTTGAGTCGTCTGTCCAGCCTGCGAGTTCTGTGGCGCGGACACCGCTTGTTGAGCCGTTGCCGTCGTCGCCATTGCGATCGCCACCACCAGCAGAGCCAGAGCTAAGACCATCAAATTTCGAGTGCGCATAACCTCATCTCCCTGTTTCAGTACGCCAGTTGAAATACCACGTGCACAATTGCTGTCGAATCCACGGTCTGCCCGTTACGGGTGGCCGCTTTAAAACGCATTTTGTTAGCGGCCGCAATCGCGGCCTCGTCGAGCCCATGCCCAAGCCCGCGCACCACCCGATTCACATGTAGCTGTCCGTTCGCCAAAAACATCACTTCCAGCAAAACTTCGCCTTCTACTTTCAGGTTTCGCGCTTCCTCCGTATAAACCGGATTCGGCTTCGCAACGATCTCGACACCAGTGGTAGCAGGGCCGTTATCCATCCGCAATGCGTGTCCAGTGTTTTGCGCAACCTCTTGCGTTCCGAATCCCGAAGTCTGCACTGCATGGCCTTGTCCGCCACTGCGTCCGTCTCCGTGTCCCGGGCTCGCGATGCCGTCGCCGAAATTTGCGCTCGCCACCGTTCCCTTGATTCCTTTTGCCCCGCCCGAGCCGTTTCCTTGGCCGGCTCCCACCGGCATGTCAAAGGACCCCGCCGCCGAGGCGACCAGCTTGGCGCCCGGCTTGCCGCTATCGCTCGGCTTCAGTCCATTCGGATCGCCAAAACCGCCCGTTTGCACTTTTTGAATGGGCGCATTCACCGTGGGCGCGACCGAACTTCCCTGGAACTCTCCCGTATGGATCAACACCGGACGTGCTCCCCCCGGCGTAATCTTCAACGCCGCCGGCATGAAATTATTGAGCGCGACTTTAGGGGCCTCGACTTCCTGCGCCTTCACCTTCGGCGTGACAATCTCTCGCGGCACTATGATTCTTGGCGCTTTGAATACCGGATCAGCCGGCAGGAGTTTCGCCTGCACCTTCGGCGGCAGCTTTCGGATCCGCTCCGGTCTTAGCGCCGGTCGCGGTATCAGCTCGGTAACGTGATAGTTCATTGCGACCTTGAGCGTATCAGGCATGAAAATCCCGAAAAAGCACAAAAACGCGGCACATGCCGCTACAAACCCGTAACTGGCGGCAAAGGTGCGCCAGTCGTACTTCTTTTCGGGCAAAATTCCGAGTTTGAACTCGCGATTCACCGTTGGCATTCTTAAGCTCCAAAGGAGGAACCCGAGCCGGGGAGTGGGCTCAGGACTTGGAGTCTCAACCTTAGGGGAGTTTCAGAAAGGGGTAAACGTGTCGCCTGCGCCTGTCCTTTGGTAACCAACTTTAGGGGTTGTGGTGATTACCTTGTGACGTAGGTTCTCTGCGGCGTTTCATTTTGAAAAAGTAGAAGATTGGCACTCCCGCCAGAATGGCCACGCAGCCCTCCGCCGAATACCGTAGGTTGTTGGTGAACGTGTAATAAAGAAGGAGCGCTGAGGCGGCTACGAATAGCGCGGGAACGAAGGGATAGCCGAACACCCGATAAGGTCGTGGCGCATTTGGCTCGCGGCGGCGGAAGACAAATACTGTGCTGCCGGCGATCATGTAAAAGAGCCATTCGGCGAAGATGGCCAGTGAGAAGAATTGGCGAAAGCTTCCGCCGATGAGCAGCAAAATAATCGACAGTCCACACTGCACCAGAAGTGCGACCGACGGCGTGTGAAAACGCGGGTGTACTTTCGCGATCGACTGGAAAAAATATCCATCCCGCGACATCGCGAACGGCACGCGCGCGCCGCTCATTGTGGTCCCATTCAAAGTCACAAACATGGAGACCGCGATACCAATCGAAACCAGGCTAGCTCCAGCGTGCCCGAGCGCAAGCGCGACCGCATCCGCCGCCGGCCGCGCCGAAGCCGCCACGGAAGCGGCTGGCATCACGTATTGCACAGCCGCATTCACCAGAATGTAGAGCACCCCGACCGTTGCGACTCCCCAGATCAACGACAGCGGAATATTTCGCTGCGGATTGCGAATCTCTCCGGCCACCATATTGAGATCGTTCCAGCCGTCATAAGCCCAAAGCGCAGCCACCAATGCCGCAAAAAATCCGGCAATGCCACCCTTTGCGCCGGCAAATTCAGTAGCGAAGTTAGCCCACGTTCCGCCTCTGTAAGTGAATCCAACAACCACGATCGCAAGAATGATGGCGACCTTGAGCAAAGTAAAAAGAAATTGAAATTCCCCGGCCCTCCGCACTCCGATGTAGTTCAGCCATGTGATCGCAATAGCCGCAACGATCGCAGCGAGTTGGCCGTAAGTCACCGAGAAAGGATGCGAAGCGGACGATGTCGAGAAGCCGGTATACGAGAAAAATGTGTCCGAGAAAAATGCGAATGCGGGAAACGTCGCAAGCGTCCGGACAAGCCCAGTAGTAATGGTCGCGATTGAAGCGGGCTTGGCAATCAAAAACCAAGTCCAGCCATACAAAAATCCCGCGAGCGGCCCGTAAGCGTCGCGCACATAAACATATTCCCCACCCGCCTGGGGCTTCATTGCGCCCAGCTCGGCATAAGTAAGAGCGCCAAAAAAAGACAGCACCCCGCCCACCACCCAAGCCAGATAGACGACGCGAGCCGACCCAACCGCCTGCATCATCTCCTGTGGAACTAGAAAAATTCCGCTGCCGATGATCGTGCCGACCACGATCGCTCCGGCGTGAGAGAGCTTGAGGTCCCGGGCGAGCTCAGGCCGTTCCCCGTGCCCCTCCGTGTACCCTGTGGTTTCAGGTTTCATTGGCCCTCAAAGCGAGGCTCGCAGCATATCCCGCCAAAAATGTCACGGAAGTCCCAATCGCAACCCACCAGGTAAAGGCGACCCGAGTCATCCTCCACAAATAAAGCTCAGTAGCGAGGCCGCAAATCATTCCTGCAAGAGCTCCATTCTGATTTGCGCGTTTGGTCAGGACACCCAACAGAAATACACCAAGCAGTGCCCCGTAAGCGATCGATGCGATCTGCAGCCCGACTTCGACGACCCGGCCGACGCGGTGCAGCGCGAGCACGGCAAGCCCAAACAGAACCAGCGCCCAGAGCGCGGTTGCGAACCGCGCCCGCCGCAGTCGCTTTGTTTCGCTCATCTCGGTTTTGAAGCGGAAGTAGAAATCCATCATCGAACTCGACGAAAGCGAATTCAGAGCAGCGCTGAGGTTCGACATGGCAGCCGCCAGAATCGCCGCAATCAGTAGCCCGGAGATCCCATGCGGCATACGGCTTACGATGAACGTGGGATAAATTCTATCCGCCCGCCCAAAGTTGGCCGATGGCACCTGATAGTACGCAAACAGCATCACTCCGACAAAAAGAAACAGCCCGAACTGAAACAAGATCGCGACACCGCTCGAAAGCAATGCCAGCACCGACTGTCGCTGATTGCGCGCGGCCAACAGCCTTTGCACGATGAGCTGGTCAGTGCCGTGGCTCGCCGTGGTCAAGAAGGCGCCGCCAATGATGCCCGCCCAGATTGTGTATGGCTTCGCCAGGCTGAAGAACGAAAGATCGAACACTTGAAACTTGTTCAAACTGACGGCAATGGCATGCGCGGAATCCCATCCGCCGGGGATGAGGTGAAGAATCGTGAACAGTCCCACCAGCGTTCCGCCGATGTAAATAAATGTCTGCACAACGTCGGTCCAGATTACGGCGGCCAGCCCGCCTTCGAACGTATAGATCAAAGTCAGCAGTGTAATAATCGCGATCGAAGTGATCTCGCCTGTCCCGAGCGCAATCGAGACAACGATGGATACGGCATATACGCGGACCCCTTCCGCCGCCGCTCGCGTCAACAAAAATAAACCTGCAGTCACAGTCCGCAAAGTTGGACCAAAGCGCCGCTCAATCAACTGGTAGGCGGTATAAAGATCGCCGCGAAAGTATTGGGGAAGCAGCACGAAACTAATGATGACGCGCCCTATCACATAGCCCATCACGACCTGCAAGAACGTCAGATTGGAATCGTAGGCCAGGCCCGGAATGCTGATGATGGTCAGCGTGCTGGTCTCAGCCGCGACGATCGAAAGCGAAATCGCCCACCAGGGAATATCACGATCGGCCAGAAAGTAATCGCGCATGGTCCGCTGTCGTTTGCGAAAGCGCAAGCCGAACAGCGTGATCCCAGCCAGATAAGCCGCGATAATCAGCAGATCGATTCGATTCAATCCCAATGCAATTCCTCTCGACGGCGAGTGGTGGGTTTCCGCCGGACCGCGACCCTTAACCTGAATTGTCGAGCATTGCACAAACATGTTCCACGCCTAAAGTCCGCACGAACCTGTGTTAGAACTACTAGCGGCATCGCGAGATTGTGTCGTCGGCTCTTGAGATCGCCCGATGACCCCATCAGCCGATGATCCGATCCCATGGCCTTCTACATCGGCATCGATGGCGGCGGCACGAAGACCCGCTGCGTGCTAGGCAATGAAACCGCCGTGCTGGCGACGGCGGTGTCGGGCGGATGCAACATCGTTCGTCTTGGAGAGGCGCAAGCCCGTGAATCCCTGCATGTGGTAGTCCGCCAAGCTTGCGCGGCGGCAAAAATTTCCGCTGATCAGATCCACGCCGTCTGCCTGGGCGCCGCCGGCGCCGCCCGTCCCGAAATCGCTGCCAAGCTCCAAAACATTCTCGCCAGAACCGATCCCCAATTTACCGGTCAAATCGAAGTCGTCGGCGACGCCGCAATCGCGCTCGAAGCCGCATTCGGCGAGGGCCCAGGAGTCATTGCGATCGCCGGAACCGGTTCGATCGTCTATGGCCGCGACTCATCCGGCAATACTGCCCGTGCTGGAGGCTGGGGTTTCGCCATCTCCGACGACGGTTCCGGCCACTGGATCGGCCGTCGCGCGATTTCCGCTCTGCTGCGCGCCCGCGACGAAGGCCGCGAAACCGCGCTCACAGCGCTAATTCTGGAAGCATGGAAACTCGAGAGCATCGACGCGCTCGTTCAGCCCGCGAATGCGGCTCCGCCGCCCGAGTTTCCGCGCCTCTTTCCCATCGTTGTGCGGGCCGCGAGCGAAGGCGACTCAATCGCCCGCGATTTGTTGTCCTGCGCCGGAGCCGAACTGGCGACCCTGGCCGCCATCGTTCTGCGTCGCGTCTCTCCCGTTCCTCCGTATGTACCGGTGGCCATGACGGGCAGCGTCTTTCGTCAGTCGGAGGATGTGCGCCGGGTTTTCTACAATGGACTAGCCGACAGCTTTCCAGCAATAAAGCTGCTCGACGATTTTGTCGACCCGGCGCTCGGAGCGCTAGCCCGCGCACGCCGCGCGAGAACATCATGAGTACCGGAAGTAATTCCGACGATCGTTTATGACGGGAAGGCAAGCGCATTCACAATCGGATCACGCAGCGATCCCCACGACGATTCCGCCGGAAAACCGGAACTCCGAGCACGCCGATTGGCTGCGCGCGGCCTGTGACCCAGCGCTCACCGGAGATCAGGCACTGGCCCTGTTGGAGCGCGCCGATCTTTCCGCCGACGTAATTGAGCAGCTAGCCAAAAATCGTTCCGCGCTCAAGCTCCGTAAAGTAAAGTTCGTGCTCGCTTGCCACGCGCACACACCGCGCCACGTTTCCATACCGCTGATTCGCCAGTTCTACACCTTCGACCTGATGAAAGTTGCGCTCTCGCCCACAGTGCTCGCCGACATAAAGTTAAGCGCGGACGCGACATTGATCTCGCGCCTGAAGACCATCACGCAAGGTGAGCGTTCAACGCTGGCTCGCCGCGCTTCAGGAAAAGTAGCCGGCGCGCTTCTGCTAGACGCAGAAGAAAGAATCATGCGCGCAGCTCTTGAGAACGCGCGGATGACGGAAGCCCACATCGTGCAAGCGATTCTCAATCCAGAAGCCAGCGCAGCTTTGGTGCATGCGGTGTCGCAGCACGAAAAGTGGTGTTATCGGCGCGACGTTCAGCTGGCGCTGTTACTGAGCGAACATCTTTCTCTCGCGCGAGCGCTGGCATTCACATGCGAAATGTCACTCGAGCAACGAGCCGAAATCCTGCAAACCTCGCGCCTCCCGGAAACAATCAAGAATCAATTGCTGCGCGAAATCCCGCACGAAAAGTCACCAAGCTCGGAGAAGTAAGGTAAGGTGTTTAGCTTCAATCCGACTTCTCACTTCTGACTTGCCTCACTCCAGTCCGCAATAAACACATTCGTCTCATGCGGAGCCTTCCCATTGCGATGCGAAATCCAGACCAGTTGTTTCCCATCGGGACTGAACATCGGGAAACCATCGAAGCCGTCGCTAAAAGTAATCCGTTCCAGTCCCGAGCCATCGACATTGATCGTATAAAGCTCAAAATTCCCCATCCCGCCCGTCGATCCCACATTCGTAGCAAAGATAATTCTCTTCCCATCGGGAAAAAACGAAGGCGCAAAACTGGCCGCATTCAAATTCGTAAGCCGCCGCTTACCGCTCCCATCGGCCTTCATCAGCCAGATCTCAAGCGTCGTCGGGCGAACCAGATTTTGCTTCAGGAGGGCCTTGTACTCGGCAAGCTCCGCGTCCGTCTTCGGATGGTAAGCACGGTACACAATCCATTTCCGGTCTTTGGAAAAAAACGGCCCGCCATCATATCCGACCTCGTGCGTGAGCTGCTCTACATGCTTGCCGTCCGCGTCCATCGAATAAATATCCAGGTCGCCATTGCGCATCGAAGTGAAGACAATCTTCTTCCCATCTTCCGATATCGTCGCCTCCGCATCGTATCCGGGAGTCGTCGTGAGTTGCTTCAACTCCGAGCCGTCCATTTTGGCTGTAAAAATATCGAATCCCGGATACACCGCCCACACATATCCCTTCGAGTAATCCGGTCGCGGTGGGCAAGCTGCATCGGCAAGATGCGTCGAAGAATAAAGAATCTTGTCATTATGCGGAAAAATGTAACTGCAAGTAGTGCGTCCCTTGCCAGTCGAAACCATCCTCTGGTCGCTTCCATCCGCATTCATTATAAAAATCTGATCGCACTCCAGTTTGTCGCGCGTCGACTGGAAAATAATCTTCTTGCCGTCCGCGGAAAAATAAGCCTCGGCATTCGAGCCGCCGAAAGTAAGCTGGCGTACATTGCGAAGGTGTTTTTCTTCCGGAGTGCCGAGGTCAGAACGAAGATCGGAAGGCACGGCATTTGTGGCGGCTGAGGCAGTGACTGGAGTCTGTGCGATGATCACGCCCGATAACAGAAGAACCGAACACCCGACCAGGATTATTGACGTTCTCATAGATGAAGAACGAGTTTAGCAGGCTGGCCGATCCGCGAATCGTTGCAACGTATAAGATTCGGCGCCACGTGCTCTCACTGCTTCGCGGCAAGCCTTTCCTGCGCAAGTCCCTCGATCCTTTCCACAACCTGATCCTCGCTCAAGTGCGTGGAGTCGATCACTACCGCATCCCCCGCCGCCACCAGCGGAGACGCCGCTCGGGTGCGATCCCGTCGATCGCGCTCGCGCAGATCGACAGCCATCGACGCAGCCGATGCGCCCTTGATGTGTTGCTGATCAAGTCGCCGCTGCTCGCGAACCACGGGATCGGCATCCAGGAAAATCTTGAGGTCCGCATCCGGAAAAACCTTCGTCCCAATGTCGCGGCCTTCCATCACCACGCCACCGCCGGCGCCCATCTCGCGCTGCCGCGCCACCATCCACTGCCGCACCAGCGGATGCACCGAAACCTTCGATGCCGCCTCAGTAACATCGCGTTCGCGGATGCGCCCTGAAACATCGCGCCCATTAAGCAGCACGCGGTTTCCGGTAAGCGTAGGCTCCAGCGCAATACGCGAATCGCTCGCCATTTTCACGAGCGCAGCCTCATCGTCAAAAGAAGCATCACCTTCAATCGCCTTTAGCGCCAGCGCGCGATACATCGCGCCGCTCTCAAGATTGACATACCCAAGCTTGCCTGCAACACGAGCGGCCACCGTGCTTTTGCCTGCGCCCGCAGGTCCGTCGATGGCGATGATTAATTGTCGTGGGGAAGAGTCAGTCATGCGCGAAGGCCGATTCTAAATGTTCCGTCGGTAGAAAACGAAAAGGTTTTGTTGGAAACTGGCAATCGGGGAACTGGGAACCGAGAACTGGGAAACTGAACGCTATCGCACGCGCTCTGCCCGCGGCCGCAGCACAAACGGCTCCCGCCGCGGAGCCACCTGGAGCAACGACTTGCTCCCCGAGCGCACGTAACTCAGCTCGCGCGCCGCCAGCAGCGCCTTGATCGCGTCTTTAACCTTCGATCGCGGAACAAAGTTTGAAAGAAAGTTTTCTACTTCTTCCGTCTCGGCCGCAATCACGCAGTCCATATACTTTGAAAGCAGCGCCGTAAGCGATTCTCCCACCGACGCGCCCACGCCCTCCCAAACCTTGTCGGGCGCCCAGCGCGTCAGTTCGTCCCACACCGAGCCTTCTTCCTCGCTGTAATCCACGCGCGTGATGCGAAGCCTGGCAAAGAGTTCCCGAAGCGCCCGGTCCAATCCGGCCGTTGAGAGTGCGCCGCCCAGCAATTCGCCAAGCTGCCTTTTCGAAATCGGCCCACGCTTCCGGATGATCTGAAACGCGTCGCACGCAAGCTGCGAAT
>JBAWBE010000359.1:0-5524 GCA_049589635.1 Terriglobales bacterium
AAAACAATCCCTACCGTCCCAACCAAACGGCCCAGTTTAGTCATGTCCCGTGTGTCCCCCGGTCGATACAGCCATCGGCAACAGGTTCACATCGGATTTTTTCTTTCTTCCGTTCTTCGCTTTTCCAGTCTTCCCATCGCCCGGCATCAAGTCGGCCAGCGTCGTTCCTTCCAGAATTCTGGCAGCAGCATCGCGGACATCTAAAAACACTTCGTAGAGCGCGCGCCGGTTGTCATCGCGGTCGATCAACTCGCGCAGATGCTCGGCGTCGCCAAACGGAGCCAGCGGCCCATCGATCAGACGGATAATCTCGCTCAGCCGAATCTCCGACGGCGGGCGCCGCAATTGATATCCGCCCTTGGCGCCGCGGACACTCTCCACGATGCGCGCGTTCTTCATTTCCAGAAGAATCAATTCGAGGAATTTTTCCGGCAGATTTTCTTCGTACGCGATATCGCGAATCCGGATCGCGCCTTGCTGCGAGTGCCGCGCCAGCATCATCAGTGCCTGGAGCGCATACAGTCCTTTTTGCGAGACCTTCATATTCCTTCTCTTCCTATAAACTCTATTGATTACATCGACATTATAGACACCGAGCACGTACTTTGCCAAAGCGCAAAATGGCGAACGCCTTAATCAGCGCGTGCTTTCATAGGTTTACAGGCGGGGGAAATGCAGCGGAGACTGTTCTTAGTGCAGAAGGTTGCAGGTTTAGGAAGGCGAAGTGATGAAAGGTGTGACCAAAAGTCGCGGGTGCTACTGCGGAAGACGGCTTAGGTTGAGAGGGTTTTCACTCAGCAACCCGACCGCTAACCTCTGACCCCGTCTCACTCCAGCCGCAAAATGCTGACCGTGATATTGTCCGGCCCGCCGCGTTCACGCGCCAGCTCGATCAGTTCGCGGCCTGCGCCTTCCGGATTGTTGCTTTCGACCGCCGCCAGAATCTCCGCGTCGTGCACTACTCCCCACAATCCATCGGTGCACACCAGCAGCGCGTCCTTGGGACGCAAAGGTTCCGGGCGCTCCGGCGAATCCATAAACAACTCCGGGTTCGTTCCAACCGCCGCTGTAAGAATATTCCGCTGCGGATGCGACTCCGCTTCTTCCCTGCTGATCATGCCCGCCTCAACCAGTCGCCCCACATACGAGTGATCGCGCGTCACCTGAATAATCCGCCCATCGCGAATCAGATAGAGCCGCGTGTCTCCTACGTGCACGTAGTAGAGCGCGTCATTTGCGACCGCCAATGCCGTGCATGTCGTGCCCATGCCCCGCAGCGCGGGATGCGCCAACCCATAGTTACGAATGTTGTCGTGCGCGGTCTGGAGTCCCTCGATCAGCGCCTGCTGGGGATCGTTGCCTGCAAACTCGCGATACACCTTCATCATAGCTTCCACAGCCATGTGGCTCGCTTCCTGCCCACCCTCGTAGCCGCCCATGCCGTCCGCTACCACCGCCACCCGGCCCTTGCGCTGAAACTCCGCGTCGTCTTCCGGTTCCCAATAGCCAAGCGAGTCTTCGTTGTTCTTGCGCAGGCAGCCGATGTCGGTTTGCCCCGACACTTCGATTCCGGTGCGCACCTTCATCCCAGCTCCGCTTCCATTGCGGCCATGAATACCATGTTAATTTTTAGGATTGCAGCAAAACCTTAGAATTATACGGGGTAAGAGGCAGGCGCTCCAAACCGAAGTGGACAAAGTTCGGAATTCCGAACACACCAAATCAAACGGGGACGGCGTGTAAGCCATCCCCGCGAAATCTATCCCTAGTAAAACGTCAGCTACTAGTATTAGCTTCCGGCCGTTGGCCCGCAAAGCCCGGTAGGGTTGTTGCCGATAATGGGAGGATTCGCAAAAATATCGTCCGGGTTCCCGGCTGACGACGCGACCGGAATATAAACCGGGTTTGACGTAATCCCCTGATAGGTAACCGTGACCACGTAGTCGCCTTCATAAAACCACGCCGGAGGGCCCGCTACCCCATTGACCAGGGGAGCTACATCGACCCACGTACAGGTTGCCGGCTCAACGGCCGTGATCAAACCTGTTTGGCTATATTCAACCGTCCCGTTGGTGTAGGGGGGCTGGCCGGGTGCTGGACAGGAAGGAGCCTGGCAGGGTGGCAGAAGAGGATTGCCATAGGCATCCTCGTTGTACTGCGGGTCGACCATCACGTTGTACGTAACCACGTGCGTGACGTCCTTTGTCGTCCCCCCGTTATACTCGCCGGTTGCCTGCATCTGGATCGTCCCACCATTACCCTCAAGGGTGAAGAAACCGGCCTGCCCGCTTGGCGCGACGCCATTGACCAGGCTGACGCCCAACGTAATCGTTTTCAAATCACTGGTCTGTCCTTTGAAGGCTCCGCAGCCCACTGTGTTCAGAGCCAGAAGGGCGCATCCTAGCGCCGCAAAGATGTGTTTGCATTTCACCGCAGGTTTCCTCCCAATGGGAACTCACCTGCATCCTGACAGCACCCGTCACCCCCGACAAGGTAACCAAAGTCATTGCCCCGAAAGCCCACTCGGACGAGGGTTCCATCCCTCTGTCCCTGCACCATCTCAAGCTGGGATGGTGCCCCACACAATCGCTTTCCGTGAGATCGTCTGGGCTCGGTTGACCCACTGTTTACAACTCATCATCTAACTCCCACCATCAACCTTCTACAATCAAACAATGCCAGATCAAGCCCCCGACCCGACGGCCACTCAACCAACAGCGGCTTCCGCGACGCCCACTTCCATACCAGCCCCCGTGACGCCAACCTCTACGTCCGTGTCTGGCCCGACTCCTGTGCAAGCTCCGCCACCACCTCCCGCTCCACTCTCCGAGCCCCCCACCGACTTCCACATCGGCGAAGAATTCGGGACGGCCAAACGTAATCTCCCGCCCGCAGGCATCGTGCTGATCTGCATCGCAGTGGTCGCCGTCGTGGTGGCCATCATCGTCTTCCAGCAGCGCGCCAAGCCTCAGGGAGCCGGTTCCATCGATTTCGTCGCTGCCGCCGAAGTTCCCGGCCCGAGCGATGGTCCGAAGAACCTGCTCGTCGCGGTCACCGTGACGCTGCACAACACCGCCAACAAGTCTCTCTGGATTCACACTCTCAAGGCGCAACTCACCGCCGCCGACGGTCACACTTACGAAGACGAAGCCGCCTCCGCCGTCGATCTCGACCGCTATTTCCAGGCTTTTCCAGTTCTGAAAGAAAGCTCCGAGCCGCCGCTACCGCCGGAGACAAAACTTCTCCCGGGAGCAACACAAAGAGGAACGATGATGTTCAGTTTCCCTGTGACGAAAGAGGCATTCGATCAGCGGAAAGGGCTGGAGGTCACCATACAGCCGTATGACCAACGGCTGCCAGTGGTCTTGAAATAGTCTTGGAAGTAGCGCCGGCATCTTGCCCGCCTTTTTGGAGAGCTGAGCTCAGCGATCCCTGCGGCTTTTCTCTGTGGACTCTGCGGTTAAGAGCTCTTGACCGCGGAGAGCGCAGAGGAGTCACAGAGTGTGCAGAGAAAACCTCCGACGGGCGTCGTTGGCGAGGACAGATCGGACGTCAATCCTTCTCAAGCTGTCGTCGCGCCTCCGCCAGCGCTTTTTTCCTCGCCCCGGTCACCTTCGGATACTCCAGCTTGAGCGACTTCAACTCATCCACCAGAACCTGCGCCACCGCCAGCCGCGTAAACCATTTGTGATCCGCGGGAACCACATACCAGGGCGCGTGCTCTCTCGCCGTGTTTTGGATCGCCTCCTCGTACGCCCGATGATAATCGTCCCAGAACGCCCGCTCTTTAATATCCGCCGCGGAAAACTTCCAATTCTTTTCCGGGGTATCGAGCCGCTGCAGGAACCGCCGCTTCTGCTCTTTTTTTGAAATGTGCAAAAAGAACTTCACCACCGCGATTCCATTGCGCGTCAGATAACGCTCAAAGTTATTGATGTCCTCATAGCGTTCTTCCCAGATGTTTTTGGTCACCAGGTTCTTCGGCAGCTTTTCGTTGGCGAGGACCTCGGAATGCACCCGCACCACCAGCACCTCCTCGTAATACGACCGGTTGAAGATCCCGATCCGGCCCCGCGCCGGCGCGCGCTGGCTGGTGCGCCACAGATATCCGTGATCCATTTCCTCTTCCGTCGGCACCTTGAACGAGGTGACCTCCACGCCTTGCGGGTTCACCCCCGACATCACGTGCTTGATCGTGCCGTCTTTTCCCGCCGCGTCCATCGCCTGAAAAATGACCAGCAGCCCCCAGCGATCCTGCGCCGCCAGAATATCCTGTAACTCGCTTAATCTCTGCACGCCATCGGCTAGTAGCTTCTCGGCCTCATCCTTCGACTTCGGGTCGAGCCCATGCGTATCGGCGGGATCGTAATCCTTCAGCCGGAAATGCTTCCCATTTTCCACGCGATATTTCTTCAACATCTTTTCAATTTTCATAGGAAAATTTTCTCAGGTCAGGAAGCGAAAAGGAAATGGGCGGAAAGGTCGTCAGTCGGCCGTCGGCGGGTTCAGCAGTGAGCCGCGACCCGCTCGCAAGCAAATGCAGATAGCAACTTCTCCGCTCCCCACCGACCAACGACTATCGACCGACGACCATCCTCAACGCTGCTGCTGATAAACCGAACTATCCGGCGTAGGCTCGTCATACTCGCGTCCATATTTATTCTTGTGCGCCATGTGCTGGCCGTTAGCCTCCGGAACGCGAATCACTCCCAGCGCCGCCGATCCTTCTCCGATCGTAACTTCGCGTGTCAGCGTCTTTTCGTTATCCGGCCCCATGCCCTCGCTCCAGATATGCAGTAAGTAGCGCCCATAGGGGACGCTCGCTATATTCACCACTCCGTCGTCATTCGCGATCGCATACAGCGGCGTTGACACCGTGATGATGACCGCGCTCATCTCAGGATGAATGTTGCAGAAAATGTAGCTGATGCCCGCACGATCAAAGCGCACCGTGCGCGTCGTTCCCGCTTCATAAAGACCCAAGTCAAATCGCTTTCCTTCAAACAGTGAGAACACATTGTGAAAGAAGGGATCGCGATTCGGAAACTCCACCATCGACCCCGCCGGAACAACCAGAATGCGCGGCTCAAAACTCTTGTTCTTCTGCACCAGGCGCGCGTTGCCGCCCACATTCGGCTTCGGCGGATCGAGTTCTACTCCGCTGCCTGGAGCCGGAGTCAACCACACCACTGTCGCAGGAATCGATCCATGGTGCCCTTTTCCCTCGCCTGCTGTTGCTTTACCCGCTGCCTTGTTCTCGATCTGCGTGTTCTCGTTCTGCGGCGCTTCCGCCGCGACTTCAACGCGTCCGCGCACGGTGGTCGTCTGCGCGCACAATCCCGCCGCACACGCCGACAACATCAGTCCGACAGCCAGTTTGCTTCCGCGCGTCATCTCTCAGTGATGAATTTCATCTCCGGGCCCCGAGTCGCCTGTTTCCGGCCACCAGCAAGCAGTCGCTCCAAGTTAGTAGCTAGAATCTAGTAGCTGTGCTCCTTAGAACAATACTCCCATCATCAAATTC
>JBAWBE010000360.1:0-1724 GCA_049589635.1 Terriglobales bacterium
GGTGATTAACCGACAGATCTGCTGCGGACTTCAGGATTGCTGGCGAGGTGTCGATGATAGGAAAGAGTTCGAGGTAATTTATGATCGTTGCACGGGCTTTTTCACGCGGAAACTTTGCTTTTCCCACTAGCACCCGAAAAAGTTCTCCCAAAACTTGTGCTGGAACGAACGTATTTCCGCGTGGCAGCTTCGCTACCGTCTGGGTGGCATTGCGCTGGCGCGAAATACCGTTAACGCCCTCAATGTAGACAAGAATATTGGTATCGAGAGCCAGCCTCAACTTCTTAGTCTCTGTCGTATAGTTCATCCCTTGTCCAGGGACCGATGTTAACAACCCGTTGGCGACGCAAGCGGCGCATCAATGCAGCCCACGCGGGCGAATCGCCAACTTTGCCCTCTTTCGACTCGATTGGCGCGATGCGGGCTACGGGCCTGCCGTGGCTTGTCACCACGTAAGTTCGCCCCTCTTTTACCTCCCGGAGGAGTTGAGAGAATTTGCGGTTCGCATCGGATGCCGAAATCGCTTTTTCCATAATGACCTAAAGTAGTTATATTACCTACTTTTTGATGCAGCGTCAATTGCCCACTGTTTGTTGCTGCATTAGCGGCGTTACGGAGGCACTTGCCTTTTGCGTCGCTACCCACTCGTGGACTCGGGTCGACAGAACATCCAGCGGCAGAGCGCCGGCGCCCAGCACCTCGTCGTGGAAGTTACTTAGGCTTAACTTATCCCCTAATTGATCCTTGGCATACTGGCGCAGCTTTAAGATCTCGAGCTGACCAATCTTGTATCCCAGTGCCTGGGCCGGCCAGGCCATGTAACGGTCGGTCTCGCTCTGCACCTCGGCTTCGTCTATGGCTGAATGGTCGTGGAAGAAATCGACGACCTGCTGGCGCGTCCAGTGTTTGTAGTGGAATCCGGTGTCGACGACCAGGCGGATGGCGCGGAGCATGTCATCCTGCAGGTGGCCGTAATAGCTGTAGGGATCCTGGTAGAAGCCAACTTCTTTGCCCAAGCGCTCCGAGTAGAGAGCCCAACCTTCAGTGTAGGCGGTGTAATACTCGTTCCGGCGGAAGGGTGGGAGTTGCGGCAGTTCCTGGGCAATGGCGATCTGCAGGTGGTGGCCGGGGATACCTTCGTGGTAAGCGGTGGTTTCAATGTCGAGCGTGGTGCCTTTCTCGAAGTTGCCTGTGTTAACCATAACGTGAGCGGGGCGAGAGCCATCCTGTGCTGCCTGAACATAGTGTGTGGCATTATCCTTCTCGCTGTATTCCCCAATGGACATAACTTCCACTCTGGCTTTGGGGAGACGGCCGAACATAGCGGGCAGCTTCAAGTACATCTGGTCGATGTATTTTTGATAGAGGTCGAGAATCTCCTGGCGGGAGTGTACGTGAACCTTGGGGTTGGTTGGAAGGGACGCGCTGAAGCTCTTGAGATCTTTATAGCCGAGCTGGTTCACGACCTGGAGCATGCGGGCTTCGATTTCTTTGACCTGAGCCAGACCGATCTGGTGAATTTCTTCCGGCGAGAGATCGGTGGTGGTGCTGTCTTTCACGCGGAAGGCGTAACGCTCAGGACCATCAGGGAGGGACCACAAACCCGGCTCGGTGCGGCCTTTCGGGGCGTACTCTTCACGCACGAAGGTTGTGAATTTCACATAAGTTGGGAGCACGGATTCGCGGATCGCCGCCAAGCCCTGCTCGCGCAATCGTTTCTGGTC
>JBAWBE010000361.1:0-9153 GCA_049589635.1 Terriglobales bacterium
TTAAATTCACGACTGTGTTTTTGTCGGTCGTGGCGGAATACTCAATCCGCAGATCCCCTTTCACCAATGTGTAACGGACTGTAGCTGTCAGATTACCCGGATATCCCGCCTCTCCGTCCTTGCTCAGATAACTGAGTTCCACTCCGTCCGCGATCGACTTCGCCTTCCAGACAACGTTGTTGAATCCGTGGGGTCCGCCGTGCAGGGTGTTCGGGCCATTGTTCAGGGGAAGAGAGTATTTGTGCCCATCCAGGGTAAAGCTGCCGCGCGCGATTCGATTCGCATAACGGCCAATTAGGGCTCCGAAGTAGGCGTCAGCTGAGCCATTGAAGTTGGCGACATATCCGTCGAGATCATCGAAACCGAGCACCACATCTGCCGTCTTGCCGTTGCGGTCGGGCGCCATCAGCGAGACTACGACTCCGCCATAAGTCGCAATTCGAGCTTCGAATGCGCCGTCGCTCAGCGTATAAATTTCCACCGGGGTGCCATCCGGCAGCTTTCCAAACGGCTGACTTGTCACTTTTGTCTTGGCCTCCGCGATTATGCTAACCGCTGCGAATACTACTGCGCCAACTACGATCCGCTTGAGGACGTCCCGAACTCCCATCGCTTCTCCTTAAGTTCTACGTTGTCAACGCCGTCACTTGGCGTATCGCGGCCTCTGCCACCGCGATCAAAGTTGGCAACACGTCTCCCAAGCCGCTGGCGTTCGTCGGCTGGCCCAGACTGAAATACAGGCGGCTGTATATAGGATAGAGGTCTTCGTATGTCTGTTGCGCCTGGCTATCGGGATTGAACGTCCTGTGCCCCGGGCAAATCTTATCCTGCGCTTCTTCGATTGTCCTGAAAGTACCCGCGGCTATAAACGCAAAGATTGCCGACCCAAGACTGACCACACTCTTACTTGGGACCAGCACGGGACGCCCCAGTACATTGGCGTAGACCTGGTTGAGCACGTCGTTCTTTTGCGGAATACCTCCGGCATTGATCACCCGCCGGATGCTCACGCCATTCGCGGCCATGCGGTCGAGGATCACGCGGGTATGAAATGCGGTCCCTTCGATCGCCGCGAACAACTCGTCTTTACTTGTGCTCTGCAGGTTCCATCCCAGTGTGATGCCGCGCAGGTTGGGATTGACCAGCACGGTGCGGTCGCCATTGTCCCAGGTCATACGTAGCAAGCCAGTTTGCCCAGCTACATAATTTTCGAGACCCGCGCTCAGCGCCGCCACGTTCGTTCCGGCCCGCGATGCAATTGCGCTGAAGATGTCGCCCACCGCCGAAAGCCCGGCTTCGATCCCTGTGCGCTGTGGGTGGACACTGCCTTGAACGACGCCGCAGACGCCAGGAACGAGGCTCACCGACGGTGTGATTCCGATGATGCAGGTCGAGGTGCCGATGACGTTCACCATGTCATTGGTGCGACAACCCGCGCCGATCGCGTCCCAATGCGCGTCGAACGCTCCCACGGGAATCGGGATGCCCGGCTTCAGTCCCAATCTTTCAGCCCAGAACGAGGATAGCGTTCCCGCGATCTGATCGGATGTGGCGTACTCGCCATCGAGTTTCTCGCGAACGCCCTTTAAGAGTGGATCCACCTTCACCAGGAAACTTTCCGGCGGAAGCCCGCCGAGTTGCCGGTTCCAGAGCCACTTGTGGCCCATCGCGCAAATGCTGCGTTTTGCGTTCTTAGGATCGGTAACGCCACAGAGCGCGGCCGCGACCATGTCGCAATGCTCGAAAGCGGAGGCGAATTCTGTCCGCTTGTCTGGATTGTGGCGCAGCCAGTGCAGCAGCTTTGAAAATCCCCACTCTGACGAATACACGCCGCCGCACCATCGAATCGCTTCGAGCTTTTCCCGATGAGCCGCTTCCG
The DNA here is from genome assembly GCA_049589635.1 of Terriglobales bacterium. Lineage (GTDB taxonomy): Bacteria > Acidobacteriota > Terriglobia > Terriglobales > Acidobacteriaceae > Acidiflorens. Next base: position 1,880 of record JBAWBE010000361.1, read on the forward strand.
TGATCTCGGCCGCTTCGCCTTTGGCGCGGTGATCGCACCACAAGTAATACTCGCCTAGCGGCTGCATATTTTTGTCGACGGGTATGACTGACGAGCCGGTCGTGTCGAGTGCAATCGCCTCGACCTGATCGCCGGAGATGCCCGCTTTACTCACCGCTTCGCGAGTGGCGGCGGCGAGCGCGCGCATGTGATCTTCGTGGGATTGGGTCGCGTATTCCGGATCTTCACGCTTGCGATGCAGCGGATATTCCTGAACGGCGGACGCCAGCACGCCGCGCTCGCTGTCGACTACCGACACGCGCACACTGAGCGTTCCGAAATCGACTCCCGCCACGATCGCCATCAGCAGGCTCCGTTGTCTCGACCGTGCCAGTACATATCCCAGCCCAGGTAACGAGTGGCCGCTTCGTGCACCGCCGCAGCCGAGGTCGATGAATGCGCCGAAAGATTAGCGGCTACATGATGTTCGAAGCCTTTCTCACAGATGTAGCGCAGCAGCTTCTGCATCTGCGCGATCTCGACTACGCCCGCGCCGCCAAAAGTATTCAGTGGATCGTCGGTGAACCGTCCCTCGCCGACGTAGCCCCGCATCTTGCCGGCCGTGTCGTCGGTTGAAAAGCGCGCGAAGCTCATCTTTTCCGGCTTGATTACGCCGACGCAGGTTCCGTAAGTGTTCTCCTTGCCGACCGTGCCCGCGATAATTTGCTGAAAGTCCATCTTCACCGAGCGGAAGAAATGCTTGGGCAAATTGGAGCAATGAAAACAGACAGCTTTGTTCGGATCCGATCCATAGTTGTTGTTCCAATCGAGCAGAGCGGATGGGCTTCCGGAAGCAAGCTGGAGGGCGTGCATTCCCAGCACTCCGCAGATATCCACCTCGCATGCGCTTGACAGCAGTTCGTTGCTCATCATGCTCATGATGGTGCAGGGCACGACGCCCAGATTTTCTTCAATCGAGGTCCAGCATTGGACCGCGGTGATCGTGACCTCGGTGGCAGCCATCCACTGGTCAACGACGGCTCCCAGTTTTGCCATCTTCATTAAAGCCGGTGCCGGCACGTTGCTCGCATCCACGTACTTTTGGATCGCCGCCAACTTCGATTGCGCGTGCTCATCGCTGTCCTTCATGCGATCGATGCGCCCGAGCACTTCAGAAAGATCGAGCGTCTCGATCGAGATGCCCTGCGATTCCAGAATCTTTTCGCTGTAACGCACCGTATTGAATGCGGCGGGACGCGCGCCGATCGCGCCAACTCGCAGATTACGGAACCCCTTGACCACGCGGCACACGGCCGCAAACCATGCCAGGTCTTTGGCAAACTCCGAAGAGTCGGGACTTTCCGTATGTAGAGTCGTGATCGAGTAGGGAATGCCGTATTGCCGCAGATTGTTGCACGCCGACATTTTTCCGCAGAAGCTGTCGCGACGGAAAGCAATCGCCATCTTTGCGGGATCGTCTGGGGTCGCTTGAATTAGTACCGGAACATGGAGATCGGCCAGGCGCAAGGCGTCGGCGATGGCCCGCTCCTCGCCGAAGTTGGGCAAGGTGACGATGATTCCATCGATGCGCTCGCGATTGCGCTTGAACAGTTCCGCGCAGCGCCGCGATTCTTCCCGCGTCTCGACCGCTCCGTACTTGCTCTCCTCAGGAGTCAATGCTACCGCCTCGATGTCGGCTGCCCCGAGAACGCGCAGGATTTCTTCTCGCCCACTCTTGGCTAGATGATCGGGAAAAAATCCCCGGTTGCCGACAATGACTCCGAAAACCATCTTCTTATGCTTCACGGGCCAATCACTCCCTGTCACGCCTCATGCTTTACGCTTGGGCGCGAAGCGGACACAATAAATAAGACCAAACAACAGCAGGGCTGCGCCCCACCATACGTTCGCATGCAACTGGAACAGCACCACTCCCGGATGCTCGGGCGGATCGATCAGCTGATAAATCCCCGCCGCCAGAATCAGCGCTCCATTTACCGCCAGCGATATGCCGATAAAAAACCAGATCGAAATCATTGCGCGTGTCTCCTCGCCCCGCGATCGACCAAGCAAACACTTTGGCCGAGCAAACGATTCCTACCAGAAAATAATATTCAGAATGAAGAACACCACCGTGACCACCGCCGCCCAGAACAGCGGCTTCTGATACAACGGCACATCGCCGATCGCCGGCACTTCCGTCAGCCCATACACCAATCCCGTGAGTTGGCTGTCTGGCATCGGCTTCGTCGCCAGACTTACTACTACCGTCACCGTTACGCACACCACGAACGACCACAGCGCCTGATACATATCCTGCGCCAAGCCTTTGGCGTGCGGCGAGAGCGCCACATAGCGAAGGGCCGTGGGATCGACCTTTACCCACGCCCACATGCTGATCGAAGAAAGTGTTCCGCACAGCAAGCCCCAGAATCCGCCCGCGCCCGTCGCCCGTTTCCACAGCATTCCCAGCACGACCGTGCCGAACAGCGGTGCAATGAAAAAGCTGAAGAGCGCCTGCACGTAATCCATGATGCTCGCGAATTGCATTACGAGATATGCCGTGCCGACGCTGATAAGGACTCCGATCACCGTCGTCCAGCGCCCCATGTTCACATAATGATGATCGCTGCCCTTACTGTTGATAAACGGCCGGTAGATGTCATAAGTCCACACTGTCGTGAACGCGCTGACGTTGCCCGCCATGCCCGACATGAAGCCCGCGATCAGCGCCGTTACTCCCAGGCCAAGCAAGCCCGGGCCGCAATAGCGGGCCAGCATCAGCGGTAGAACGTCGTTATAGCTGTGCGCTCCGGTGGCTGCAGCCATTGATTCCGGAACGAGTTTCTCCGGCAACACTGCCAACCCCAGCAATCCAGGCAGGATTACGATGAACGGCACCATCATCTTGAAGCCGGCACCGATGATGGGCGCCATCTCCGCACTGCGAATATCCTTGGCCGCCAGAATCCGCTGCACCACCAGAAAGTCGGTCGTCCAGTAACCCATCGAAATAATTGCGCCCAGGCCAAATACAATGCCGGTCCAGTGAATGCCCATCGGATTGTCGGTGAATGATCCGAGGCCCGACCAGAGATGAACGTACTGTGCCGAGGCTCGCTGCGTGATCTCGAGCTTAAGATTCGTCCAGCCGCCTGCTTCGTACAAGCCAAGAATCGGAATCAGCAGCGCGCCCGCCCAGATCAAGAAGAACTGCAACACTTCATTGAAGATGGCCGAGCGCAGGCCCCCGAGCGTCACATAAATCGCCACCGTCAGCGACGACACCCAGATGCTGAAATTAATATCCCAGCCGAGTACGATCTGCATGACCTTGGCCATGGCAAACATGTTGACGCCGCTCATGAGTACGGTCATGAAAGCGAACGACACCGCTGATAGCGCGCGGCTCGACTCCCCAAAACGCAGCTTTAAATATCCTGGTACCGAGTGAGTTTTGGAAATGTAGTAGAACGGCATCATGACCAGAGCGAGGAACAGCATCGCCGGGATGGCCCCGATCCAATACCAGTGCGTTGCCAGAATGCCGTACTGGTAGGCTGATCCCGCCCAGCCCATCAATTCAAGCGCGCCGAGGTTGGCGGAGAGAAAACTGAGACCGGCGACCCACGCCGTCATCTCGCGTCCCGCCATGAAGAAATCTTCGCCGGTGTTGGCGCGCCCTTTTAGATACCAGCCGATCGAGAGCACCAGGACAAAATAAAAAACCACGATCACCACATCAACCGGTGACAGATGCACCAGCTGACTTGGCACTCCGAGCGCTAACTGTGGCGTCATGGCTTATCCCTAGTGTTTGTTATTCTTATCTTTATCCTGAGCCTGCCCATAATAGGCGTTCTTGCCATGTTTTCGTAGATAGTGCTTGTCGTGGAGCGCACTGCCCACGGGTTGTGCAGCCGCATTGATGCCGAGAGTGAGATAGGCCATCCGTGCAATCGATTCGAGAATGGCCGCGTTGTGGGCCGCGGCTCGAACATCTGGGCCCCACGCGAATGGCCCGTGGTTGGCAACCAGGATGCCGGCTGTCGCCGATGGATCGGTTGATTCCAAGGCGCGAACGATGACATCGCCGGTCTGCTTTTCGTAGTCGTCGGCGATTTCGGAATCAGTCATTTCGGGAGTCACTGGAATCTCGCCATGGAAATAATCCGCATGGGTTGTGCCGAAACAGGGAATGGGCTTGCGGGCTTGCGCCCAAGCGGTAGCATATTCGGAATGAGTGTGTGCGATCCCGCCAATAGATGGGAACTTGTTATAAAGGACAAGATGAGTTGGCAAATCGGACGAAGGCCTCAGATGTCCATCCACTGTCTTGCCCTCGAGGTCGGTAACGACCATATGTTCGGGCCTCAAGTCCTTGTAGGGAACGCCGCTCGGCTTGATTACCACCAAACCTTCTTGCCGAGAGATGCCGCTAGCATTGCCGAAAGTGTAGAGGACAAGGCCTCGTCGCACCAGTTCCAGGTTGGCTTCAAGGACTTGTTCTCGCAAACGCTGAAGCATAGATGGGTATTGTCTCTCGCCTCGAGGCAGCAAGCAAGTAATCGTTTACTTGGAACTAGCGAAATCTAGATCATCCCAGTATCGGTTGTCAATTACTTTAACAGGGGTAAAACTCCCCTTAGCGCCCGCGAGATCGAAATTTGTGTCGTTCGCTACCCTACATCGCTTTACGTGGTTTCGCGGCCTGATTTCCAGTCCGCGCCAGCGCTGTAGAACGTCGCAGCACGAGGCTGGTATTGAGGTCGTACTCGATACGTTCGGTCGACGGCGATTCGCGTTGCACTTCGCTCAATAGAGCGTGAAACGCCGTTTTCGCCAGTTCCATCTGTGACATCTGCACCGTGGTCAAGGGAGGAATCGTGAATTCGGCCAGCCGTATGTCGTCGAACCCAATGACGGAAAGCTCGTCCGGTATCTTGATGTCCTGGTCGTACGCCTCTCGCAAGACGCCAATCGCGGTCATGTCGTTGGAACACAAGACCGCTGTCGGCCGGGCGCGCAACTTGTTGAATTCCATCAGGGCTCGCATCCCGCCGTCCATGCGATGGTTTCCTTCAACCATCAGATCCGAGGGAAGCCCGATTTCCGACATCGCCGTCTGAAAGGCGGATCGTCTCGATATGGCCGATTTTAAATTGGTTGGACCGGTAATAAACGCAATGTTCTTGTGCCGGAGTGCAGCCAAATGCTGCACTGCCTGGCGGATTCCATTCAAATAATTGATGCGAATGTTGATGATCCCCGGAGCGTTCGGCCCGACGTCGACGAACACAATTGGGACTTTCCGGAAACGCAGATGGTTCAGCAATGTGTCTTCCATGCCGAATGTCAGAATCGCCACGCCATCGACGCGGCGCTCAATCATGCGCCGCACGGATGATTCCATCCGCTTTGGATCGTGCACAGTAGAAGTGAGCAGAATTTCGTAGTTGTTCTCGACCGCGAGGTTCTCGAAGGTCTGCACGATCTCCGGGAAAAATGGATTCGTAATCTCGGAAACGATCAGGCCAAAAATCCGGCTCCGTCCGGAGACCAGGGCTCGCGCCTGGGTATTGGGGAAGTAGCCTAGCTCATCGATGATCTTCCATACCCGTTTGGCGAGTTGAGGATCGACCGTTGGAACATGATTGATGGCGCGAGATACGGTAGCGGTGGAGACTTTCGCTCGGCGGGCGATTTCGCGAATGTCCATGCGCACGGACCAAGAATTAGCCAGCATCTTACCATAGGCCAGTTACAATTCGGATCACAACAGCAAACGTTTGCCTACCCATTTGAGGCCCTGTTGCGTCGCCCTCTAGGCCACGGTCAGAGTGATCTTTGTTACGGAAGCTGCCGGAAAAGTGAGGGTGGCCGCTGCTCGTTGGACCGCAACCATTTGAGTCTTTGGAACCACCACCTCACGTTGCGCGAACGTGTTATGCGCGTGAATGTCGGAGTGTGTCAGTACTATCGCGGAGGCCGCGTGGACGGTTGCGCCCCTAATTGCAATCTCCGCGTTTTTCGCTTCACTGATGTGCGGGTTTACGACCGTGAGCGTCAACTCTTTGTCATGCAATGAGGCTGAGCCTTTGAGTCCCGGGAACGTTGCCTGGTTGCCGTCGCGATCATAGCGAATTTGCGGCGAGGAAAAGACAGTGCGCAGAGACTGTCCGCCCTGGTGGGCCGAATACATTTCGAAAACGTGACCGACCGGAGTTACGCAAAAGTTGTCTTCATGGGCCAGATAGAGACTGTTAAGACAGTTGATCAATTGCGCACAGTTAGCCATCGCGATTTTTTCCGGATGATGGTTGAAGATATCCAGCGTCAGACCGCTGAAAACCGCATCGCGGAGCGTCGGAATCTGTTCCAGAATATTTCCCGGCGTGGCGTCGCTCCCCGGCCGGTACCACGGGCCCCATTCGTCGACAACCAGTTTGATGCGATGCTCGCGGTCGAATTCGCCCATCACCTGCCAGTGGCCTTCGATCAATGACTCGATCACCTGGCCTTGGCGGAGAAGTTCATACCAATCCACCGCATCGAATTTTATGGCGTCACCTTTGCCTTCGTTCCAATCGCGGGTACGGCCGCGACTCAGGTTCCACGCGTAATAATGAAGTGCCAAGCCATAAATCGAGCGCAGTTGGCCCGGACCTTTGCGCAGAATCTCCTCCAGGAAGCCGCGCGTCCAATCCCAGTTGTCGTCATTTGGCCCGGACGCGACAAGGGAAAGCTCCATTCCATATCGAGGGACCCACGCGGCAAAACGACGAAATTCAGCGGCGTATTCCTGCGCGGTGAAATTTCCGCCGCATCCCCATGACTCATTACCGACTCCCCAATAGCGCACTCCGAAGGCCTCGGGATATCCTCCGCTCGCGCGCAGATCCGCCAAGGTTGTACTGCCCGCGGGAGAGTTGCAGTATTCCACCCAGCGATCGAACTCCAGCGCCGGCAAGCTGCGTAGATTAGCGGCAAGATAGGGCTGGCTACCGATTAGTTTGCAGAAATGGACAAACTCGTTGGTGCCGAATTGATTTGGATCGTACTTATGGGTGGCATTACCGTCCTTAGACTCGACGCCTTCCCAGAAATTAGTACGCCTGGGACGTTTCTCGGGCGGGCCAACTCCGTCGCGCCAGTCATAGCTGTCGGCAAAGCATCCGCCCGGGAACCTGACGACCGGCGCCTTGATTTTACGCATCTGTTCGATGAGGTCCCTACGGATTCCGTCGACCTGCGGAACCAGGGAGTTCTTCCCGACCCAGATTCCGTCGTAAATC
>JBAWBE010000362.1:0-8976 GCA_049589635.1 Terriglobales bacterium
GGGCCGCTCCGGTGCTCTGAGCCACGGCGCTTTGAGCGGCGGCGAAAACCGCGATGCTCAGAATTACCAGAATAAGTCCTGTTCTCTTCATGCTGTCTCCATCATCGAGGCGCTCAATGGCCTCGACGTTTCAAGGCGGTCGTTTTTAACGCAGTTCAAAAAATCTGTTGGGCGACCAATTACTTTATCACCTCGCGAAATCATCTCGCGAGCGCTGCGCGGTCTGGACGCCGTGAAACTTTAGAACCTAAAAACCTCTGCCGACCATGTAGTACTGGAATTCGGCAATCGCGCGCCGAGTCTTCACTCGGGCTGTTTCGGAATCGCAGGCTCGTACGGCTGCTGGAGTCCGCGCTCGGCGGCCAGTTTTGCCTCCGGAACTACCGTGCCCGCCGCGGTCAACGCGGCGTGATATTCGTTCACGGCAGAATCGCGGTCTTCATTTAAATCGAAAATGCGACCCAGGTAAATATGCGACCACGCGATTACCTTGGGTTCGTGAGTGCTCTCAAGCGCGCGCTGAAAATAAGTGCGCGCGCCTTCCATGTCGCGATTCATGGAGGCCACCTGCGCCAGCACAAACATCGCCCGTCCCGGATCGTCATCCTGTTCCTCGAGCGCCTGCTTGGCCAGTTGTTCGGCCAGTTTCGGATTGCCGTCCGCCAACTCTCGCTCGGCGTGCATGAGGAGATGCGAACTTTTCTGCCGCGCCGCGCGCAGCAACTCGGGAGCGGCCTCGTTCGCAAACGCGATCGTCTTGGCGCGCTTGGCCTCTTTGCCGACGTCAATTCCGGCGAGCAGTCCGGGATACGCGTTGCGCAAACCACTGGGATCTTTCTCGAAGGCTGCCAGCTCATCGTAGAACGAGCGCGTCAGGACGTAGCCGTCGCTATCGTCGTCGTTCAGGGCTTGCTTGCGTTGATCTTCGTTCTTAGTGGAGTCGGTCCGCAATTCGATGGCGCGGATCATGCATTCGGTCACCAGCAGCGAGATGCTGGTCTTGAACGCATCATCCATGGGGGCGGATTGCACCGAGATGAGCAAGGGCTGAAGCCGATTCATCGACAGGTTGCTCTTCAGTGCCAGGGGATCCAGCAGATAGTGGAGATAGGTATGACGAATCTGCTGCATCTTGATCGCGGTGCCCGACGTTGGCGAAAACACCACGAAATAGTCAGATGCGTAATTACGTGCGTTGGTCTGCGATGGCGCGCCCATCGCGTCGATGTATACGGTGAATTGCCGTCCGAGGTAACCCGCCGAGGGCAGCTTCAGGTAAATCTCGGTGTCGAAGGTCATCTTCGACAGCGGTTCGTGATAGACCTCGATCAGATCCTGATAGCGCGCGCGATTGTGCAACCAGATGGCATGCAACCCGATCTTGTCGTAGAAAGCCTTCATCAGGGGGACGATGTCGACCACTCCCGCCGCATCGGGAGGCAACTCTTCTGGCTTCAGTTTGGGGCTAAAGGCCGGGGGATCTCCGAGGTAGAGCGCGAGCGAGACATACTGCGAAAGGTCATGCGCGGAGGCGACATCGCCCACGCGGTGATGCTTGTAGAACTCGCACATGGGCGCGACAACTTTGTCGGCTCCGGGCGTGGTCTCAATCGTCTTGGTGACTTCATTGCGGATATGGGCGCGTAGGGCATCGGAGGAATCGAGTTCCTGATCGTATCCGCAGGTGTTGATGGTGGTCAGAACCGTGAAGAGCGTTTCGCTGGTCTCGAGGGAAACCGAGGGGTGCCCCTGCGACCATCCGCAGGGCGTCAGCAACAGGGCAAGGCTCAAAACCGACGCAAATAGGGAACGCTGGGCCAGGAAACTCCTCCAAGACTGCGGCGCAATAGGACTCAGAGTAGTTTACGAACTTGCCATTCGGGAGGTCAAACGAGAGTTCTCAGTTGTCAGTTGTCAGTTTTCAGTTGTCAGTTAATTCCCATGGAACCGGGCGTTGCAGTCCAAGTCTTGAAGTGGCTGCTAAACACACAAACCGGGCACGAGGCAGTATCCGGCGGGGAGTAGCTGAAAACTGACAACTGAGAACCCCTACCCCTTGACGCTGATCTTTGAAAAGGAGATGACAGCGCGGCTCGGAATCGGCACGCCCATGGAAAGCGCCGGACTGAAGGTCGTGAAGATCAGCAGATTCTTTACCTCCGGCAGCTCGGCTTTCGCGTCGTCAGATTCCGACAGGATCTTGTAGTCCTCGACTCGTCCGTTGGCATCGATGTAGGCCTCGATTACGACCGAATCTTCTCCCACGGTGCCGAGCGATGTACCGAATACCGACTGCTTTAACTGCGGGCCGATGTAGAGCATCAATGGAACGTCGGAACTCGCACGCAGCTGCTCAGGTAGCGCAAAGAAGCCAAGCAGAATCCCAAAAATCAAAACAGCAGTGAGAGCGCCCGCGGTTGCCGGAACCATAAAAGCATTGATCGCATTGCTCAGCCGGACCATGGCGCCTTCAAAACGACGACGGCGCGCCTGAGCCGACTCGCTCGAAATTGCGAGACGGAGCCGCAAGGGCAGATCGGCGGGCGCCTTGGCCTTAGATTTATTCAGCGCCACAATCAGCTGCAACGTCCGCTGCACCTCGGCGTACTCGCGCTCGCAACTCGCACACTCCTTCATGTGATTCTGAAGCGCAAACATCTCGGCCCCACTCACCTGGCCGTCGAGATACGGAGAAAGCAGCCTCTTGTACTCGGCGCACTTCATGGCGTCACCTCAACCTCTCTACCCCCACTCAAACTCTGATCTTGACTCGCCGAGCCGCGACTTTCAGAGCGTTGGTCAGCAGAGCAGTGCTCTGCTGAGCCCTGTCCGGCGGGAGCGACCAAGCCCAACTCCGGACCGACTTCGCGAACGTATGCTGCCAGCTTTTTGCGCAAAGCATCTCTCCCGCGCGTAATGCGCGACTTCACCGTTCCGAGCGAGATTTGCAAGACTTCGGCAATCTCGTCGTACGACATTTCTTCCAGATCACGCAAGATGATCGCGGTCCGGTAGGGCTCGGGCACATGCGTTAGCGCGTCTGCGACGACGCTCTGCACTTCACTGTGCGCGAACTGCTCAAACGGTGACTCGCCGCGATCAACCAGCCGCGTCTCCATGGGAAACTCAATGTCGTTCCCCTCGATCGGATCAATCGGCGTTTCTTGAGCTTTGTGCCGGAACCACCAGCGCCGCCGATTCGAAGCCTCATGCAGCGCAATTCTGTAAATCCAGGTCTTCAGGGTCGACCCGCCGTGGAAGTGCTTCATCCCGCGGAAGACTTTTAGAAATACCTCTTGGGTAGTATCCGCCGCGTCGGATGGATCATTGACGATGCGGTAAATGAGGCCATAAATAGGCTGATGAAATTCGCCAATGAGCCACGCATAGGCCACCTCGGAGCCGGCCTTCAATTCTGCAATGACGGCCGATTCTTCGAGTCGGGCTCCGATAGCGCCAGCGAAATCGCCCAATTTGCCAACTCCCCGCCATGATGGCGTTGGCCTAATTATAAGATCACTACGCCCAAACGGACGGGAATCTTCTTGGGTGGAGGCATTCCTATTGATTTCCCGCTTAGTTACTTAGACCCCGGCGAGGGCCCCGGGGTTCCAGACGTAAGCCCAGCATTTTGTTGAGTAAACGGATGGGATAAGGGTTCTGTGACGCGGGCGTCCTCGCCCGCGGAGCGTCTAAACCGGTGCCGGCAGCGCGGGTTGGGGGCACCCGCGCCACACGTTCCGTTCCTTTATTGGTTGGGAGGTGCAGTTGATGTAGCCGCGGGTTGCGCCGGTGTGGTCGGCTTTTTCGCGGGTGCACTCGAGTTGGTAGTCCCTGATTTCGTCGTCTTCTTCTTCGCCGCAGGTTTCTTCGGTGGCTCGGTGTCGTCCACGATAATCTTCTTTGGCGGAGGTGGCGGAGCCGCGGCGCTGAGCGCCTTTACCTGCGCGCGCAGGCGTGCGAGTTCATCCTCTTTCGCGCCCGCGAGCTTCTGCATCCGCTCGCCCAGAGACCGCCGCGCGCTTTCGAGGGCGGTCATGTCATTGCTGAGGCCTTGAAATTCATCTTTCGATCCGAAGGCTCCGGCTGATTCGACCACCGAGCCAAACACGTCGTAGAGAGCATCCAGATTGCGATACAACTTGAAAGTTGCCGACAAATCCTCGGGCGAAGCATTGACCTGCGAAATGATCTCGGGCAATGCCGACTGGAGATTGCGGCGAATCGAATCCGCATTAGCCTGAGTCTGGCGTTTGTTGGAAGCGTCGGTCTTCCACTTCTCGATGCGCATTTTCTCGACATCGGCCTGCATCGCGGTAGCCGTCGATTTTAGCTGATCGAGAATAGCGTTGAGCTCGCTCACCGACCTATAGGCTACGGGGGCTGAGGATGTGGAGGGCGATCCGGGCGTATCCTGAGCGGGGACTGGCACGAGTCCAGCAGCCACCAGCGTGACCACTGTTCCGAATTTGGCTAAGCGCAACACACCGCGCCGGCGACGAATGTTCCGGCACCTGATTGGGGAGGCATTCTTCTGCAAGGTCGACATGGGGCTCCGATTACGTACCTTCGGTTTGCCTTAATATCCTAGATGAGTTTGACGCAGGGGGAAAGCTGGGCGAGAATTGATTGTTAACCTTTTGTTCCTGCTGCTTTCTTGGTTCTGGAACGTCGTTTGGGTTCTTGGACGCTGTTGGAAGTTCTTGAACGTGGTTCGGAACGCCGTCTGAAACTCGGGTTGGAGCTTTCTTCAGAACGTTCTTCGAAATTCGGTTCTGAATTATGTGGGCCTGTGGCGCAGCTGGGAGCGCGCTTCCATGGCATGGAAGAGGTCGTCGGTTCGATCCCGACCAGGTCCACCATCTTCGACCTAATGCCCGCCGTTTACATCCTGCAAAGCGCAAGCTCCGGAAAATTCTATATCGGCTGTGCGGAACAGCCACTCCTTCGATTGGCGGACACCAGCGCGGTCAGACACTTTCAACCCGAGGTCGAGGACCTTGGACATTGGTGTATCAAGAACAGTTCACTTCTTTATCTGAGGCCCGACGGCGCGAGCGGCAGATTAAGAACTGGAAATCCCACCGTTCCATTGAAGAGCTGATAAACGGCAGCAGAGTTCAAACCTGAGCGCGCCCCGGCCTTGCCGGGGAGGTCGTCGGTTCGATCCCGACCAGCTCCACCAAATCTCCCAACAACTTAGGCACAGTGAATCGCCACGGCCGACTTGTGTCATGCGTTGTGTCATAACTGGCAGTCTTGGCGCTTCGGCAAGCAGTCCCAAACTCCCGAGGGTGCGCCGGTTCCCAGAGCCCGAGCCTACGACTTACGCATATCCGTGATGTGCCACAGGACTCCGCTAGGATCACTCAGGTAGAGCACCCGAATACCCCACGGCTGCATCTCCGGAGGCTTGCACATAATGCCGGGATACTTCCTGGTGAACTCCTGGCGCTGGATGTGCTCCCACCAGGCATCGGCATCCTCGACGGCCAGGCTCATCATGAAATTGCCCGCATGCTCAGCTACGTAGAAGGTCTGTAGCAGAAATCGGAAAGAGCCGATCTGAAGCTCAGCGATCTGATCGTTGCTCCAATTGATGGTGAATCCGAGATCGGTGTAGAACTTCCTGGAGACTTCAGAATCTTTTGCAGGCACGAACGCCTTGAGATCGGTTACCGGACCCGGATGCATGGGTTTTCTCCTGACGCGAGGTGTTGCGAGCTCGCCAGGATTCTAACGCAGCCGATGGAAGTGGTCGGCGATTTGATCCGGGCCAGGTCCACCAAACGTCCCAATCAGATTATTTTGCCGTGTCGCCATCGAGCTTGGCCAAATTATTTTTGACCATCGCGACGTCGTCGGGATCTTTGGCGAATTTCAGGTATTCGCGCAGTTGCGCGGCCGTGCTTTGACGATCGCCTTTGGCGGCGTAAATTTGGGCGAGCAGAAAATGGACCCGTGGTTCGCTGTTCCTGACGTCGATCTCCAGTGCTTTCAGGGCGCTTTTCTCCGCTTCCGCCAGATGATGCAAATTCAAGTTGGCGGTGGCATTGTAGGCGTAAGCGACAGCATTGGTCGTCGGATCAAGTTCGAGCACCCGCGCACTGAACTTCAAGGCATCGTCCCAATTTTTCTGGCGCGCCGAAATGTCGGTTAAGCAAAGATAGGCGGGCAGGTAGCTGGAACTTGCATTGAGAGACTTGGAGCAGGCGTCGCGCGCCTCCTGCGGTTTCTGTTGAGTCTCCAGCAACTGACCAAGCAAGACCCAGGCGGCGGCATATTTTTCGTACTGTTCGATTGCCTTTCGCAAATGCTTTTCGGCATCGGCGATCTTCTTTTTGTGCAAAGCATCGCAGCCACTCTGGTATTCAGCCTGGGGCTTCCAGGGTACTCGCAGGTCCACGACGCCGATGGTGGCAGCCGGCACCGAGTTCAGAGGTGGCAGAAAACAGGCGTATTCATTGGTGGCGACGGTCTTGCCGCTGGCGTCAGTCGTGACATTCGTATTGTTCAAATCAAGAGATGACGGCCCCGGGTTCTGCATCGGGGGTGTTAAGCCGACGACTGGATTGTGCCGCGCCTGTCCGTAGAGCACCGTTCCGATCAAAAGAGGCGCAACAACGATTGCAAATCGAAGAAGAGAAAACCTCCGCCGCACGGCGGACCTTTTCGGGCTCATATTGCACCTACCAATCTTGAACCCACACAGTCGAACGAGGGGTGCTCGACTTTGCGCCTTCACAGGCGCATGCCAGAAATCTTAGCCCGTTTCCGGCTCCGCGTCCATACACAAAAGTCCTAAGAATCGTGACCAAAAGCTTGGCCCCGTATCTTTAATTTCCCGGACCCGACCCTTCTGGTTCGTCCTTTCTGGCTAATCCTCGAAACTTCTTGCTCCTCCCTTCATGCGATTGCTGATGAGGTTGGTCCAGACGAACTTGATCACCCGCGCATCGTTGTAACAGTACGCGAGGTTGTGGTTCAGTGTGGAGAAGCAATGCTGCTGGCAGGTGCTCTTCATCGACTTAAGCTGTCCGGCCTCGAATTTGTGCCCGTCGATGTTTCCCCAGTCGAAGGTCGATGCGTACATGGGGAAGCAGGGCGCGACCGTGCCATCGGTCCGGATGATGACGTTGTTCTGGCCACCACGGCAATTCCATTCGGCAAAGTGCATTTCGCCGTTGGCATGCTGAACGATCCCGGGAGTGCCCGCCAGGTGTTTAGCCACCTCTCCGTTGGTGCCCGTTCCGTCGCCGTTCCATCCGACGCGTTTCAGCTCTTCTCCGCTGGCCATTCGGACGAATGCTTTGATCTCCTGCAGGCGCTCCACCGAATTCACCATTTGATAGCCGGCCTTATTCTTTTGGATCAGCCAATCGACCAGCGAGTCGATCTCCGGCCAGTCTGCGGGACGGATGTAGGTGGGATTACCGGAAAGGTGCTTGAAGTGTTCGTCCTGCTCGAGCATCGGTGTTTCGTTGATGTGATAGTCCGTGGCAATCCGATGGTCGTGGGCATACTCGGTCAACTGACGGATATCGTCCATGTTATTGCGGCAGATATTCATGTTGAAGAACACCATGTAGCCGTAGACGTATTGCTTTCTCAGGAGATGCTCGAGGTGCTGGCGCACCGGAACGACCGCTTTAGGCAGGCTGGGCTTTTCGTCCCAGGCGTCGACCGCAAAATTAAAAACTGAAACGCCGGCATCTCCAAGCCGGTCGGCAACGTCGGGACGCAGCAGCCGGCCGTTGGTTCCAACGTAAATCCAGAAACCCTTCTATGCCGCGTAGTATAAGACTTTATGCGCGAACTGCGGTCGCAGCAGCGGCTCTCCGCCCATCAGGGCGAGCACACGGCAGCCGTGGTCATAAAGCCAATCAATCGATCGACGGGCGACATCTTCGGTCATGCCTTTTACTTTGTTATTGAATGCCCAGCAATACCAGCAATCGAGATTGCACTTGTATTCCACGAACAGGTAGGAAGTGATCGGATGGAAGTCGCCAGGCATAACGCGCGAGCGTACATAGGGAAAAAGCCAGCCCTGCATTTTGTGATAGACCTGCGGCCAAGTCCAATTGCGCTTGAGCGGTGGCGTTGCAGGGCCGGGATCCTCTAACTTTTCCGGATGCTGTGGAAACACCGGCTCGGGGAGCGTCATTCCTTTTGGTTCGGGAAGCGCCACGGGACCGGGCGCGGAGTGCATCAGGAGATTGTGAATGTCGACGTCAATGCGAAACTTGGGGGCCGCTGCCATTTGAACAGACCTCCGGGAATTTGTGAGGTTTGGCGGGAAGTCGACCCGGACTGTCCGGGATCGCCTCCGGCGCTTGGAAAAATTTGATGCTGGGGTCGAAAAGGGGACGCAGAGATTTTCGAAATTTGGAGGAGTGGCAGAATTTGGCGCACGGTGACCGGAGCTGACGTGGTCGGACGTGGTCGGACTGTGGTCGAACTATCTTCGAACTATGGAGTCGTTCCGTACACTCCGAAAGCGGCAACGTTATCGTGATAGGGCAGCCACTGATCGTTCGTGTTGCCGTTCAGAAAAGCAACTTTACCCTGGGCGTCATTCCAGACGAAATTCCACTCGTAGGACGCCCTCGAATGCGGGCCGGTGCTGGCGACGATCCAATATTGAGTACCGGCCTGAAGCTGAATACCGGCTTGATCTCGTAGCGCTACCAACTGGCAGCAATTTCCTTCCTGTTGAAAGCGACCTACGCGCCAGGTCTTGAGCGCTTCGCCGGGGGCGCCGTTCGCATCCGCGTTAAGAGAAATCATTCCTTCGTTGGTGCCGCCTCCGAGGTAGCCGAGCGCGATCAGAACTTCCTTCGCCGCGGCACTTGCCTTGGGAGTAAACGGCATAGCCAGAGAGCCGCGGCCCCAGAGCGGGTTCTCATTGCCGGTGATGGCCCAGCTGATGCCATCGTCGTAGGCATCAGTTTTCTTCCCGAGATTGCTGTGGAT
>JBAWBE010000363.1:0-5287 GCA_049589635.1 Terriglobales bacterium
GGCCGGTCTCCTGGCTGGTGGTGCCGGAGCTCGATGAAGGAATCGGGCTCCGGTTTTCGTCCAGTTCTCTAGTGGCCCATTACAGTCGCGGTTTCTACCGGCGTGGTTTTCTTCTTCGCCAGTTCCATCTCCAGCTTTCCCTGGAGAACTTCCCAGCCTGTCTCCTGACCGGGGGTCCAGATCTTGGCCAGGAAATATTCTGTCCCATAGTGATTGAAGATGAAGTGGGCCTTTTCTGGTGCCGCCGTTCTCTGGGTGGCAACGGCCAGGAATGTCGTGGAGGCGCTGCCGTCGTTACTACGGATGCGCAGGCGGCCGTTTGCGATGCGCTCGATCGTGTAGTCTCCTGCCTTGAGGTGGTCGTTCTCGACCACGAAGTTAAAGGGAACCGTTACCTTCATCGGCCCAGAGTGTTGTGCGAACACGGGGGTCGCCATCGCTGCCGCTATCAGGATCACCATTGCCATTGCGCTGGTCAGATTCTTCTTCATAACTCCTCCTTGTTGTTTGATTTCCGCTTGTTTCGTTTCTTGGAGCGACCTTGGTCGCGCTCACATATGCATTCAGCGGCAGGTCAGAAAGAATGGAAATGCTTTGGAGGTGGACCACGAGAGACTTGCAGGTGACTACGCAAGCAACAGAAAGTGCGCGACTTAGAGGCGTGGGTGACCTGGGAAGAAAGCTGCCTTGCGCTCCCCGAAAGAGACTTTCGGAGTCTAATCACGACGATGACCTGATGTTGAGGCGGTTTGGAACTCTGCACTGCGGCGGTGCGTAACACTTTGTGTGCAAGGATGGAACTGGCTGCTTGCGGAACCTCGCGCGCGGTATTTACCGGGGACGGCGGCTAGAGAGAAGCGAGTGATAGACTTCAACATAATCAACGAATTCAGACTGCGGGTCCTTGCGTGGCCATAGAAGAAGCCAACCCGGCTAGCTATCTGTTGCGTTTTTCGAGTTTCGAACTCGATCTGCGGGCGGGCGAACTGCGCAAGCATGGGGTTAGGATCAAATTGCAGGATCAGCCCCGGCAGATCCTCGTTCTGTTGCTGGAAAATCCGGGCGACATCGTGACGCGCGAGCAACTGCGCGAGCGGCTGTGGCCGGCGGACACCTTTGTCGACTTCGATCACAGCCTGAACAGCGCAGTCAAAAAATTGCGGCAGGCTTTGAGCGATGATCCTGACGTGCCGCGCTTTATCGAGACGCTGCCGCGGCGGGGTTATCGCTTCATCGCGCCGGTTCGCAGCGCGGCGGACTCGGGCGATCTGATGGTAGGCGCGGGAGCCAGAACGAACAGCGAAGACTCGTCAGTTCAGACGGACGCAGCCACTCCGAAGCCAGCTGGGAACGGCTCTCATCATTCTTATTATCATTGGAAGCTTTGGGCGGCGGGCGCATTCGGATTTGTGCTGGCGCTGACCCTCGGATTCTGGTTTCGCCCGTCGCGCACGTCCAGCGGCCACGGCTACGAACCAGTTCGGCTGGTGCCGCTCACCACTTACTCGGGAGAATTCTCGCAGGGCTCGTTCTCGCCCGACGGCAATGAAATTGTTTACTCCTGGGAGGGCGATCAGCAACAAGGCACCAACATCTATATCAGGCAGTTGGGGGTGGACAAGCCTCTTCAGATCACACGCGACTTCGGGTTCAATTTCTTTCCCGTCTGGTCGCCGGACGGTCGCTATATCGCATTTTTTCACGCGCTGCCGGACGAGGAACCTGGCATTTTTGTGATGCCTGCGCTCGGTGGAACGCCACGAAAACTGCATCAGTTCGACCATCACGGAGATTGCAAGTTCACGTTGAGCTGGTCGATCGACGGCCGCAGTCTGCTCTTTTCCGGATCAGCCGGTGCTGGTCAGCCTTGTCAGGTACGGCAGCTTGCGCTGGAAGATCTGACGATTCAGCCGCTGACTTCGCCGCCCGTTCCTTCGACCGGCGATTGGGATGCCCAGTACTCTCCCGATGGCGCGAGCATCGCATTCATCCGCAACACCAAAGATGTCGAAGATATTTACGTCATGCCCGGCACGGACGGCGCCGCTCGCCGCGTGACCTTCGACAATCGCCTGTTGTCCGGGTTCGCATGGACTCCCGACGGGAAGGAATTCGTCTTCTCCTCCAACCGCGGCGGCGCGGTCTGGGGCTTGTGGCGGGTCGCCATCGATGGCGCAAGCACGCCTGAACGTCTCTCCGTTGGCTCCGAATCCGCTTACATGCCGACCATCAGCCTGCGCGGAAATCGGTTGGCGTACGCCAGTGGAGTGTGGAGCGAAAATATCTGGCGGGTTCCGATCGGCGTCGGCCATCATGGAGGCAAGCCCGAAAGTCTTATTACTTCGAGCGGGGGCGAGGAGGAAGGCCCGCAATACTCACCCGACGGAAAACATATCGCCTTTCAGTCCACGCGCTCGGGAAATTTCGAGATCTGGCGGGCCGATGCCGACGGCACCAACCTGGTTCAGCTGACCTCTTTCGGAGGCCCGCTGACGGGTACTCCCCGCTGGTCGCCGGATGGAAGCCATATTGCTTTTGACACGAGGCCCGGCTCGCACCCCAATGTTCATGTCATCAGCGCCGATGGTGGCCCCTCGCGCCGCTTTGTAAACGACACGGCCGATGAAGGGGTGGCCAGTTGGTCGCACGACGGACGCTGGATTTATTACGCGTCCAATCGCAGCGGTACATGGCAGGTGTGGAAGCGCACGGTGGATGACGGCGGGCAGCCCGTGCAAGTCACAAAAAATGGAGGATTCGCTCCGCTCGAAGCACCCGATGGAAAGTCGATTTACTACACTAAATTCGACGACCACGGAGTTTGGCAGGTTCCTGTGGTGGGCGGCGCGGAGGTAAAGATAATCGAGGGCGAGCCGTTTCGTGGCTATTGGGGATATTTCGCCGTAGGTTCCGACGGACTGTACTTCATCGGAGATACAGGCCCTGCCGGCAAGCATCAGGCGGGCTTCAAGTTCTATGACTATGCGACTGGGAAGATTACGAAAATCTGCGATATGGAAAAAACGCCGTATGAGGGCGCACCGGGGCTGTCGATTTCCCCGGATGGGCGGTACATTCTCTACGTGCAGGTTGACGAGGAGCGGAACAATTTGATGCTGGCGGAAAACTTCCGGTAAGGCATCGGGTCACGTTTTCGGATGAAACTCGATTTTCAGATCTAAAACGTCGAGAACAGAGTGGAGAGTATCGAAGGTTGGATTGCCTTCCTCGGAGAGCGAGCGGTACAGAGCTTCTCTTGTTATTCCCGCATCACGAGCAACTTGCTTGAAATTTTGCCGCGATTGAGCGACTAGCCCTAACGCTTTCAAAAACATCTTGGGAGAATCGGACAAAGCCTCGTTCAGATAGTCGGAGGCGATCGCAGGATCTTTCAACTTCTCGATCTGCCATGAACGATAGGATTGTGTTCTCTTAGGCATTGTAGTCGGACCAGAAACGCTTTGCTTTGGCGATGTCGCTCGTCTGAGTTTTCTTTGTCCCGCCAAATAGGAGAACTATGATCTCGCGATCAATCCCATAATAAATTCGATAACCTGGACCAAAATCGACTCTCAATTCTGAAACGCCGTCTCCCACCGGCTTGCAATCGCCAAAATTTCCGGTCGCGACGCGATCAAGCCGATTCATCAGAATGCTGTAAATCTTCTTGTCGCTCTCGATTCGTTCCAGCCAGTCACGGGCTGGTACGCCTCCGTCAGCACCCTCGTAGAAAACGATTTCTCTCTCTGTTGGCTCCAAGTTGCATTCAGTCGGTATTTGCTCAAGTTGTGTAATATAAAAGTTACACCACAGCGTAACATCGTCCCCTCTGGTTTTCAAGCTCTAATCGATAAGAGCGTGCGCAGGGGCGGAGCGGCCGTTATTCCTCTTTCCCGAACTGCTTTAAGTCCTCCGGCCCATCCGCGACCACGACCGGCTCTTTGCCTTGCACTAGCTCGCGGACTTTTTCTACCACGTCTGGATTCGCCAGCGTCGTGATGTCGCCGGTTGCCATGCGGTTTGAGATTGAGGCAAGAATGCGCCGCATCAGTTTGCCGGAGCGCGTTTTCGGCATATCCGGAACGATGTGGATGTTCTTCGGCCGCGCGATCTTTCCAATAATCGTTTCGATCGCCTTGTTGACCTTGTCAGTAATCTCTTTGCTCGCCTGAATTCCGGGCTTGAGTGCGATGTACACTTCCGGCACGCGGCCTTTGACCTCGTCTACCACCGGCACCACCGCCGCCTCGGCCACTTCGGAAACAGTCAGGCACGCCGATTCGATTTCCTTGGTGCCCAAGCGGTGTCCGGCAACGTTGATCACGTCATCGACGCGACCGAGGATTCGGAAATATCCGTCGAGCGCCAGCACCGCGCCGTCGGCCGCAAAGTATGGCCAGTCCTGCCATTTCTTGCTCTTCGTGTCTTTGCAATATTTCTTGTAGTACTGATTGACGAAGCGCTCGCGGTCGCCCCAAATCGTTTGCATGATTCCGGGCCACGGATTGCGAATAATAATGTTGCCCGCTTTCCCTGCGCCGGCGGCCATCACTTCGCCCATTTCATCGAGGATCGCGGGATAAATTCCAGGCATTCCCGGCCCCGCGCTGCCCGGCTTCATGGGATCGAGCGCCGGCTTCGTGCTGCACATGAAGCCGCCCGTCTCGGTTTGCCACCAGGTGTCGACGATCACCGCTTCGCGTTTGCCGACGGTCTCGTAATACCAGCGCCAGACTTCAGGCTCGATCGGCTCGCCTACCGTGGTCATGTGTTTGAAGTGATAGTTGTATTTGGCGGGCTCATCGGGACCGGTTTTTCGCAACATGCGAATCGCCGTTGGAGACGTATGAAAAATGTTTACATCCAGCCGCTCGGCAATGCGCCATGGACGCCCGGCATCGGGATAATTCGGCACGCCTTCATAGATCACGCTCGTCGCTGCGAGTGCCAGCGGCCCATACACGATGTAGGAGTGCCCCGTGATCCAGCCGATATCGGCCATGCACCAATAGACATCTTCGGGATGAAGGTCCTGAATATATTTTGTTGTGCCCGCCGCGTAAGCGAGATAGCCGCCGGTCCGATGCTGGCAGCCCTTGGGCTTGCCGGTGCTGCCGCTGGTGTACATCAAAAACAGCGGGTGCTCGGCGTCGACCGAAACTGGCGGCACGATCTGGCCAAGGTATTCGGGAAGAATTTCATCGACCCAGAAATCGCGCGCCTTCATAAAAGGCCCCGCCGTTGCGCTCTTGCCGGGCTGCCGTCGCCACACCAGCACCTTTTCAAC
>JBAWBE010000364.1:0-36359 GCA_049589635.1 Terriglobales bacterium
ACACATTACCGTCCAACGTCAGCGGTTCCTCGAGCGAAGCCTGGAAACGGTCTCCCACGAAGCTATTGGCGGAGTCGATCGCGTCGATGGTGCGCACGCTGATTCGCGTCCCGGCCGGGACTACGACATAGGCCGGCTTCATTGCGACTTGCGCGGATGCTCCGGGATCGTCGGGAAGCGAACCCTGCGACTGGGGTGCCGGTGCAGATACTGCGCTGTCGGAATCGAACTTAAGCGAAACGATATCAGCGAGGTTGTATTTCTGCACCGTCGATCCGACCCGGAAGCTGATATCAGCCTCCGTGCCACCCAGAAACTTGCCCTTAATCAGGCTGCCGTTCTTCAGCTCCAAGGTGTCGGCCCATGCCGCCGACGCCACCAGAGCCAGTACGGTCAACAAAACGGTTTTCGGCTTGAGCTTCATGATCTCCTATGATGCCCTGATTGTCCTCTTGATTCACCTAAATTGAATGCGCCCCAGACCTCAGGACCGCGATGGCGAAAAGAAGCCGTGAAAATGAAGAAGCCTTGGAACAAAATACTCATCTCATCCGAGTTAGGGAATTTGTCCTGTGCTCCGTTGGAGTGGATTTGGAGGGGAGTGGGTGAAACGATTTATCGCATTCACCAGAGCACCTGGGTTGGAGTGTAAGACTCGGGCGTACGTAGTAACGCTTCTACTTCTGCTGACTGCCAGGTGCCTGTCCGCGGCGGAGTTGAAGCAGGAAACGCTCCAGGCCTGGAACGAGTATATCCAGAGGCTCGACCTCGAGAGAGAAAACCGCATTGGCGGGAACCTTCCATTTCTGTCGTTGGATGAAACACCGGATTTGCGCCGACGGGTGCAAGGAAACGGGGTGGTTGTTACCAACCACGATCCCCGCAAGGTGCCTCAGGGGATGATCCATTATTGGGTCGGAGCCATATTCGTACCAAACATCCCGCTCGATCAAGCGATAGGCGTCCTCACGAACTACCTGGGCTACAGCGAGATCTACAAGCAACTCCTCAAGGGCTGCTCCGTGCTGGAAAGCAATGGCGACAGGATTGAACTCAGTGTCGTCGCAGTGCAGAAGGCAATGTCCGTGACGGCCGCTGTTGCAACTGACAACTCAGATACATGTTTTGAGGCTCGATTCGAAGCGGGTGTACATCACAAGTAGCGCAATCCGGATAAAAGAGATCGCGAACTATGGCCAGCCCAACGAGCACCCCTTCCCAGAAGATCGACGTCCTCGTTACGTCGCGTCAGGCCTTCCTCCCAAAGCTAATGAAATGAGCATAGATCAGCCTTACAGAACATCCGACCAGAAACCGACTCGATGACCTCGTAAGACATTCGGACATCATCTAACCGGGTCCGCGTCAATGCGGCGACCGCGATGCACGTCGCTTTCTGACGTCTGAGAAGAAGACATTCGCGGATCCCACGATAGATTCTTCATGAGTTTACCCAGAGATCGAAATCGTCGCCATCCATGCGGAAAAACAGGAAAGGGAAGCCACTGAGCACGCGCCGACTCTTAAAATCGAGGCGCCAGCGCCGTGCCAACGAAGTCAGCATCGGTCACGAAATAGTATCCTGTTGTGATGCCGGTGATCCCCGCCAAGCGAGACAGAATCAGGCCTTGCGTCGGCCTGGTGCTCTCTTGCTCGTATATTTTCTCCGAACAGACAAATATCCATCGGGGATTCTGTCAAAATCCTCCGGCGCTTGGCCGCTCGGCCGGTCAAGAATGTCGAGAGCGTTGGCGATCATTGCTTGCGTAGCTTTAGGCCGATGTGCCAACCATTCCTCATGCTGAAGATGCGGAAGCTTCTCGGCCACGGCAACATTGATGAACTGGTTGAGCGAAACGCTTTCCTTCTGGGAGAAGTTTTCCGCTACCCGGCGCACGGAGGGCATGAGCCGGAGGGGAAACTTGCTCACTGAGATCTTCTTCTGACTCATAGGCATAAACTCTATCTCCTCTCTCGGACTTTGCTCAATAGCTCGTCGACGGCGCATGAAGTATCACCTTTCTTTGCGGGAGCAGGCATGCCGAACCCGGAGATCAGAGACGTGAGGCGGCGCAGAGCGGCGAGGCCCAACGGTGGACAACAGCCGGTCGCCTCGTTCGGTTTTTACCGTGGGATTTTCTGTCCATTCTTCAACCGTGGGCGGGGAGAGCCCGATTGGAGAAGAGTGTACTCACGTCCCGCTCGAGCCCGCTTCTCTTTGGGAGTCATCACTCTTCAGTCTAGTGACTTGCCCCTGTGTATGATTGCTCGGAAAGGGGCGCTACACTCGGAATATGGCGCATCGTGACTGGAATGAAAGCTACGCCGCGGGAGAGCTGCCTTGGGACACGGGGGAGCCGGAGCCGCTGCTGGTTGAGTTCGTCTCGTCTGGCCGGGTTCAGCCGACGCGGGCGCTCGACATTGGAGCGGGGACGGGGACGAATTCGATTTACCTTGCGGAGCACGGATTCGACGTACTGGGTATCGACATCGCTCCGCGCGCGGTCGAACGGGCCGAGAAAAAAATAAATGGTCGCGGATTGCCTTGCCGCTTCGCCGCCCTGGACATTCTGGCCTGTGCTGCGGAAGGCGATCCCTTCGGGTTCATCTTTGACCGCGGCTGCTTTCATGTCTTCGACGAATCCGAGGAGCGTGCGCAATTTGCTGAACGGGTCGCAGCCGTGCTCAAGCCCGGAGCCCTGTGGCTGAGCCTGATCGGCTCGACCGAAGGACCGCTGCGGGAGATGGGTCCGCCGCGCCGGTCGGCGCGCGAGGTGATTCTGGCCATCGAACCAGCTCTTGAAATCGTCGAGCTGCGCGCGGCCGAGTTTCGCGGACATGGTGCACCGGCATGGTTCTGCCTTTCGCGCCAGCGCAGGATTCCAGCGCAAGCGTCCACGCGGCATGGTGATGTCCCGCCTCTTTCGCACTAGAATCGACGCATAAGAATCAACTGCTTGACTGCTTTGAGCAACGCCAGCCTATCGTGGATAGAGCTTGAGCACGGCGTTAACGCGCGACCTTCACTTCTTACCGCAGTTGTATCTCAAAAAACTTCGCATCCACTTCCGGAGAGGTGCGCCAATACCGTGTACTTGTCTCTCATCCAAAGGTCCCTATATGGAAACTCGTCAACGTAGCGGGAACAGGGTATGAGAACAACCTGTACGCAAGGATTGTGCGCGGAGAGGAAGCCGACGACATCGAACAATGGCTGGGGCGAGAATTTGAGTCGCTAGCCAAAGAACCCCTTAAAAGAAGTTTCTGGTCGAAAAGAAACTCATTTATCGTGTCGGACTGGCGCGCTTTGACCTAGATAAGCCAGAAGTCTGTTTGCAGCGAGGAGACTCCTGGGTGTTCGGACCCGAGGCGCCGTACGAGCGCGACGGTGACGTCAAGGATGTCGACAATCGGCACCGACTGAGACGGCATTTTCCTTTACTATGGCGCGGCAGACTCATCGATTGCGCTGGCTACCGGAAGTGTCCGTTCGCTGGTCTGAACCAGGCTGCTGGTGTCGGTCACCTTAAATGTGAGCGCAGTGGGATCATTCCTGCAGCAGAAGGTTGATCGTTCCTTGGGAGTCGGTCGGTTGTTCTTTCGAGAACAATTTCGGTATCAGGCTGCGGACACGCCGTTATGACTGTTCTGTCGTCCTTGCGATTCCTTTGCAGACTTCGGTGGGAAATTCTAGCGCTTAAAACCGGAAGTAGGTTTACGGCAACTTGCGCCAGATGACATCTTCATTGTTGCGACGATCGTACAGCGCAACCACTTTACCGGATTCGTTCCTGTGAAATAGGATGCGGCCCTCCACCCCGGCGCGGAAGAAGAGATCGCCGGACTCCGGAAGCAGCTTCGTCTTTGCTCCCGTCCCGCGCTGCAAGAAGATGCCGTTACCGTCACGCGTGACGGTTCGGCGGTTATCCACAGCAAGTTCGTACACGCCGATGAAATCGTTCAGGTGGGCTGGATCAGTAAAACCCAGCGCCGGATCCTCGTAGTAGCGCATGGTCTGAGCCGCCGCAATCTGCCACCTTCCCACGCGGTACAGCCAAGTGTCCACCGAGTGATAACGTGCATGCAACTCCTGGCCGAAGATTGTTTCCGTTTCATCGCAATCGTAGGCCAGCACGGCCACGCCCGGCGCGAAAGTCGCGTGCGGATGCACTACCTTGATGACTCCGCTGTACCCAGTGGGCATCGGCTGAAGATCGTCCAAAAGGGCCTTCTTGTTCATCGCACGGCCCTTCTCGTCGTAGACCATCGCATCTTCAGCATAGTAGGACTTCCATGGCATCTGGTCGCCTGGCGGTATCGCGTCATAGAGTTGCTGCGTGCGGCGCACAAGCTCGGCTTCGTTGATGGCAGGAGATCCCTGCGCTATTGCCAACGACGCGACGGCGCAGGCGGCCAAAAACAGATATTGACAGGAAAGCGCGGGCCGGAAAATCATTCGAAAGATCCTTACTGGAAGCGAAACGCAAGGGGCAATCGCCTCTGATCAAGGTAAAAAATGCTTGCTGCAGTTTCGTGCAGACCGAGGATGGGCCGACAGAAACACCGATATCACCGGTCAACTCCCGGTGCTGCCAGCTGCTCGCCGCGCACCGTGAAGTCATACCGGTAATACTTCGACTTGCTCTTTCTGAACAGTTCCACGAAAACACCTCCAAGCAGCCCGCACGGAAGCAACTCGTGTGTTCCGCCGCACGGATCCAAGCGGAACAACAACATCGTACATCAGCTTGACTTCGATCCCAATCCAGTCAGGGAGCACACCTGCGCAATGCCAACGCTCGAACACTGCGACCGCCTATTCTCACGGACGCCTGCCACCAGCAAGCGTGGAGTATAAGCAGCCTCATCCGCGCCGGAGCGGGTCTGGACAAGCCCCTCTGAGCCATGTACGCTTTTAATAAGTACACACGGAGGAATCTATGCCTAGAGTTGCCGTGGACGACAACCCACGAATGAACCTCCGGCTGCGACCGGAACAAAAGGCTACGCTCGTGCGCGCTGCGGCGTTGAGGCACACGGACCTGACGGAGTTTGTTCTCCAACCCGCCTTGCGGGAGGCCAAGGCGGTGATCGAGGAGTCGGAACGTATCGTCTTGTCCGAGCGTGACAGCCTTTTGGTGCTGAGCCTGCTCGAAAATCCGCCAGCGCCGAATGCTAAGCTGCGGGCCGTCATCGCTGCAATGCCAAAGCCCAAGCGGAAACGGCGATGAGCGTTCCCGCCTGGCACGAAGAGCCAATCTCGAAAAAGTACGATCGGAAGTCTTTCGATTGTGGCGATCCGGCCATGAACGACTTCTTCGAGCGTTACGCCCGACAAAGCCATGGCTCCGGTGCCGCGAAGACCTTTCTTGCAATTGATAACGCAGACAACAAGAGCATTCTTGGTTTCTACAGTCTGGCTCCGGGCTCTCTGGCCTACGCTGACACGCCGGAGATGGTTCGCCGCGGCCTAGCCCGGCACGATGTGCCAGGGTTCCGGCTCTCGCGCATTGCTACAGATCTGCGTTGCCATGGCCAAGGTATCGGCGGCCAACTCCTTGCCGCCGCCGCACGGCGCTGCCTGCGCGCTTCGGCTGAGGTCGGCGGCGTTGTGCTCATTATCGATGCGAAGAACGATCGCGCGGCCCGATGGTACGCCAGTTACGGCGCTGCGCCTTTGAGCGGCAAGCCTTTGACGCTCGTAATGTCGCTCGCCTCGTTTGCCGGGGACTTGAAGGAGGCGGGGCAGTTATGAGCCACGAGGTGTGGGAAGGCTTGCTCCGGAATCCCCGCCTCTGCGCGTCGGCAACGCTTTCCATCCAGCTTGAGAAGGGCCATCCAGTCATTGCCGGCGTTCGGAGGTGCGAATTTGGACCCCGGTGACATTACCTGGTGGAGGGAAACCGTCACAAGGCCGCCGGGTTGGATGAAAGCAACCATAGTCGCGGACCCTACCATGACGCGCACCGGGGGTGCCGGCAACCAATCAGAAAAAAAACAGGGAAGCGGAGCGACGACCCGTCCGATGCAGCCTTATCTGCCGGGAAACTGTTTTTCATCGCCTCTTTCCCGCAACAATCGAGGACGAGTTGTTTGCTCGTTATAGCCTAAATAAATCAATTTATCGGAATAAAATTGGTGAATTACTCACAAGGATGATCAATTTTAATGAAAATAGTCATTGCCCCACTTACTGTTGACGTCTATACTGCGCGAACCTGAAGTCCCCCAACGAGGAGTGCGGTCAATGTCGAAACGATCTTTAATGAGTTCGGTTCAAGCGGTTTTAACGGCCCTTTTTCTGTGCTTCGCATGCATCCACCCAAGCCTTGCGCAAGATGGGAAGCAGGGCAAGATTCTAGGCGGATACTTTGAGGAGTGGAGCATCTACTACGCCGGATACAACATCGCCAACCTGCAACAGAATGGCGTCGCCGACAAGCTGACGCACCTTATTTATGCGTTTGCCAATGTAACCTCGAGTCCGGCGTCAGCTTGCGCCATTGCAGACACCTGGGCGGACTATTCCTCGCCCTATCTTCCCAGCGTCAGCGGCACCCCCTACGCGTCGCCACTTTATGGGAACTTCGGGGCAATCCAACAACTCAAGCAGCTTCATCCGAACCTGAAGGTGCTCATGTCGATCGGCGGCGCATCGGCGGTCAACACCGCGGGCTTCGTTACCGCTGCCAGCACCGCTGCCGGTCGGCAGGCGCTAGCTTCCTCGTGCATCAGCATGTTTGTCCAAGGCAACATCGCGCCGGGTGTCTCGGCTCCCGGCCTGTTCGATGGCTTCAATATCGATTGGGAGTTCCCGACCGCAACAGACACGCAGAACTTTACAGCCCTGCTAAAGGAGTTCCGAACCCAACTGGATGCACTGGGAAAGACAACTGGCAAGCAATATATCCTGTCGTTCGACGGGCCCGCGGGCGCACAGAACTATGTCAACATCGATCTGAAACAGGCCGCCGAACAGGTGGATTTCATCACCATCGATGGCTACAACTATGCCGGATCTTGGGATGCGCAGACCAATCATGCGTCCCCGTTGTTCGATGACCGGCAGGATCCTCTGAACGGACAAGGCCTGGACATAGATTCAACAGTAGACGCCTATCTGAAGGCCGGCGTTCCTCCCCACAAGTACACCATGGGTGTGCCTCTCTATGGCGCAGGTTGGACCGGCGTTCCCAACGTGAATCGTGGCTTATACCAGGAATCTGCTGGGCCATCTCCAGTTCCCCTGGCCAATGGCACGGGGCTGTGTTCGGATTTGAGCGGCGACACGTCGGGATGCGACGTCCTGTTGACGCCGGGGATCGCGACCTATTCGACGCTCGCCAATCTCACTGCGAATGGATACCGCACCTCGTTCGATTGGCAGAGGACCGCGGTATCGCTCTACGATCCGGCGTCGGAGACCTTTTACACTTACGACAATCCCGACACGGCATTTCTGAAGATGCAGTACGTCAATTTTAAAGTCCCCGGCGGTCTCGGAGGCGCCTATGTCTGGGCTCTGAAAGACGACGACGCAAATGGAACCGTGGTAAAAACCATGGCGAAGGGTCTGGGGCTCTCGCGATAGGGCTTTGCAACTGAAACGAAGCGCTGGGTGCAGCGCACTGTCGCAATGAACCTGCACTCGGTACTTTCGTGGCAACGCGTCGCCAGGGGAAGCTTCAACAAAACGCGGTATGCAGGTAGGCCCGGCAGTGGGTGTTTGACTGATTCTATGAGCGGCTCTTCGGAGACCTTTTAAAAGTCTGGCCTGCGACATCCGACGAACGACATCATAACGAGCCGCTCTCGATCGGGGAGACCGAAAGTCCTAGGAGCTTGCCTGTTAGCAAGGCAGGTTCTTTTGATCAGCGAGGATTACCTGCTTGTCTCGCGAGGGCGAGCCCTGTCTCTGCGAGTGCCGAGCCAATGCCGTGTGCGCTGCCGGTCGAAACGGCGGCTTTGTTCCCGGAGTATTCGCGTTCATGCGGCGACAGCGATGCAACGTCGCTTTCTGACGACTGAGAAGATTCAGCTCTCAGGCCGTTAGCTTCCCGGAAGCCGGGCTCGCCCGTGAATGAACGCCTGATCTCGGCAGGGTTCTCTCTGGCCAAGCAAGGACATAAGCACGTGCTTGGCCAGCAGGCAAAAAAAGCACCTGCGCAAATCAAGCGGGGCCAGTTTCCTGTTTTCCGAGTTAGAACGCCTCCCGCTTTCACGAAGCTGATGCCGGAGAAGCCTGCTTACAAAAAGCCGCCGCATAACTACAAGGCGAATAAGCGCTACAAAACCGAACCACGTAGACAAACAACCGGTATTCCGCAACTAGCTGAGTCATTTTTCCTCCGGGCTCCGAAAGTCTAGGACACCGGGGGGCAGGAACCGGTGCAGAATTCCTGCCCATATAGAAGAGCGCTGAAGTCGAAACCGTCCTGGACGCGCACGAATCACGGACTCTCCTTCCTTATGGTTGGCACCGCAAGATGGTACTGGGTGGGCTGAGCCTTGCTTCGGCAGGTTTCAGCCGCCAGCGAAATCATTGGCAACGGGTTTCGGGTTGAATTGAATGACCCTAAACTCGGGGAATCTTGGGGATGAGGCGTTTCTCAACTCTGGCGAGACGTGGGTCCGGCAGGAAAAGAGGCCGATTCTCCGATGCTTACCAAGCGCCCGGGGAACCTCGGTCGCTATCTGCCAGCGGATTGGTGCGAGGGTTACACAAACGTCTGGCTCGGAGTGAGTGTCGACGATCGCAAGCATGGGTTTCCGCGGTTAGACATCCTGCGGGAGACACCGGCAGCGGTCAGGTTTCTCTCATGCGAGCCGCTGCTCGAGGATGTGAGCGACATCGACCTGACAGGCATCGACTGGGTCATTGTTGGCGGAGAGAGTAGAGCGGGATCACGGGTGTTCGACGTCGAATGGGCTCGCAAACTCAGGGACCGGTGCGGCGAGTCCCACACTCCATTCATCTTTAAACAACTCGGTTCACGGGCAGTCGAAGACGGGACTTCTGTCGCGCTGGACAAGCTCCAACCGAACGGGAAAAGGGACCGGCATGGCAAGTATTCCGCCTATTTCCCACCCGACCTGATGGTGCAGGAGTGGCCGGATCCGAATGCGGTCTCACAATCTCATCCCGATGGCCCCTATCGGTAGATGCATTCGCGCAGGTTTTGAAGTGGCTCCATGAGTACGCACAGGACGAAGATGCTGGTGTACTCAGTTACCTTGCAAAGAGCGGGTATGCGTCGCTAACTGGCATGCTCCACGTCCTCGCAGACGTCTCCCAAACACTGCCGACGGCCTGATCGTCTTCAGGCCATTATTCACAACGCCCCTAGTTTCTCAGGGGCGTTCGTTTAGTGCTTAAGGACGAGAATCTCCTGTTCATGAGTATTAGCAGTTATTGAGAGGCAATACAAATGAAAGAAGCACCAAAGCAAATCAACCTAATCAAAGCGATCAGGACCATTTCACGGTCGGCGCACGCATGGCGCGATCGGGCAGCAGCTAGGTACGAGGCGGGGAAGTACAGGGCAGCAAGCACCGCCAAACACAAAAAGGAAACCTGCTACGACCTGAAAGAGCGTGGCTGTCGGACCGGACTCGTTGCTCATGGTAGATGCCGGTGCTAGCGATGCGTTCTGGCCTCACGGGTATAAATGGGCCCTGAGGCTGGTTCCAATACTACGGAAGGTACTACCGTACCGGGCTTTACTCAGTGATCCGCCAACTGGACGACGAACTGGTCAAATGGGCCAGACAGAAATACAAGAAGCTGCGCAATCGGGTCCAACGTGCACGGCGCTGGGTCGCGACGGTCTGCCGTCGTTCCCCGCACATGTTCGCACACTGGGCCAGAACGCGCGGTGGCTCCTTGAGGGGAGCCGTATGACGCGAGAGTGTCACGTACGGTTCTGCGAGCGCCTCGGGGCGAAACTCCCCGGGGCGACTCTCCCGGGAGGAACCTCGCCCTGAACTTGTCAACCTTGCATCCTGTCACCGCGCTAAGGACCAGATTTGCGCTACACTCCGGATGAATCGATGAATCTGATGAGAAAGCGAATCATTTTCGGCCTTTGTGGAGTGTTTGTCGTGCTTTCTGGAATCGCGATCTACATGATCCTTGAAGTTCACGCTACCTCTGCGGAAAAAGCCTTGAGGCTCTCCGGAGATGACCTGATTCCACAGCCGATCGGCTCAGTGAACCACGCGATCACTATTCGTCGCCCTCCGCGCGATATCTGGCCATGGTTGGTTCAAATGGGCGCTGGCCGCGGCGGGTGGTACGCCTACGATTTCATCGACAATGGCGGGCACCCCAGCGCCGAGCGGGTTCTTCCTGAATACCAGAAGATCGCGGTCGGTGAAATCCTTCCCGCAGTACCGAACGCGACCGACGTGTTTGTCGTGACGCGGTACGAACCGGAGCGAAGCCTAGTGTTGGCGTGGCGTCTCCCCGCAGGCACGTACCAGACCACTTGGGCCTTCGTTCTTGAGCCGTCCGGAGAAGGACGAACACGGCTGATTGTGCGTGGCCGAGTTGCAGCAGGGTATCGTCCCTTCGGCCTGCCGCAATGGATTGCACTTTCGCTGGGTCGGACGGCCCACTTCATTATGGAACGAAAGCAAATGCTTGGGATCGCTCGGCGCGCAGAATTGCTGCCTTAGTGTTCAGACACTCCCCAAGGTCGGTGGACATCATTTGGCGGCTGTGATCTGTCCGGCACTCAACGAAAAGTGCTGAACAATCCTCCACTCCTCGCCAATCTTCTTCAAGTGAACTCGCCGTTCGACGCGCAAGGCCTGCGCACGAAAATCGCGGGACTGCGCTGACCAAAGAAGCGCAGCGAACGTAGGCACCCTCGGCAAACTCGGAATGTGAGCCCAGAGCGGCCGAATTTACCACTCTGGGCAATGGGCAGCACGATCAGAACTGATACGAGATCGTGCCATAGATCGAGCGCGGAGCGCCCGGATAGGCGTTGATGTATCCGTTGGGGATGTTGTTTTGATCCGGGGCCAGCGCCGCAAAGTAGCCGCCGCTGGAGATGTACTCGTATTCGTTGTACTGCGAGTTTCCGATATTCATCATATCGACCCGAAGGTTGATGGTGTGCTTTTCCCAGGGCAAGGGGATGGGGGCATTGAACGCGAGGTTCGCGGTTGTGTAGGACGGCATGGTCTGCGCGGTGGGCGCGCCGGTATTGTTCGACCACAGGTGCTGCGAGCCGGTCGACTCCACCCAGAAGCGCGGCTCGACTTCTACGCGGCTCTTGTGCTGGATCCCGTAGTAGATGCCAGAATTCAGAGTGTAGTTTGGGACATAGGATACTGGGAGGTTGTTATAAAACGTGCATCCGGATCCGGGGGTGGAAGGTGAGCCGCACGAAGCTTGGGTGCCACCTGTGACATAAGTGGTGAAGTTTGAAGCTTCACCCGCGAAATTGAAGAAGAAGTGGATATTGCTCCGCGGGTCTGCATCGAAGAAGGCGTCTACGCCGTGGTAGACCGAGTTGCCGCCGCTGGTCTCTTCAACGCCGGCTGCTGTTTCAACGTCGATCTCCTGGTTGGTGTAGTTGTTGTGGAAGTAATTCACCCCGGCGATGAAGTTACGGAGCCCAGGCGCGTTGGTGAAGTGAACCTTGGCGCCGAATTGAGCGTAAGCACCTTTCGCCAGGATGTAGTAGTTCGGATTTACCGCCTGGAACATGCCGCCGCCTCCGCCCAGTGCGGGGCTGCGGTAAGTGGTGTCGTAGCCGCCGTAGATCGTGAGCCACTGCCTGGGCGTCACGGAAGCGTCAATGCCGGGCTCAACAGCCGAGCGGCTCTCATGCGCTCCGCAAAGAGAGCCCTGGTCTTTTGCCTGGTTGCCGTCGGGAGTTGTGACGGGAGTTCCGAAGATATTGTAGTAAGGATCTGACGCGCTGCTGCCTGTCTGCGGGTTCAAAGAACAGTGGGTTTGGTAGACAGGACCGTTGGTGACATAGACCGTGCCATTGGAGTTGACGGCGAAGTAAGTGCTGGGCGCGAAGGTGAAGTCACGCGCTGCTTGATCGCTATAGCCGGTAGAGAATCCATCTACGCGCACGCTGGGAATTATGTGAATCTGCGGAATGGGATGAAAATCGTCCTGGGCAAAGAAGGTCACGTTGTCCTGCTGGAAGTAGCCGGAGCGGAACTTCGAGCCTGCGCCGACGATCTGTTGAGCGCCGCTACCTCCATCGGAGGGATTGTAGAAGAGGTTGTGCGCGTTATAGACCTCGTGGATGAGGTAGCCACCGAACTGGACAGTGTTGTAAGGGAAAATCTGGGAAAACCCGATGTGGTCACCAAACATGTTGCTGTGCGGGTTGTTCCACTCGTCTACTTGTGAGCCCTGGGCAAGAGCATCTTCGTTGCGGCGGTGAAAACGGCGAATGTGGGTGTACCAGGCCGAATTCTCGAGCGTAGACGTATGGCTCAAATACATTCTCTGGCGCGCATAGGCCATAAACCCTTCGTTCGTGTCGTACTTGTTGTAGTCGGCGAAGGGCAGCGAGCTATAAAAGCCGCTTGAGGCCTGGCTGTAGTACGTGTTGGTACCAGGTTCCAAAAGGCCCACGTTGGTGGTGGGAATGACTTGTGCACGGTAGCCGCCGCCCTTCGCGTACAGCACGCCGAATGCCAGGCTTCCTCCCGTGAACGACTTCACCGTCTTACCGAAAACAGAGCCGTTTTTCGAAGGATCGCCAAAGCCGTCAGGAGCCGGGCGATAGTCGTCGCCGCGACCTACGCCTCCGCCGACTACCGTGGACCAGCCTTTGAAATTGCCTGTGTTACCGACAAAAGCGAAGTTCTGCTGCCCCCACGGGCCATCTGTAACGGCGGCGCTAAGGTGGGTTTCTTCGGTCGGCTGAATAGGCGTGTACTCGACCCGTCCGCCCACGTCGGTGTACCAACGATCCGCCGCCTGGCCGGGGCCGTAGGTGACCTGCACGTCCTGCATCACAAGGTTCTGTGGCATAGTTGCCGATTGCCACAAACCGGTCGCTGGGTCGGCCACCGGAATGCCGTCATAGGTGATGCCCAGAGAACCCGGCGCCGTGAAGCTTGTCGCCTCGCCTGCCCAGCCTTGCTGGATTCCGTTCAGTAGGATGGTGTATTTGGTTCCACCTGTCTCGCCATAGCCAACTACGTTTGCGCCCGGCGAAGACTGCAGCACCTGCGCGCCGCCTGCCACCGGACCGGCCGCATCCAACTGCTTGCGGTCGAGCACACGAACTGTCTGCGGCATCAGCATGACATCTTCGCGCGTAGGCACCGGCTTGGCCTCGGGATCGACTGTGCCGCGAACGATCACGCTTTCCGCTAATGTCGCGACCTGCAGCGTGGCCGCGATCGTGTGCTGCGACGCGGGCGAGAGGCGCTGCGTGAATGACTCGAATCCGTCCTTCTCGATGGTGACAAGCTGTGGGTCGGCAGGCACATTGTCGATTGCAAACTGACCTTCTGCTGTCGTCGTCGTGTGAATAAGTTGGTTGGTTGTTAGATCCAACAAAGAAACGGTTGCGTTCGAGATGGCAGCTCCTGAGGAGTCGGTAACCCTTCCCTGAATGCGTGCTGTGTTCGTGGCATGTGCCATCGCAACTTCCATGAGCATCGCGAGGAGAAGGACAGGTAGTCTTCGCAACATTGTCTTCAATTCCTTTCTGTCGGTTCGTTGCGCGCTCTGCATCCGGCGATCACTGGCCAATGGACGATGGACGCGCAGTCGGGCGGCGAGACTCCTGTGTCGCGCTCCGTCCGGAGTACGCGATTCGGTGTCGTCTCATTGGCCCAGTATGCGTAGCAAGCGTTCTTCGCAGACCGGAGAGGCCAGGGGAGAGAACAGACGGGCCGCTCATCGTAGAGCGAGGCAGAGGCTCCGGCGCAAGAGAGATTTGCTCAGGAGATGAGCGGTGAAGGCGGAGGACGGAAGGAGAAGTAGGTGAGTTCCGGAGAGACAGTTGTGCTGCGGCGCACGGCGAGAACAAACGGTTTAGAAAAATGCACCCGCTGCGTGGAGCAGCAAAGGCTTCTGAACCACCCGGAAAGGTGACGGAGCGGGAGCCGCTTTTCCGCGCTGGATGGGAGCCCAGCCCGCAGGGCGTCCAAGCGCGCGGGCCGTTCTTTTTCCGTGAGCAACTTGGCCGGCGCCATCACACGGAAAGCATGGCCCTGCTGCGGATACTGCGCCATTTTGTAGCCCGCACCCCACAGCGCGACAGCGAGGCCCATCGCGAGCACCCACAAGGTGAGCGGCGTCGCACTTACGCGGATACGTTGCGGAAGAATCATTTGGGGAAAATCCTGCGCGACGGGAATGGCGAACATCGCAGCAGGCAGCATCAGTATGCAACGCCGGAAATGAACGGGAGGTTAACTCCGAATGACGACATTGTGAACAGGGGCGGCGCTTCCGCGAGGCCGGGAGAATGATTGCTCGACGGAGGGTGCTGGAGACGAGAATCGGAATCTCTTGCAGCGCGAACCGCCGGAGGTAGCGAGTGACACTCCCAGAACCGTTAAGCGGTGCGGATGATGTTTTGGCTTACATTGATGAAATGGATTACACCTTGGCCGTCCGTGAATTCAAGCTCGGCTCTTCCAGCATGGTCGTATGCGTTCAATCGAACTGGTTTTCCCGCGATCTCACATATCGCGCGTTGATCCTCCATTGGCAGGCCATCCATCTAGCAGCCCAATGGACACTTCTTTCAGCGTCACGGTGCCGCCCGGCGCAGGCTTCTGTCGTATCTCCAGCATCTGTTGGGACCACTTGCGATCTGCCTCATTGATGGCGTCCCCGACATCGACTTGGTGCAATCCAAGCGCCAAGAGCTGCTCTCCCAATTGATACTGCCGAACTGGCTCGCTTGTATTCCATGCATCGACAGAATGGGGCGGCGTAGCTGTTGCTGTGTAGAATGCCTCGGATACCTTTGTCACGATCAACGCCATCTCAGCTGCGCCCCTTTTCTGAAACACCCTGATTTTAATTGCGAGTTGCGTGGTAGGTCGCGGCCAATAGAGTCGTGCTTATAGCTTTTAGTGGAACCCTTTATCGACTGTTCGGGCGGGAACAGAGCCCGAAGCATTTCCGGTGCTGTCGTTATTCGTGGGTATCGCAATGAGCACGATTGGGCAACGCATGCTTCGTCTGGATGAAGGGCGAGCGTTGCTCCGCTATCGTCTCCTACCGATAGCAGGTTGGATGCTTCTCGTCACGTTGGACTTGACTTTCCTGATCCCGCTCGCCGTCATGGGTTCGCTCCTAAATCTACGAACAGGCATTACATTTGGCTTGGTGGCTATCGCAGTTGGATGATACCCGTCGCTGCGCCAGCGGGCGAACCAGCGTGGATGGCGTTTCGTCGGAGGAGGTCCACGTTTCGAAGTAGCACAGGTTCTCTTGGGCGGATTGGCTGGAATCGGAGCGGCAAGGACAGGGCTCTGGGTCTTGGTCGGGCATATTAGAAGACTTCCGCCCTCTCGGTGCGAGAATTGCCACCACGGTGTTGTAGGCGCGCACGATCAGAGACATATAAAGATCAGGCACCTTCTCACCCGCGAAACACGTCCAATTTTCAGGAAGATCGGCGATCCCGACCTTCCCTGGATTCTTGCGCTGCATCGAGAGACCCTAATGAACGAATCCTTTTGCCTGGGCCGCAGACCTGGTGGCCGGAATTCCTCAAGACCAAGTACCCCACCCCCGCTTAGATTCGGCCCATTCATCTGCCTAGCTCTCTCGTATTGCCTTACCGGGTGTGGTTTTTGGATTCGGTCCGGCATCACACCTCCCGAAAGCCCGCCGCCCAGTGGGCCGCCTCCCAGCTCAGGCCAGGGAGGTTCAGTTACCATCACACCGCAGTACGTTGCCTTGGCCCCCGGTCAGAAGTTTCAGTTCTCCGCGACCGCGAGCAGTGGCGGGCAGATTGAATGGCTGGTAAACGGTGCAATAGGGGGCAACAAAACTTCCGGTGCCATCGACTCGAAAGGCAACTTCACGGCTCCCTCCAGTGCTTCCGTGGCCCAGAGCGAGAACATCACTGTCACTGCTGCGCTAACTTCATCGCCGCAGCAGAATTACGCCACGGCTGTGGTTGCGCTCATCCAGCCCGCTCAGGTCACCTGCCCGCCCTTCACCGGCAACACACAGGTTGCAAGTTATTCGATCTATCTCCCTGCACCCGGAAAGGCTTTTGTGGAGTTTGGCAAGTCCACCAGTTACGGTTTGAATACATGGCAAGTGGCAACCACGTCACCGAATGGTGGCCAAGTGCAGATTTACGTTGCCGGCATGCAGGGCAACAGCAGCTACCATATGCGTGGTCAGGTGATTCTCGACAATGGAGCCACCTTCACCGACGCGGACCAGACCTGTGCTTCGGGCTCGCCTCCCGCGACCGCCTCCATCAAAATCTCTACTCCATCGGGTGGAACGCCGCAGCCGGGAATCGAAATGTGGAACACGCTGATCCCGCAAAACCTTACGCAGGCCTTCGCGACCGACCTCAACGGAAACGTGATTTGGACCTATACGTTTCATGGCACGAGTTCGGATTTGCTGCAAGGCATTCAGCTCTTGCCCAACGGTCACTTTCTGATGGTGCTGTCATACTTGTCGTCGCTCACGGTTAATTCCAGCCCAGGCCTGCTCAATGAAGTGCGCGAAGTCGATTTAGCCGGGAACACCATCCGCAGCGTAACCATGGACTCGCTTAACCAGTCGCTGGC
Source organism: Terriglobales bacterium (assembly GCA_049589635.1). GTDB lineage: Bacteria > Acidobacteriota > Terriglobia > Terriglobales > Acidobacteriaceae > Acidiflorens. The sequence goes on from JBAWBE010000364.1 coordinate 16,768, forward strand.
TGCATCGAGCCTGCGCGACCACGATGGCAATCCGTATCAGCTGCGCAGCTTTCACCATAGCGTTCTTTCCCTTCCGAATGGACATTGGATCCTGCTCGCCGCCTATACCAAGAGCTATGCCAACCTCCCTGGCTATGCAGGAACTGTTTCCGTAATCGGGGACGCATTGATTGACGTGGATCAGAACTCCAACCCTGTCTGGGCGTGGAACACGTTCGACAACCTTGACGTCAACCGTCACCCGATGAACTTCCCCGACTGGACGCACTCCAACGACATGCTGTATTCAACCGACGACCATAACTTGCTGCTCTCCATCCGCCACCAGAACTGGATCGTCAAAATCGAGTATCTGGACGGTCAGGGTTCGGGAAAAATACTCTGGCGCCTCGGGGAAGGAGGCGACTTCAAACTCATCGGTGGCAGCGACCCGCAAGACTGGTTCTACGCGCAGCATGGACTGAACTACTTTACGCCCAACACCACCGGAGTGTTCCGCATTGGCCTGATGGACAACGGAAACGACCGGATCTTCCCCAGCGGGCAGGTCACTTGCCGACCCGGACCACAGACGGTTGCTAGTTGCTATTCCACTGCCCCCGTCCTCGAACTCAACGAGAGCAGTATGACCGCGACCTTTGTGAGCCACTACACGCCGCCGCCCAGTTATTTCAGCTACTTTGGGGGCAATGTCGACCAATTGTCCAACGGTGACATCGAAGCTGACTTCTGCGCTACCTACAGCGGCGCCATTGTGCAGGAGCTGGATCCGACCGCTTCGCATGTCGTGTGGCAGGGGCTGACATCCGGCGCCGACCAGTTTCACGCAGTCCGCATGCCTAGCGTTTATCCCGGTGTGCAGTGGTAATGCCGGGAAACCTGAGGCAACCGCCGAGGAGTTTGGCTCGCCTGATGCACAGCGGGTCCTACAAGCGACAGTCGAAAGCGCTGCGACTCCGTAGCTGAGGAGTGACAAATGGACACGAAGCGGGACAAAGTGAATGCGGCTGGGCAGAATCCACGGCGCCTTGGCTTGGCCAAATTCTTTTTCATCGTGATTTTGGCCGTCATGTTCTGGCTGCTTGCCAGAAGCATGGTGCACCACCATTTCTTTAGTGGTGACCAACTTAATCGGCACGTGAGTTCCGAGCCATGATGGACTCCGATCGCGCAAGGTCGATGCCGGCGCGCCGGTTTCCCCGTTAAGAGAAAGTTGAGTTGCTCAAACGCGCGAATGAGTTATGGAGACAATGCCCCGACGGGCCTCTGCATTCATTCTTCGCGCAACAGGACTAAGGGGTCGACCGTCAGCGCGCGCTGTGCAGGAAACTCACCTGCCCTCAGTTCGACTCGAATCTTCGTGCTGCACAAGTTCTCGTCCGAGGCACCGTGATCGAGGATTTCGCTGACTCGATACTGTCTCAGTTGGCGCTCGTTTGATGTGTATGGATGGCTCGTCACCTCAACGTTCGAGGCGAAAGATACGGTGGCGCTGTGGTTCACGGTGAGCCTGATGGTTCCGTTTTTATCCGGTCGGTAGTTTTCTGCGAAACCAGATCCATTGAGAATTAGCGGAGGTTCCTGAATTCCGCTTTTGCTCGTATAAGGATAGGGCAGTCGGGGTCGGCGTTCTCCCAAAGCGCGAAAAACTCCTGGTATTTGGCTCGAGCCTTCGCGGATTCGCCCAACATGGCATAAGCGCGTGCCAAGCCAAGGTGCGCCAACACCAAGACAGGATCGCCGATGGTAATGCCGCGATGGCTGAGGATTTTTTGAAACTCGTTCGCCGCGTCCACACCTCTGTGCGCCGCCAAGAGCGCCTCGCCCCGAAAGAAGACGGGATAGAGAGAGCCGAAGAATGCGGTTTGGCTGCTGCGCGGCGAACCCAATTCGTAGGGTACGTTGGCCTGCAACGCGTCGATCGCCTTCAAGGGTGTGCCGTGTTGCGCAGCCACAACTGCGTGGATCACCGGAAGGTAGCTGAACCTCACTGAAGTGTCTTCCGGGTGGAGCTTCTCCATAACATTCGCGAGCTTCTCTGCGCGAGTTGAGTCGCCGGAAAGAGCCAGGGCAAGAGCCGCGCCATAATTTACCTCGCGGTCGCCGGCCAGAGCAAGGGCGGCTGTGGCAGTTCTCTTTGCCTCGATCGAATTCCCGAAAAAAGCCTCCCACAGAGCTAGCCTGGTTTCAAACAGCGCCGCCTGCTCGCGCTTACCTCCCTGAATCGCCAATCCGACGGCTTCTCGTGACAGGTTGATTGCATTCTTCAGTCGGCCCTCTGATGCTTCGGCAAAGGCCTGGCGATCAAGTATCCAATCATTGGTGTCGGGGTGGGCTTTGGCCGATTCGACCTCGCTCCGCATCCCCGCCGAATCTCCTTTTATGTAGGCGAGGTCAAAGCGGAGCGTCGCCAGGCGCCACTGGTCGGTTTTGCGCTCCGCTGCCCTATGGACAGCATTCTCAGCACCTTGAAAGTCATTCAGGTACATCAGGTCGTAGCCGAGCTGATAGTATCCAAGACTGGCATCCGGGTTGAGCTCAACGACCTTTTGCGCCTCTTCGACGGCGTCGTGGTAATTAGCGAGGACGAGGTCGACAAAGCCGGCAAGAAAAGCATGGGGAAGAAACTCGCGCGGGTACGTTCGCGCCCATTCATCGCAGACTTGCTGCGCCTTTTCCTGGTTACCGGTGGCTCGTCCAAAGTAGTAGCTGGTGATGAAGAACCGTTCCTTTTCGCTGGTCCGGTCGCGTAGCTCATAAGCCCGCGTAACGTTTTCCGTGGCCAGCTCGGACGACCCCGAAGAGCCATACATCAACCCCAGTGAGGCGTAAGCCAATGCGAAGCTCGGGTCGATTTCAACAGCGCGCTTAATCAACGGTATGGCAGGCTCAGGTCCCTGCAAGGTCGCGACCTTCCATCCCAGGCTGTACGCCTTCAAGGCCTCAAGCGATGGCGTGGTTGCCTCGGCCAGCGGAGTGTCGTGCTTTGCAAGCGCGGCCGCCGACTCGCCGGCGCGGGCGCGAAAGCCGCGGGCCATTCTGGTGACCGCGTCCAGGGCGTCTTCCTTCCGCGCAACCTGAATTTGCTGGTCATCGATGTTCTCTCCAGTGCGGCAGTTGACTGACCGTAGGTCCAGTACATACTCGCTGCCGAGTGGCCTGATGGAGCCTTCGAGAACGGCGGAACTGCCGGCACGCTCGCACACGTCCCGTGCGGTCTGCCCTGTGAGGCGAGTATCGGGCGGCTTCCCCATAAGACCTAGCGCCTGCCGGATGCTGTCTTCCGAGACCAGGCTGAGCGAAGGAGATTGCGCCAGCTGCACCTCCATTCCCTGGCGCAGAGCGTCGTCAAAAACAGGATCTCCGGTCGTATTTACGAAATCGGCCACCAGGATCGAATCCTTCTCGCCCAGATTTGCAGGCTGGCGATCGCGAGTGCGAAGGAATGCGACCAACGACAGAAGCACAGCCACAACTGCGGCGGAAAGCAGGTGTTTCCGGCGCGCTTTTGGCTTTGGCGGAATCGGAAGCGCCTTCGACGCCTGGTCCGTCTCCGCTTCGTTCTCTTCAATGACAATTTGAGTGCGTGTCCGCGCCTGGGCCACGAGGGCTTCGCTTTGCTCCGTTACCGTGCGAACCGACGCTGCGAATCGATAGCCCCTTCCTGGCAGCGTCACGATATATTGGCGGTTCTCCGCGGTGTCACCAAGCGCCTTGCGAAGCAAGAAAATGTTCTGGCTCAGGTTCGATTCTTCCACAAACGAGTCCGGCCAGACTTCCTTTAAGAGCTCTTCTTTCGAAACCACATCGCGGCTCCGGCGCACCAGAACGAGGAGCGTCTCGAAGGCTTTGGGAGTTATCGGAACGGGGTAGTTTTCCCGGAGCAGCGTCTGCTTGTCGGGGTCCATGCGGAACGGCCCGAATTCGTAGACGATCCTGGGTTCCCTAGTCATAGGTTGAAGATCTAGTAGCTCAAAAAGGCGAGAACGCGCCCGACACTGGGGCCGATTCATCGTACGCGCAATCTACCACAGTCCCTCCCACTCGATGAATCTTCTTCCGCAATTGGCCCTCGATCGGTCGTAACTCGTGCATTTGCCGCCATAAAACCCCACTTGAAATTCCTTGAGAAATATTGAAGCGCGCATTGAAGACTTTTTGCGGCTGATTCGCGCAGGATGCGGCTAATCGAAGGCGCTGTATTAGCGATGAGTGGATTGGAGCGTGCCGTGGTGGTGAAAACGACAAGGATCACGATCGAGACCGACAGTCTGCTGGTGGTGCGCAGAGGCAAGACGGTCGTGACCTGGTGCCCCGTCTGTTGCGTCGACGTGGAAGCGATGACGCTTGAGGGCGACATCCTTGGCGAAGACATTATCCCGTCCCCCCTTTTAAGAGACTGGCTGGCCGACGGCAGGCTCCATTTTTGGAGCACCCATAGCGGTCCGGCTCGGATCTGCCTTACCTCGCTTCTCCGGTGCTTGGAATCCGACGAGCTTCGCGAACCTTCCACCCCGAAACCAATGGTCCCGAAAACAGGAGAGGGAAAATGACATCCATTCAATTCCCTACTCAGTCGCCGCGCTCGGCGCGGCTAAGTCTGGCTCATGTGGGCACTGGCGGCACCGGTTTGCAGACTCGCACGATGCACGAACTCCCCGAAGAGATTCGGGTCAACAAACGGTTGAGGGATGATCGCCTTCGCCAGATGGGACTTTCTCCACGACAGACGACAATCTCTGCCCGGCAGTTCGCTTTCTCAATGAAAAGGCAAGCCGTTCGACAGGTGCGCGCTATCGGCGCTGGGGCTTTAAAACCGCGAAGTTGCACTCGTCTGGGATCTGTTGGTAATGACCATTCGCCAAGCAGCAGCGCACTCCACCGCAATCAAGGCAACGACAACCGATCACGCCGAAAAGGGAGATCAACAATGAACCTGCTCCTCAAAAATGCCATTACGTCGAGAATCATTGCAGCCCTGGTTCTCCTGACTTCACTCACAACATCAGCGGCCGCCCACGCATCCAGCGCTTTTCTGAGCCGGGCTATCAACCACGCTGGCGCCCCAGTAATTGAGGCAGGACTTGTGCCGTCGAAAAAGATCGTAACCCTGGAAGCCTTCATCGAGCCGGGAAGCAATTATTCGCTCCACCTGGTTTCCGCCAGCGGGGACTCCACAGATCCCTTTGTTGTGCCTTCTGGTCAGAGCTTTGTGATCACCAGCGTGGAGATCACTCCGTTTTCGAATAACGCCGCACTCGCTCCCAACTATGTCTACTTGCTGGGGCAGGACCCATTCGTCGTATACGAACTTTGGCTGGTTTCAAATCAAGTTTCAACGTCATTTCAGTACCCTACCGGAATCTTGCTGGAGTCCGGTTCAACTCCCTGGGTGTCGGCTCAATTGATGTGCGACATCTTCGTCCATGGCTACCTGACCCCAGCTTAGACGAAGCATGTAGGCCGCGGACGTCCTTGGACTTTTGACCATCCACCCATCCAGTTAGGAATAACCACGCCCCAAAAAGGAGATCAACCCATGAACCTGTTAAGTAAGAGTGCCATTTCGACCGGAGGAGTCGCCGCGGCTGCTCTTCTGTTCGCACTCGCATCGCCGCGCGCCGTCCAAGCCCTCGGCGAACAACTGGTCAGCGTCGCGAACACTGCAACCCACCCGGCCGTAGTTGAAGAGGTCCCCCACTTCGCCTCGCACCTCGTTACGCTTCAAGGTTATGCCACAAGCAACGGGCTAAGTGAACCCTTTTTGCAACAGACTCCTGATGGGTTCGCAGGAACACCCTTCGTTGTACCCGCTGGTCAGAGCTTCGTCATCACAGGCATCGATGTTATGCCCGTGGACACCGCTCTTCCCACCGAAACTTCCGTGATTCAGGTTCAAGACTCTGGGGCAGGTCTGTACGGAGTCTGGACAGTAGCGGGTAGCTTGACGACTGAGTTTCAGTATCCCTCTGGAATTGTTGTGGAGAGTGGGAAGGCCTTAACAATGAACTCCACTCTTACGGGCACACTGGTAAAACTTCACGGCTACCTGACGCCAGCTTAGATACGAGCATGTGCTTGCAGGGAACCACCTGGAACCGAATCGCGCGTTTGTGAAGACACGGTCCGACCCTCCACCCATTCCCCTCACTAACCATCCAAAATCGAAAGGCAGATTGAGTCATGAACTTTTTAAGGAAGAGTGTCCTATCGTTTGTGGGAGTCGCCGCCGCGGCTCTCCTGCTTGCCGTCACATCGCCGCGCACCGTCCACGCCCTCGGCGAACAACTGGTCAACATCACGAACACTGCAACCCATCCGGCCATTGTCGAGGACGTGCCCCATTTCCCCTCGCACGTCGTAACGCTGCTCGGGTTTGTCGCAAGCACTTCTTACAACGATCCTTTGATCCAGCTGCTTCCGAATGGGACCGCGAATTACTTCTTCTCTGTACCCGCCGGGCAGAGCCTTGTCATCACATCCGTCGAAGTTACGCCCCCTTCCAACGCCATCACCTCGATCAATCTATCAAATGCTAGTGGCGGCTATTACGGATCCTGGAGCGTGGCCACAAACGGGACCACCGAGTTCCCATTGACTTCGGGGATTGTTGTGCCGAGTGGGACCACCTTGTATGTGAGCGGAAACGCGGTTAGTACGGAAATCACGGTTTACGGCTATTTGAGCCCGAATTAAATGGGAACAAGGCTGCGTGGTGATATCGGATCTCGTGGCAACCAGCTGATTCATACCGATTTGTTCCAATACCCAAGGCCGGTTCGCAACAATTGTTGACTCTTTCTCAAGTACCTACAATAGTGAAAGTGGCTGCAGAGGCGGCGGAACGATGACAAGGATACGCCCGCACTGGGGATTGGCATGTCTGGAGTATTCATCAGCTATCGTCGTGAAGATAGTAGCGGGTATGCGGGACGGCTTTTCGATATCCTCAGTACCCGCTTCGGTAGAGAGAACACATACATGGACCTCGACTCGATCATGGGTGGCGACAATTTTGAGACCGTGATCGAGGAGAAGATCAGTCAATGCGATGTGCTTCTTGCTGTAATCGGCGAACGGTGGCTCACAAGCACGGGAGGAAATGGAAGCCGCCGACTTGATATGACGGGCGATTTCGTGCGGCTTGAGATTGCCAAGGCGCTCGCACGTGGAGTACGAGTGATCCCGGTTCTCGTGGGCGGCGCAACCATGCCGCACCAGGACGATTTGCCCAACGATTTGCGCCCATTGTCTTTCCATCAGGCGATGGATCTCCGGGATGCTCATTTCCATGCGGACGCGGAACAGTTGATGGATGAACTCAACAATACCGTTCCCAGTATCAGGGGTCGGCCGCGAAACTTGAATTCAAATAGATTTGCTCTGGCGGTATCGTCCGTTCTGGCGGTCGCTGTAATTGTGGGTGGCATTCTGATGTTTCGGCAGATGAAGCCAGCTGCTAACCCAAATCCAAATTCGACTGATCAGAATCGGCACGCACCTGCTGATGAAGCCGTTCCGTCTGCTCAAGCCGTCAACCCAATCGCGACTAATAAGTCAGAGAGCCCTGACAAGGGCTCCACGAATGTCAACGGCAAATGGAAAGCAACAGTTAAATACGATTGGGGGGGAGTCGTTTACGACGAAACGTTCAACTTCGAGGTCGCCGGTTCAGAACTGTCTGGCACCGCCTCACTTCTTGGAGTAGATCGCGGAATATTTGATGGCAAAATCGAGGGACACCAAATCCACTTCATGACCAAGTCCCAGACCACGCTGGATGAAAAGAGTTACCAAGATCAGCATTATTACAAAGGCACAGTTGCGGGGAATACAATCCGATTTTCAATGCTGACCGATAGCAGCTTTGAATCACATGTGCCAGTACTTTTCACAGCAAAGAGATAATTTTGACAACAAGTTCAACTCCTGGCAGACGAAGTTTACGAAAAACGAATTTCGGGATTGACGGCTGAGTCGCAGATCTACAGGACGGCATCGGCGATCTGACGATCTCCTCTGGCCGGCCGAACCGCTTCGTCGGCACATAAGTCTTCGATGTAAGGACCGATGGGTGCGAGCACGCGATCTTGAAACATGGGGCACGTTCGGCCCCATTCTTGCGTATGTAGCGGTAAGGTGCGAGGTGGCTTCCAAATAGGGCAGCGCACCGAGGTCACTCACCATGGGTTGACGCAGATTTGCCGGTGCAATGCTGCTTTGCTCGTGCGCATGGTTGCTCGCCGAGGAACACCGGAGATCCAGCGATTCTCCAGGCCTTCCTTGTTTGCATTGCCTCGCAGGCAGAGATTCATCCGCCGGCCTTGCTTCGGAAGCGGAGCAACGTGGATGGATGCGGCTGTTTGCAGAAGCTGTTAGCAGGGTGGCTGCAGGGTGAAAACCAAACATCAAACAGCGGCGCAGGTTGCAATCGTCTACTGTCCTTGCGGTGTCAGTATGGGCGCACGCAGCGGCGTAGTTTCGATTTCGATGCGAGTGTCTCTGGGGAATACGACGTCGCGGCCGGATCGCAGGAAATTCTCATAGAACGAGAGCGCCGCGGCATAGTAGCCAATGCCCGCTGCCAGATCGCGATTGGCCGCAGTTACACCGACGATTCGTCCTACCAGCCCAAATCCATTCGAGGCCACACCGGTACCGACAGTGATATTGCCGTCCGAATCGAGAGCCCGCCCGGCCAGCAAGGTCAGCAAGAGCGGCGCGATTGCACTCGACTGATTCTTAGGACTAATCGTGCCTTCTGCGTCGAGAGAAAGATTCTGCGTCTTTTCAGTCGCTGCACCAGCCAATGAACCATCCACCTGTCGGTTGTATCCCTCCGGAAACTTGACCTGCTGAAACGTGAACCGAAGCCTGCCGTTGCGGCCAAGCGAGCGTGCAGCGCGCGCGGCGGTAACTTTCCCAATGAGCGTCGATCCCTGCGGCACAACGAGCTGTCTGTCTTTGTCGTAGACGGGCTCGACAACCAGCGCCTGGACCGGATCACCGGACTTGGCGTGGGCGGATGACAGGCCGCGCATTAGCAACGCATGAACCGACCACGTTTCAGCATTACCCGCCGATCCTGCATTGCCAGCCATCGCAGATGCTCCAGGCTGCGGCGGAGCGGGTACTGCGGGGAGTTCGAGAGGTTGCTGCAGCTCAAATGACCATGCGGTATGCGCCTCGATCCGCTCTGGGTGATAGGGCAGTTGGTGATAGAGCATTTGCATGGCCCGATCTGTCTTGCCGGGCGCAGTGAAGACGGCTATGCGGTCATGCAGATTGCTCTTTGCCTGTGCCCACTCGCGTGCAACGAACGACCGTTTTGGCGAGACGCCGGGTGCAGAAAGGTACAGCACCGGTGCACCATTTGATGCAACGGAGCCGACAATCGTCAGCGGCCCGGACCGCAGCATCAACTCATCAAATCGAATATGGATGGTATGAAACGGTGTGAAATCGCCGCGCAGGCGCGCATGCCAGCGGGCCTTGGTGTCCGCTTCAAGTGCTACCACCTTACCTCGAAGCATCGTGCTTTCGGGCACGACCAGCTTGCCATCGGAGTAGATCGGATGGAGCAGTCTGCACTGAATTGTCTCTCCCTTCTTGACCGGATAGGCCCTTGGTACCTCAACCTGCAGACTTGTTCCTTCTGGGAGCTCAGGCTTTCCATCAACCTGCAGAGGGCTTGGCGCAACAGGGGCAGTGGGCTTCGTCGTAGGCCGTTGCTGCAAAGTTTGTGCCGCTGAGAGTGTGGCAGTTGCGATTGCCGCGGCAGCGAAAAATAAACTAAGTCGGCGGATAATACCAAACAACATTCGGGGAAGACTCCTGCAAGAGGATTGTATCGTCTAAGACGTAACTCTTAGGAATGATCATCCCGATCTCGCATGTGCAGATGAAGCGATGAAGAGCATGGCAGGAAAGGAATTCGATAACATGAGTGCTTCTAGGGTCTGGCGTCCAGAACTGGCTTGATGGACTCGAGCCGCGCGGCAGACAGCGAACAACATCCCTTTGAACGGCAGACGAAAGCCAACTCGTGCAGATATCTTACGATTGCCAGAATCTATCGCAGCCAACATTTTCGATTACAAATCTGTCATCTCAATGGCGTTCACGCGAGCGTGGGCGTTGTCCGAGGCTGGGACGGTTAGTATGCGAAGTTCGCAGGACGAGGTTTCGGACGGAAGCCGCCTAACCCCGATTTGCTTGAATCAAATCTCGTCGCGGAAGTATCGTCCCCATTCCAACCAGGTGTACGGGTTTTTGACCCGCATCAATTCCGGCTGCGATGCCTCTGCCTCGTTTGTCCATCGTAGTGAATTGACTTCGAAGGCCTTCTCCAGACGAAGGTCGGGCGTACAAGTTGGGTAGACCGGGCAAAGATCCGACGACGATTCCGCTGACGACCTCAAGCATGAGTGCGATTGCGTAATAGGCGTGCACAGAATGGTTCCGCGGTGTTCCCGGCTCGCGGTCGGAGATCAGGGGTGGAGGGAGGTCTCCAACGTGCCAGAGCGATCGGTATTTAAGTCGTAGACGGCGGTGACTAACTGGGCTGGCGTGTTGGAGGGCAGGTCGATATCGATCGTGACGGGGATGCCTGTCTTGACGATAGATGCGTATTCGGTGGGCGAAAGTTCGGTGCCTTCACGGCTGGCCTGCCAGTTGAGCGCGGCGCCGTCCTTACCATAAGCCTTAACTCCAACGAGAAGCTTGGCGATGCGCGCGCCGTTGGGGGCCTGGCCGAAAGAGACGTCCTGAGCGCGGATGGTGAGCGAGACGGCGTAACGAGTGAGCGGGCCTTTTAGCTGGGGGTTCTGGCCGGCGGGGCCGGTATCGGAGTTGGGCGGCTCCTTTCCAGACTTCCCCTTGACGCTGGCGCCGTAAAAGATGCCTGTGGCGCTGGGAAGCCCAAGCTGGAGCAGTGTCGTGATCGGGTTTTTTGGCCGGAGCAGCGCCGGACTCGGAGGCGTTGTAGCCCTGGCGATAGGCGAGCCTGTATTTGCCGTCGGCGACTTTGACGTCGATGCGGCGGAAGCTACCGTCGGTAGCAGAATCCGTCGGCGCGTAGCCGACAGTGTAGTAGACATCGGTGTCGTGGACGATTTTGCGGAGAGCGTTATCGATGTCGTTGGTGGTGAAGGCGCGCCCGCCGGTGGAGCTGGCTAGCTGCTCTATGCCGGCGGTGGCGGTGGCAAAATTCAAGGCTTCGCCGGTCAAGGAGGCAGTCGGGCTCTCGGCAGTGCCGAAGTGGCCGGTGCCACCGGCCGAGCCCGCGTCGGCGGAGTCGGCCATACCGATGTTGGAGTTCATGACTCCTGCGCCGCTGACAGGGTACACGGCGATCTTGGAGAGAGTGAACAGGTTGGCGGTTTGCTTCACTTCGTTGACGTAGCCGGGAAGATTGGGATTGTTCTTGAGCTGGTCAAGCTGGGTGGGCGTGGGGAAGAAGACCACCGGAAACGAGCTGGCAAACCAGACGAGGTTCTTGCGGCCGGGAATGCCCTCGAGATAGCGGGCGAGGGCGTTGAGGGCTTCGTAGGTCATGGAGCAGCGGGCGCCGAAGTTCTAGGCGTGGGCGGCGGAATCGGCTGCCTGGCGGGCCTCGATCGCGGCAGCGGAGGCGCGCATGGATTGGAGGTTGGCGATGTGAGCGGCGTCGTCGGCGTTGTCGCTGCGGTTCTGGGCCATGGCGTCGCGCGTGGCCACCTTGCCGCTGACGGCGGCGAGGAGCGCGGCGGGATCGGAGGTGAAGCCCTGGAGGAGTCTCAGACTGGAGCCGAGCGAAAAGACGGCGATCTGGGTTCCGGGGTCCATTTTGTGCAGGTAGGAGAGCACCTGTTCACGGACGGAGGCCTGGTCCTGGGGCTCGGTGTTGAGCGAGTCGAGAAGAAGGATATAGAGCGCGGCCGACGGCGGTGCGGTGGGAACGTTGGTGATGGCGCCGGGCGGAAGCGGGGGCATGGCGGGCTGCGCTATGGGTGCGGACGCGGTGGCGGAGTGTTCTTCGAAGAAGTCGATGGTCCGGGGTTTGCTGTCTTCCGAGATCGAGAAATCGGATTGCGGAAGGCCGGGGACGGGATCTCCGTTTTTCTTGTCGACGATGACATCCACGAGAACCTGGCGGGCGGTGGTGCGGAAGGCGGGAATGTCAGCGGAGTTGGCGGAGCTAGCGGTGTTCTCGGGCGCGGGCGGCGGGGTAGACGCCGGAGGCGTTGCGACTGGGGTCGGTGGTGGTGCGGAGTTGGAAGCGTTGGGCGGGACCTCCGGTGCGGACTGGGATTCCGGCGCGGGAGGATTCGCCGAAATCGCGGTGGCGTCTGTGGAGGACTCAGCCCGTGAACTGCTGTGAGCGATGGACGTTGCGAGGGTTGTGTCGGCAAGAAGAGGAGCCTTTGTTCCCTCTGATTGCTTGGAACCGTTCCCGTTCGGTGCGGGAGGGGCTTGATCTTCGAAGTTCGCCGCCTCGCTATCAGTCAGCACACGGGCATCCGCGCGGAAGACGTGAAAGTCCTCGAACAACACATCGTTCAGCGATCTTTGAAGGCCCGGCGCTACGGCAATCCTCGGACAGCCCTGCCCGTGTCCCCATCCTCCGTGGGCCACGAGAAAATGCGCAAGCGAAGAGGTGACGCTCCTGACAGGCAAGAAGTAGTCTTTGCCGCCGATACTGACCTGCCCGTATTCCACCTCAATGCCGGAGCTAAGCGTGAATTCATCCGGTTTCATGTCCGCCAATAGCATTAGTCGAAGGATCGTTCCGCTCGCAGGATCGATGGCCATCTCTCCGTGATATCCGACGATCTCGTTGAAGGTATGTGTCGTAGTGCATGGGTTTTGACCTTGTAGATCGGCAGGAACGGAGTCGTAGGTAACCGTGTAATGAGAGTTTTCCTTTGGTACTTCGTAACTGAAAACTGCCTGGAGACCGGTCTGACCCTGTTCCCAGTGGCTCCACGCCAACCTGCTGCGCGCAGCATCCACCAGCACCGTGCCAAGGATCGGCCCAAACACACCCGAAGTGCTCAGGCTTCGCACCCGCGGATCGAAGTTGCTCTTCTCCACCAGCTCGTGATCGTCACGGAAAGTCACCGTGACATTAGAATCGCCAACCAGATGGATCGGCTGGTAGGCAGTGCTGATCGCGCCCGGCGTTGCCACTGCCGGCGAATCTTCAAAACTGCTGGTGAGTCGAGTGGCAAAGAAATTCGGCAACTGGTAAATCGTCTGCGTGACGTAGTTCACTGTCAGTGCCAATACCTTGCGCTGCGTGGCGACGTCCGGGGCGTGTTGGCTGGAAATTTCGGTTGCGGGAAGATTGAGGAACGCCGACGAATCCGCCAAAATCATGAGTGCCTGCCGCGATTTCTCGCGGGGGAGCGCGGTTTTCAAGCGGCCGAGCTTTGCCGTGCTCAACCGTTCGGTCAATTCCAGATCCGACAACTGACTCGCAATCTCCGCATCCGGTAAGCTGTGGGCTGCGGCGAGCGTCTGCTCCAACTCAGGAACCGTGACCCTTTTTGCCCCATACAAGGGAAGCATGAACCCAGCCAAAGTGAGCAAAACTGCCAGCGCGCGCATTTCAACCCCTTAGGAGAAACAACCTTGCCACTTTAACTTCGACGGCCAGAGTTCGCCCGTGGTTATGCGGTTTATCACCGGATTTTCTGCTGGACTCAGGCCCAGTCGCCAGCGGAAAGGCGTGTTGTGATCGCCTGAAGCCCATTCTCGGGTGACGATTAACAGGGCAACGCACTCATCCAGCATGCGTCATTCACCAAATGCAGGATTGATAACGATAAACGCCCACTGGACATCATTCCACCCTCTTTGCCAGGGCGGAAATCTATCCGGCATGGGCTGTCTTGCCTCCATCCAGGACCATTTGTGCACCTGTCATATAAGGGAAGTCGTCGGAAGCTAATGCGAGCGCAAACGCGGCGATCTCCTGGGGCGTCGCCATGCGTCCCATCGGAATGTGGAGCTTGGCATTGGCGCTCGCCGCAGCCTCCCAAATCGGGTCAGGGACTTCTTCCATATGCGCGACCCGCCTGACGAGAGCGGTATCCGTTGTGCCCGGTATGAGCGCGTTCACACGGATCCCTTTTGATACATAGTCCTGAGCCGCCGACTGTACCAAGCCAACAAGCCCGCGTTTGCTGGCGGTGTAGGCAGATTTCTTATCGGTTGTGGCGAGGGCGTTTGAGGATGAGGTGACAACGATGTTTCCTCCGCCATTGGCGAGCATGTACGGAATCTCGTACTTGATTGCCAGAAAGACGCCGCGAAGGTTTGTGTTGAGCACGTCGTCCCACTCCGCAGAGGTGTATTCGTGGAGCGGCTTTTCGAGCGTGACACCGGCATTATTGAATGCTACGTCGAGACGGCCATATTTACGCATTGCCTGATCGACGAAGCCCTTGACCTGGCTCTCATCCCGGACATCGGCGCGAATATAGGTTGCTTCGCCTCCACGAGATCTGATGCCTGCCTCGACTTCGTGGCCCAGATTCTCTCGTCGTCCGCAAAAGGCCACCTTGCCGCCTTCAGCCGCAAACTGCTCCGCGGCGGCCCTACCAATACCGGACGTGGCTCCTGTGACGATGATGACCTTTTCCTTGAATCGCTGCCGCCCTGACACGATTGTCTTGGTTGTCGCACGGGTACCCGAGCACGCCGTCAGCGAAGCAGCGAGGGCCGTCGCCGTCATGCCGAGAACGGCTCTGCGATTGATCACGTTTTCAGATTGGTCTCTCATGCATCCTCCGGCACGAGTGGGATCGCTCAGCAAGCAGGCGTCTTAAATTACCTGGTACATTTCCTGTGCTATCGTTAAATACGAGTAATCGCTCGTGATTAGATAATGCGAGCATATACTCGTAAATGTCAAGGCACACATGTCGAGCAATCCACAGACCGATGCGCCGCGTCGCCAGACACGTGGACAAAAGAGAATCGCGGAACTCCTGCGCGCCGCCGGAGAAATCTTCGCCGAAGTAGGCTATGAAAATGCCACTACCAACGCCATGGCGGCCCGGGCTGGAGTATCGCCGGGAACGCTCTATCAGTTCTTTCCGAATAAGCAGGCGATGGCGGAGGCCCTTGCCAACGAATATGCTGCGCAGAATCAAGCTCTGCATGAGCGCGTCTTTGACGTAGGCGCAGCCTCAATGCCTTTGCGGGATTTGATCGAGCGGCTGGTCGGCCCTTTTCTGGAGTTTCGAAGGAATGCACCGGGATTTGAGGCGCTTTTTGTCGGCTCCGTTGTGTCGCGCGAACTGGCGGAACGCAGCCAGATGCTGCATCAGCAACTGAAACGGCGCGTAGCGCGGATGATCCAGCTGCGGGGCCCGAAGCTGAGCTCGGATGCTGTACAGACCAGCGCAGAAACTACGGTGCAGATCGTCAAAGGTTTGCTTCCGTTGGCTCTGAACGGCAGCGCGAAACAACGCAAAGCCGGAGAACGAGAGCTGAAGCTGGTGCTGGAACGGTATCTCACACCGCTCGATCAAGTCGAGTCGACTTCTGCGGTGAAACCTTGAACAATCTCGCATCCATTGTCGGTAGCAGGGCTTACCGCGTTTCCCGCTCTGGAAATACGGTTGGGCGATTTAGCGTGAAGCCATAAACTCGCTCGGCTACATCGGCGTTTCTTGGGACAAGATCTTCCGGCTTCCGATTAGTTCCGATGAGACCGTTCGTCTGACAAGATCTGCGCCATGATCTTGTCCAAGACTCGAAGATTCTGATTGAGGGGGACAGGGCAAATTGTCTGGCCCAGCGATAGGACGTCATTTGAGTCGGGATCAAATGCGGGCCACTTGGGAATGCCTGGAGAATTGGGATTGCCTGTGATGGCAAAATTGGACCAGTAGGTTCGCAGAATTTCACCAAAAACTTGATCGCCGCTGCTGGAACCCCAGCCACTCGGATATTGATCGTCGAGGAACGGAAGCTCTTCGCCATGATGGGCGCCCAAGCTTGCCCGTTTCCCGGTTTGAATCCAAGTGAGGAGATAGAGGTAGGCTGGTTGGTGCGCGCGGGTCATGGCGCGCGCCATCGACCAGGCTCCGTAGGCAAAGCTCATGTTCTGGAGCTTCAGGTATTGGCCCGGAACGTCGGCGTCAGAGGATGCGGGCCACGCCTGCAACTCCTGGGCGGCATAGATTCCAGTGTCTGCCTGAAGATATTTTCGATAGTCGGATAGGCTGGCTGGGCCGGGGCCAAAAACAGTGGCTTCGTCGGCATTGCTGCCGACAAGAACCGGGATGTGGGCCTGTTTGCCCTGTGCAAATATCGTTGCGGGCTGTTCGGGAACGACCCAGCCATCAACAATCGCATCGAATTGAAGGTCGTGGTCGCTGGCGAATGCTTTCAAGATCGTGTCGACGGGAACGCCGCGGAGCTTTCGCAAGACGTCTGGACCGTTGGTAATTTCCAAATCAGAAGCGAGTCGCTCGCCAGAGCCTTCGCCCGTGCCTGAGATTCCATTCACAGAGATAGGCGTGCGAATGTCCTTATTGAGCGTGCTTTGGCATTCTCCACTCTCGAGGATCGCCTGCTGAAACAACCCGCGCGCCAGCGGAGACGCCATCAAGAGACACATATCGACCGCTCCCGAAGACTGACCCATGACGGTAATGCGCGCAGGATCACCGCCGAAGCGAGCGATGTTTTCACGCACCCATTGGAGAGCCTGGATCTGATCGAGAAGGCCATAGTTTCCAGAAGAGGCATGCGGGGATTCGGCGGAGAGCGCGGGGTGAGCGAGAAACCCGAGCGCACCAAGGCGATAATTTGCGCTGACGACGACAAGGCCGGAGCGCGAGAGCGACGGTCCGAGCAGATCGCGCTGGCTGTAGCCCGCACGATTGGAGCCACCATGAAAGAAGACGATGACGGGCTGCTTGCGCGGGGCGGGCAATTGCCGGGTCCAGACATTTAGGAAGAGGCAGTCCTCGCTCCAATGAGGGTAGATGAGCCAGGGCTCGGGGAGCTGCGGACAGGCCGCGCCGAAACTCGAAGCGTCGCGGATGCCGGTCCATCGGGAGACGGGAGTTGGGGGTTTCCAGCGCAGATCGTCCGTTGGCGGAGCGGCATAAGGGATACCGAGGAATGCGACTTGGTTTGGCAGATTACCGAATCGCATTCCTCGCAGCGCACCCGACGCAAGCGTGACTGTAGGAGCGGAGGAATCATGAGCGTCTTGAGCGCGGCAGGCACCGGTCAATGCAAGACCGACGGCCCACGCGGCGTACCATTTGTATCGTCCGGTCATCTCTGTCACCCATTGTTACGATTTCTTTCGCGAGTATTCTCCGCGGAACTCAGTGTTCCAAGTCGCGCCATGGTCAGTGGACTTTTCCCATATCTGCTCCACCTTTTCGGGGCTTATCCGAACGATTCGAACCCGATTGAGAAACGCCTCACCGTCTGCTCCCTGGCTGGGCCCGGTAAACTCAGCAGCGCCCGAGGCGACTTTGCCATCGACGAAGACGTGAACGCGGCCCCTGTTGTCAGCGAACATTCCGTGCCAGCTCTTGTCGTCTGCATTGTAGCCAAACCAGTTTTGTCCTGTATGACCGCGACCTCCGTCCCAGGTTTCGACAATCACGCATTGGTCGAGCGTGGACGTAACGGAGCTCTTGGCGGTGGGCTCTGATCCGGGACCGGCGATGCTCCAATCGCCGAGCCAGAAATCGAGTGCGCGACTGTCAGGGTTTGTAGAACACCGCCCGGCCGGTGCAGCGCCGTAAGCCCGCGGCGCGAGGCTCATGGATGCAGCGACGACGGCTAGGAAAAGCAGACTCGCTGACCGCGTGATTCGAATTGTGAAGTTGTTCTTCATTGGTGATACCTCCTGGGGTGTGCGCCGGGTTGGGTTGAGTGGGGCGATCTGCACACAAGGCGGAGTCCGTTGAGGCACTACTTATCGGGTTTGAGTGCGTAGAAGCGGAATGAGCCGGGACCTTTCTCAAGCTCAATCACTTTGAATCCGGCATCTTGAAGGCGCGCGCCAAAGGTGTCTGGATGAATGGGGACAAATGTGTCGCCGAGATGGAGCACGCGCATGGACAGGCTTTGCAGGCTGTCGCAACCGACGAAGGCGCCTCCGGGAGTGAGAACGCGCCAGACTTCGCGAAGGAGCCTGTCTTGCATTGCCGGAGAAGGCACATGATGCAGCATGGTGAATGCCGCGCAGGCGGAAAACTTCGCATCGGTGAAGGGCATAAAGGTGGCATCGCCATCGATGACCTCAACATTGGTGTTGCGCAACCGGGTGCGCAAGGAGTGGGCAAGTCCCTGATCGGCTTCAATTGCGGTGAGGCGCGGCACGGCGGATCGCAGGCGGTCCGTAGTGAGGCCAGGGCCGGGACCGGCCTCGAGCACATTAGGACCAAGATTGGCGCTGGAGAGCACCCAGGGCACCCGCCGCACCAGCGTCTTTTTCCAACCGGCCGAGCTGCAGAGCCAGTGATGCAGTTGATTCAAGGCTTCCCTTTTGCAAGAACAGTTGCTACATGTTCAGCTTAGCCATTGCTTGTGTAGCGCGCTTTCGTTATTGTGACAATGAATGTCGAAAACACGACAAACCGCAATCTTCGACCGGCTGGCGGATCGAAACTCGGCGATCGTCACACATACACGCAACTACTCCGCCGGGCACAAGATTCCATTGCATTTTCACGACCGCGATCAGTTGGTCTATGCGTCCCGCGGGGTGATGACGGTGCACACCGGCAACGGTACTTGGGTGGTGCCGACGCATCGTGCAGTTTGGATACCTGAAGCCGTTCCACACACGATTTCGATATCGGGAATGGTTGCGATGCGAACGCTCTATCTTAAGGCGAGATTGGCAAGATCGATGCCCAGGGATTGCTGCGTGGTGAATGTACCACCCTTGTTGAGCGAATTGATTTTGCATGCCTGCAAATGCGGGTCGCTGAGCACGAAAACCGTAGCGCATTGTCACCTGATCGATGTTATTGTCGACCAACTCAAGGCGGTACAGACGGTGCCACTGCAGCTTCCGAACCCGGCCGACCCAAGGGCGCAACAGCTTGCAGAATTACTGAATGCCGATCCAGGAAATCGGCAGTCCCTCGCTCTCGTTTGCCAGACGATTGGTGCCAGCGGGAGAACCGTGGAGAGGCTGTTTCAGGAAGAAACAGGAATGAGCCTGGGAAAATGGAGGCAGCAACTCCGTCTGATGCAGGCAATGCGCCTCCTTGGCGAGGGCGTGAAGGTCACTCACGCGGCTCTTGAAGCCGGCTATAGTGCCCCAAGCGCTTTCATCGCAGCCTTCAGAAAGTCGCTTGGGACAACTCCGGCTGCCTATTTCAAGGTGTCTGCAAACGGTAGATGAGGAGACCTGAAGGCGACTAGACCGAAGAGATGCCCCCGGGGTTCTTTAGCAAAATTCTTTGACGGGTTCGACTGGAACTCATCTATGGATTGATCTCCAGAAGCGTGTTCACCGATCTGCCTGGCATGTTCTTGAGTTGATGAGAACAGGACAAACCACTCATTCACAGAGTCCCGAGCGAATTGTTTGGATGTTAAGTCAGAGAGGAGCGCGA
>JBAWBE010000365.1:0-2864 GCA_049589635.1 Terriglobales bacterium
GCCACAGATTGAGAAATTGTTGGTACGCGGCGCGAGCAGCGGTGGGATCTGAATTAATGCGGGCGCGCGCGAACCCGAGATAGGCGAGCGAACCGAGCGGAAAATTCCAGACCAGCCCGCGATGGTCGATAATTTTCTGAAATTCCACCGCAGCTTTATCGTCTTGCTTCAATCGAAGATATGCCTCTCCGCGCAGATAGACGGGATACATGGAAGCTCCGGCGGAGAAGGGAAGCACTCCACCTCCAAGCTCGTATCGCGACGTTTCCTGCAAGTCCGTGACGGCTTCTGCTGCTTTGCCGTGCGAAATCGCAATCGCAGCCTGGATGGTTGGCAACCAGTAGCTCACCAACAGCGTGTCGTCAGGAAAATGTTTCTGAAGAGAGTTTCGCATCGACTGCGCGCGATGTGCGTCACCCGCGCGCGCGAAGGCCAGCGCGGTTGCAACCTGAACATCTCTCGTCTTTGCGAGCGCGAAAGCGGCGGCCGCATGCTGTCGTGCGCTGGCAACATCGCCAAACTCAGCCTCCCGTAGCGCCTCGGTAAGTTCGGCATCGGCCGCGGATTCTTTGTCGCCTTCGCGCGAAGCGGCCGCGATTGAGAGTCGAGAGATCTCATCGGCCACGCGGAGATGGCCGTGAAAAGCTTCCGTGTCTGCCTCGATCGCAAGCATTTCTGGTTTGACGCCAGATCTGCCGCCCGCCGCCGAGACCGCGCGAGCCATCTCCGCGGCATCATTTGTGAGAAATGCCAGCTGATAATAATTCTTCGCCAGAGACCCATCCAATTTCCGTGTCCGCGCCTCGTTCAAGACAGACTTGGCTTCTTCCAGCCGATTCAAGTTAAGGTAATCAAAAGACAAATCCCGGTATACAACCGAGTTGTCTTTTCGCAGCGCGAGCCCCTGTTTATCATTGGCAAGAGCCTCTTCATCGAGTCCCAAATCGCTGTCCACCAGGCCGAGATTGATATAGGGAGCGAGATCGCGCGGATACAACTGCTTCCATTCTTCGTACGTGCCAGCGGCTTTCTCCAGTTCACCGGTGACGAACATGTAGTAACTGGATTCAACCGAAAACCTCTCGCGTTCACTGGCGCGATCTCGAAGCTGATATGCCTTGCTCACAAAATCCACGCAAAGATCTTCCTCGCCAAGGTTGCAATAGGTAATTCCCAAATCAACGATGGCAGCCACAAAGTTCGGATCGAGTTCCAGCGCGCGCTTGAATAGAGGAATGGCTGCCGAGTCTCCCTGCAATCGCGCAGCTCTCGCGGCCGAACTGTAGGCTTGCAGAGCTTCGAGCGACGAAGTCGTAGCCTGCTCCAGAGGGGTGTCGTATTTCTGCACCGAGGCGAGCGATTCGCCGAGTTTATTGCGCATGCTTTTTGCCACCTGATGCAGTTTGCCCAGCACGCGCTCCCGTCGGTCAGCCTCCGCCTGTTCCACATCCAACGGATCTCCGTTTTCGCAGTTCAGCGCCTTTAGTGTGATCGCATAGTGGGTCTCGATACGGGCGATCGATCCGAGGAGCATTGCCTGGCTCCCTGCTCGCCGGCACACTTCACGCGCAACGTCGGCTGTAAGCGCGGTTTCAGGCGGTCGCCCCATGTAGTGGAGTTGTTTGTTCACGACGTCGTCGGAGAGCAAATTTAAGAATGGCGATTGACTAAGATCGGCAGCGAGTCCCGCTTTAAGCGCGTCGCCCAGCACCGGATCGCCCGCGGTGTTCACGAAATCGGCCAGTACGATGGTGTCTTTTTCGGTCAGTTTGCGAGGCCGCGTGCCGTAGTACGTGGTCGCGGCCACGATCATCGCGAGCGCGATCGCGCACACCATCCCGAGCAATAGCTTTTGGTTTCGCGATCTCAGTCTGCGGACGTTATCCAGTAAAGGCGCCGCTCGTCGCGCCGACTGGAGCTCTTCGTCGAACTGTTGCAATGCGGTTCGTATGTCGGAAGCATGCTGGCAACGCGCCTCGCGATCCTTTTCCAGGGCCGAAAGAATGATCTCTTCCAGCTTCGGAGGCAGGTCTGGCCGCAAAATACTTGGTTTCTCCGGCACGCTTTCGACAATTGCCTGACAGGTCGCAGCTACGTCCGCGCCGCGGAAAGGAAGAACGCCGGTCGTCATTTCATAAAGGACGATTCCAAACGAAAAAATGTCCGTTCGCGCGTCGAGGTCTTGGCCGCGCACCTGCTCGGGCGACATGTAGGCTGCAGTACCGGCTAGAGTGCCGGGCGTCGTGAGTTGCTCGTGCAACGCATCCTTCGAAGTGCGAGCCGGGGCGGCGGATTGGTCGATCAGGACCGGACCGGGCACGCCCTTGGCGAGTCCAAAGTCGAGAATTTTCGCGTGGCCGCTGCGGGTCACAAAAACGTTGGCGGATTTGATATCACGATGACAGATGCCCTCGCCATGCGCGGCATCGAGCGCGTCTGCGATCTCCGTCCCGAGGCGAAGCAGCGGCGCAATCTCCAGAGGCTTGCCGGCGATGTACTGCTTCAGGTTCATGCCTTCCAGGAATTCCAGCGCGATAAAGCCCTGGCCCTGGTGCTCACCGACCTCGTAGATCGTGCAGATGTTGGGATGATTTAGCGCCGATGCTGCCTGCGCCTCGCGCCGCAGACGAGCGCGCGCCTGCGGGTCGAGCGCGATTCGTTCAGGGAGAAACTTCAAGGCCACGCTGCGAAGGAGTTCGCTGTCTTCAGCTTTGTACACGACGCCCATGCCGCCGGCAGCAACAAAATCTGAAATGGTGAAGCGGCCGGCGATCACCTCGCCGCGCGCAAATTGCGGCGGCGCGGCGAGATGACGATCGGCGATTGAACGGCCGGAGAGCGAAACATCCGAGATACGTCCCAAT
>JBAWBE010000366.1:0-2970 GCA_049589635.1 Terriglobales bacterium
CAAGATGACCAAGGGCCAATAACGAAGGCCAAGCGCGCAACGCGAGTATTGGTGTTCGTTTAGGTCAAGCCAGGCAAAAGCTTGAATCAGACTGATCGGGAGAGACTCTGTGGCCAATCAATCCGATGAACTGTCGCGCACGATCCTGCCCATTCCCGATCATCAGCATGTGGGCTTGACGACTTACGACGCCAAGGACCCGGACACCAAGTTCCCCCCCATCGAGCCGCTGCGCCCGCCGAAGGGCGCACCCAATGTGCTCCTCGTGCTACTGGATGACGTGGGATTTGCCGCCTCTAGCGCCTTCGGCGGAGTCATCAACACACCGACGGCCGAGCGGCTGGCAAAGGCCGGGTTGAAGTTCAATCGTTTCCACACGACGGCCCTTTGTTCGCCTACGCGCCAGGCGATGCTGACAGGCCGCAACCACCACTCGGTAAACATGGGCAGCATCTGCGAGATGGCCACCTCAGCCCCCGGTTACACCTCCGTGTTGCCGAAGGACAAGGCGCCGTTAGCGATGACGCTCAAGCTCAATGGCTACTCGACCGCGCAGTTCGGCAAGTGTCACGAGGTCCCGGCATGGGAAACGAGCCCGATGGGACCTTTCGATCAATGGCCGACGGGGGGCGGCGGCTTTGAATATTTCTACGGCTTCATCGGCGGAGAAACCAATCAGTATTACCCCGCGATATACGAGGGCACGACACCCATCGAGCCTCCTAAGACGCCCGAAGAGGGCTACCACTTTACGGAGGACATGACCACTAAGGCAATCAAGTGGGTGCGCCAGCAAAAGGCGCTGATGCCGGATAAGCCCTTCTTCATGTACTTTGCGCCGGGCGCGACCCACGCCCCGCACCAGGTACCCAAAGAATGGATCGACAAGTACAAGGGCAAGTTCGATCAGGGCTGGGACAAGCTGCGCGAGGAGATCTTTGCCCGCCAAAAAGAGCTGGGAGTCATCCCGCGCGACGCGGAGCTCACGCACCGGCACGAGGAAATCCCCGCGTGGGACCAGATGCCGAAAGAGCTGAAGCCCATCCTCGCACGTCAAATGGAGATCTATGCGGGCTTTCTCGAGCACACTGATCATCACGTTGGGCGGCTGGTCGATACGCTTAAGGACCTGCAGGTCCTTGATGACACGCTAGTCATCTACATCATCGGTGACAACGGCGCGTCGGCCGAAGGAACGCTGAACGGCTCATTCAGCGAGCTGACGATTCAGTGGCCCGGTATCGAGACCGTCGAGTTCCTCAAGAGCAAGATCGACGAATTCGGTGGACCGAATGCCTACAACCATTATGCGGTCGGCTGGGCGCATGCCATGGACACACCCTACCAGTGGACCAAGCAAGTCGGTTCGCACTGGGGCGGCACACGCAACGGCACGATTGTGCACTGGCCGAAAGGGATGAAGGCCAAAGCAGAGATCCGTTCGCAATTCCATCACGTCATCGACATCGCGCCGACAATTTTGGAAGCCGCGGGGCTACCAGCACCCACCATCGTCAACAGCGTGCAGCAAGCGCCCCTTGAGGGTTGCAGCATGCTGTATGCCTTCGATGATGCCAAGGCCGCCGAGCGACATGAGACTCAATATTTCGAGATGTTCTGCAACCGCGGCATTTATCACAAGGGGTGGACCGCGGTGACCCGGCACAGCACGCCCTGGACGCCGATGGCGAAGCTACCCGCCTTTGACGATGATATCTGGGAACTGTACGACACCAATAAGGACTGGACGCAGGCGCGGAACATCGCCAAGGACCATCCGAAGAAGCTACGGGAATTGCAGCGGCTGTGGCTGATCGAGGCCACCCAGCACAGCGTGCTTCCACTCGATGATCGAAGAGTCGAACGCGCCAACCCGGACCTTGCCGGGCGGCCTCAGCTCATCAAAGGCAACACACAAATCTTGTTCGGAGGCATGGGCCGCCTGAGCGAAAACTCCGTGGTCAATATCAAGAACAAGTCCTACGCCATCACCGCAGAGATCGTCGTTGCAGAGTCCGGCGCTGAGGGCGTCATCATCGCACAAGGTGGCCGCTTCGGCGGCTGGAGCCTCTACTCCAAAGATGGCAAACTGAAATACTGCTATAACTTCTTTGGCGTGAATTTGTTCTACGCGGACTCAAACAAACCAATTCCAGCGGGTCAGCACCAGGTTCGGATGGAGTTCAAATACGATGGCGGCGGTCTGGCCAAGGGCGGCAATGCATTGCTCTACCTGGATGGGCAGAAGGTCGGTGAAGGGCGCGTGGAAGCAACAGTGCCGATGCTTTTCTCCGCAGACGAAACTTGCGATGTCGGCAAGGGAACTGGCTCGCCGGTCTCACCTGATTATGACGCGAGAGACAATGAGTTCAGCGGCGAGGTGAACTGGGTGCAGATCGATCTAGAGAAGGATAGTCATGATCATCTGATCTCCCCGGAAGAGCGTTTCAAGGTGGGGATGGCACGCCAGTAGGGTTTGTGGGGCATCGCGTGTGCTAATTAAGCGGGACGAGCATCGTACGCGAACGGCGGCTAAGTGGCAGCCAATCCAAGACTGTCAGTGACCGCTCGTGGCCGGTCAGCGACCTCCGCCGCCGACCGGGCCGCCTCCCATTCTATGCCTCGGTCTGCTCTGCCATCTCTAAAGCATCGTCGACCTCAATGCCAAGGTAGCGCACGGTACTCTCGAGCCTATGTCCCGCGGGACATAGCGATTCTTCTTGGGGGGTACTTCAACCCGCAAGGAGAACGTTATGGAACGAACGAATCGGAGCGCTGCGGCGCTCGTTGACCGCGCCACCGGTCCGCTTGCACCCCATCTGGGTGTTTTTGTCGCGTCGTTGATCGCGCAGCAGTACGCGGCGAGCGTCACTTACATCAAGGCACTGCACGCACTTGCATTTGACCATTGGCTCGCGAAGCGCTGTGTTGTGTTGGCTGATCTCGGCGAGGTGCAGATCGAGCGCTACC
>JBAWBE010000367.1:0-1638 GCA_049589635.1 Terriglobales bacterium
CATAAATCCGATGAACAAGCTCCCGCAGTCACCGAGAAAGATCGTCGCCGGATTGAAATTGAAACGCAGAAAGCCCACTATTGCTCCAGCCAAGGCGATGGTCAGAAGTGACACAAGTGACGAACCATTAAAGATTGCCACCACGAAAACGACCAACGTCGAAAACAGCGCGGAACCGGCTGCCAGTCCGTCAAGACCATCGATTAGATTGAAGGCATTCGTAATCCCAATGACCCACAAAACGGTAACGGGGAGTCCGATGGGCCAGCCCAAATGCCGCGCACCAAACAACACAGGAAGATCAAGAATCCTCAAGCCACCAGCAAACAGCATGATGGCAGCAACGGCTTGAACCGCAAACTTCGTGTACGGACCGACGGAGTGGATATCGTCGTAGAGACCGAGCAGGAAAATTAATATCCCGGGCACAAGAATGGTCAGCAGGATCCGCACTGAGGCGCCCACAGCCAATGCCGGGAAATGCAGACCGGCCAACAACGCAACCGCAATGCTGATCAGGAAAGACAGGAGTATGGGAACGCCGCCCAGCCGCGGCAAGGGAGTCTCATGCAGGTCACGTTCTTGAATAGGGGGTGCCGCCCAGCCGCGGCCCATTGCGACATTGCGAACGCACCAAGTAAGCCCCAACGAGAAGAACAGCGATATCCCAAAGATGACCAGGTAAAACGGCGTCAATTCAACTCTCCGCGGCCAAACGCTAGAAGCAGCGTCAAACACACTAACTACTTCGCCCCAAGCTAAGAAATTGGCTGCAAGTCTGACTTCCTGTGCAGCTCAAGAATTCGTGACGAGGTGGTGATGGTCGGGAGAACTATAACAACTGGCGATCCAGAGTTGCAATCTACTATTTCGATACTCTGTGGAAAACGTGAACGACTCATTCAAACAGCGAGTCGCGGTCCGAGCAGCAGTGTATATCTCTGCCGTGGCGGAAACCAATACGGACACAGGAACCCCGCAACAATGCGGCGCTGCCGCAAGAAAATAAAAAATCGTGGGTGCCTTCGGATTGTGGGTAGTGGACTAATTCTGTGGTTTGTTCTTCAACACACTTTTAGCCCACGACCGGATTGTGCGTCTGCACCACGCGGGATTAGAATCGTGTAACAATCATGCAGCGCATTCCGAATTTCCTCTTCCACCTCTCGAGCCTGGCGGTTGTGCTTGGCGTGGTTGGATTGGTCCAAGTGGCCCTGGCACAGAACAACGGCCCTGTGCAAGACGCTACTCATCAAGGCAATGTAACAACCGAGCCATCGAGAACTGCCACTGGGCTGCTCGCTGGATCCCCAGAACAAAAAACCCTTCCACCGACCGCTTCCTTGACGCTCGTGATCGGTCCTGGCGATGATCTCGACGTGACAGTCTATGGCGCGCCTGATCTTTCTGAGCACACTCGCGTGAGCGCCGACGGAAATATCTCAATGCCGCTGATCGGCTATGTTCGAATAGCTGGCCTCAGTAGCAGCGAAGCGGAAGGGGCCATCGAGGCGAAGTTACGCCAGGATAAGGTTGTTAACGACCCGCAAGTCTCGGTCTACGTTAAGGAATATAGCAGCAGCGGAATTTCAGTGGCTGGCGAAGTCGCCAAACCCGGGTTCTATTCCGCTCTTGGCC
>JBAWBE010000368.1:0-12415 GCA_049589635.1 Terriglobales bacterium
CCGCTTCGTATTTCTGTGTTCTTAAATTACCGTTGAGGCTAGCGCAGGTCAGCGAAATCCTCTACCGCAAATAATTGTCCGCCCTCTTCGACCACTCCCACGCCAATCGAATTCATATCCGCGTCGAGAATGTTTGCGCGATGAGTGGATGAATGCATGAATTGCGTGTGAATAAATTCGGGCCTCGGCCCCTGCGTCACGTTTTCCGAGAGCCAGACGAAGTGAGCGCCCGCCCGCTTCACGCGCTCCGAGAGGCTGGGTTCGCCCTCAAAGCCATGTTGTGCAATCCTGTGCGCCGCCATAGCTGCCGCGTGCCGCCTGGCCGCCACCGCCAGTGAGTCATTCCATCGCAACGGGGCCATTCCTCGATTCCGCCGTGCTTCGTTTACCGCGGCAAACAACTCTTTCTCGGCTCGAATCGCCTCAGGCCGAGTCGCCTCAACTCGAACTTCCTCAGTTCGGCCAGACTGGCCATACGCCATCCCGAAAACCGTGGCCATCATCGCGGTCGCAAGCCGGGTTCCGATTCGCATCCGTTCTCTCTCCCAGGTAAACAGAGACCAGCTAATCAGAACCCGGATTGGCAGTCCGCCGCAAGGTTACAAACGTCGCGGAATCGCGAGTGCCGGAAGCCCATGTGAGACAGGTCCAGTCGTTATAGTCGTTACCGGTCCTAATACCGGTCGCGGCGCAGTTCACGATAGTCCCGGCGCAATTCGCGACGTTCGTGCCGGGCCGCACCATAGTTTCCGTAGAACTCATCGCGACGCAATTCGCGTCGGTCATGTGCAATCCTGGCCTCGTCGCGCCGGACTCCGCGTCCCCGCCAATAGCCATCGTCAGCAAACATCGTGCCCGCGCCCAAAGCCATCACCAATAAAACTCCCGCTATCATGCGTTTCATAAGTCCCCCTTTTGCCTCGTAAAGACGCCCGTTCTGAGGTTCCCGTCCAGGCGTCTTATCGATTCATAAAAACCCGCCTGCTCACCTCAAGTTGCGCGTATCGCTCAGCCATGCCTGTTTTTCTCACTAGAAGGTTTACGGATTTTTACCAACCCGTTACAAAAACAACAGATCCGTGAGGCCACGTGAGTGCTAGCATCGGGACATCAAACGGGCAAAATCGCCCGTCCGATCGATCAGGAGGTACGTTATGCGAACCTTCCTCACGTTGATCTCCCTCAATCTTCTTTCTCTGACCTTGTTGACCTCTTTCGCCTTCGCACAAGATCCGGGCATGATGGCCGCGCAGCAGGCACAGATGAACGCCCAGTTGGCGACCCAGCAAGCCAACGACCAGATGATGCAAGCCTCCCAGCAGGCCAATCAGGCCATGATGCAGAACGCGCAGATGGCGGCGCAGAACACGCCCCAGTGCTATCGGTGTTTCGCAGCCATGCCCAAATTTTCTGTGAAATCGGGTAAGTATTCTGGCCCGCTTACCATAAAAATCAGAGATGCAAGCCGCGGAGCGGTCATTTACTACACGACCGATGGCTGGACCCCGACCGGCGCATCGATTCGATATCGTGGCCCCATTACGATTGCCTCAACAACCTCCCTCCAGGCCATTGCCATATCGTCTCTAGGCGGGCGTAGCCGAGTGGCCACCGCGGTTTACACGCTGAATGGAATGCCGCCAGGCGCAGTGACAACGGCCGCGTTCATGGCACCGGCGGCACCGAGCGCGGAGCCGTCCATAAACGGGAATCTCCTTCTGGCTCGCGACACAGCCGTGCCTCTCGCGTTTGCTTCGGACGTGAATTCAAAGACGGCCGACGTGGGCGACAAGATCGCGTTAACGCTTGCGGAGGACCTCAAAGCCGGAAACGTAATCCTGCTCAAGAAAGGGACGCCGGCGACCGCAACCGTCACCGAAGTCGACAAGAATGGAATGGGAGGAATGCCCGGCGAAGTATTTTTTGAAGCAGATTCGTTACAGGCTGGCAGTACGACCATAAAACTGCACGGCGGGGCCGCAAAAGAAGGTCAAGATCAGGTAAGGAAAGCGATCGGCCTCATGTTCATCCCGGGTGCTCCGGTAGGTGTGTTCGTACACGGCAAAGACGCGGAGATCAAGCCGGGAGCAGTCTTCACAGCATTTGTCGACGCCGACACCGTGCTTCCGCCCACGAACTAGAAACGACGAACCGGGGACTAGGTGGTCGTTCCGGCGGTGACGCTATTTCGTCTTTGGCCGATTCTTGACCGGGATCACGAATTTCAGTCCCGACCATACGTCAGTGACCGCGCAGACTTTGATGTCGACCAGTCCCGCGTCGAGTCCGCTCTGGCGCACGATGTTTTCGTCGAGGTCGGACGCAACGCCTGAACTCTTTTTGGGCCACGAGATCCAGAGCATGCCCGCCGGAGCCAGCGCCCGAGCCGCCGGCATTAGATCAAGTTCCAGTCCGGCGCGCGATTTGGCGAAAAGAAAAGCAAAATCGAGGGCGCCTGCCGCAGGCTTCAAGAGGCTGCAATTTTTGAATGAATCGGAAAGTTCAGTTTTGACGTCTGCCGGGGCGTGGAGGAGGGCAACCCGAAACCCATCCTTGATACCCAACTTCTTCGGCAGCGGAGTTCCAGAGTAACCGGGCATTGAAGTCTGTGGGGTCCCCGCTAGATTCGACTGACAACTGAAAACTGCCCTACTGTTTTTGCGCGTAATATCCTTTGCGCGTCCGCACCTTAAAACCCTTCCCCGGTGCCTCAATATCGATCGTATGATAGCGCCCATCGGCGACGAAATTCTCTGGCTTATAAGCCACCAAGTACTGGCTGCGCAACTCCTCTTGAATGGAAGAAAACGCATCCGACACCTCGCGCATCTGGAAAGGGAAGAATGCGCGCCCGCCGGTCGCGTCGGCGATGCGCTCCAAAGTTTTATCGCCGGCGCCCTTCATGCCACTGATGTTCGTGCTGATCGTGTAGACGATGGCATCCGCGCGCTCGGCCATCTCAATCGCCTCTTCGCGGGTCACGTGACTTTGGTTGTCCTCGCCATCGCTCAGCAGAATAATTGCGCGCCGCACCTGACGAGCCTGCTCATGTTTGAGAAGTTTGTCGCGGCAGGCGAAATACAGCGCGTCATACATCGCGGTGCCCCCGCCCGCGCGCAGGCTGCGGACTCCGATCGAAAGGTTTTCACTGTTGTCCGTAAAGTCCTGCACCACCTCGGGCGTCACGTCGAACCCGACCACGAATGCCTCGTCGTAGTGCGGACGAATCGTGGCATTCAAGAACTCGATCGCCGCCTCCTGCTCAAACTTGAAGCGATCACGCACCGAGTTGCTCGCATCGATCAGCAATCCGACCTCTAAAGGCAGGTCGGTTTCACTGCGGAAGCTGCGGAGTTCCGCAGGCTTCCTGTCGTCGACCACTTTGAAATCTGCCTTCTTCAAATCCTTGATGTAATGGCCGTGCTTGTCGGTGACCGTGAACAAGACGCGGACCTCATTTGTAGTGGTAGTAAAAGTGGCTGTCGGTTCTTCGGATTGAGAATCTGCATTGCCGGAATTGGATTGCGGAGCAGGCTGTCCCGAAGTTGGAGGGGATGACTGCGGCGAACCGGTTTTCTGCGACGTCGGCGACGAGGATCCTGAAGCCGGACTCGCCGGTGGCGGCGCTGGGGACTGGGCGTCACTCTTCGGAGGCGTGGCCCCTGTTTGCGCAGACACGGGAAAACTCGCCCCAATGAGCAAGCAGGACACGACCAATGGTGCAAACGGAAACAGAGCAATACGTAGTTTCATCAGGATTAGCTTCATTATATCCAGAACACGCGGTCGGAACGACCCATGAAATAGTAGGCCTACGATGACGTTGGTTCACCGCTAAACGGCAGCCAACCTAAGGGCCACATGCCTAATGGCGGCTAAAGGGATGTCCCTTCGGCATTCTCGAGGCTCGCTAGTAGTCTCTCTAATTCGCGCGGCAGCGGCCGCGAGAACTTCACCAGTTCCTTCGTCCGGGGATGGGCAAACTCCAGCGTGCCGGAATGCAGAAAATTCCGTTCCAGTGTGAGCGTCGCCGGCATACCCGCCGCCCGCCGTTTATTCGATTGCGATCGTATCTCGCCCGGCGCGCCATACAGCGAGTCTCCCACCACCGGATGTCCAAGCGATGACATGTGCACGCGAATCTGATGGGTGCGCCCGGTTTCAATTTTCACTTCGAGGAGCGCAAACTTGCCGTAAGGCGAATCAATTTTCCGCGTCACCACGTAATGAGTTACAGCATCGCGGCCTCCGAAGCCGCGCGTAGTCATGCGCGTCCTTTTCTGCGTGTGCCGGCTGATGGCGCTCTGAATCGTCCCGCGCTCCCGTTTCGGCCACCCATGCACCAGCGCAATATAAGTCTTGTGGACCTCGCGCCCGCTGAATTGCTTGGCGAGTTGTCGATGCGCCGCATCGTTCTTAGCAACAACCATCAGCCCGCTGGTCGCGCGATCCAGACGATGAACGATTCCCGGTCGTAACTCCCCACCCACTCCCGACAGCGCTTTGAAGTGATGCAGCAGCGCATTCACCAGCGTCCCGCGGTTTCGTGCATCCTCCGTTGCGCCCGCTCCCGCATGCACCATCATGCCGGCAGGCTTGTTGACGACCGCCAGATCGTCGTCTTCATAAACAATGTCGAGCGGAATTTCCTCGGCGATCGCGCGCAACGGTGGGGCCTGCGGCGGTCCAGTAATTGTAATTTGCTCATCGCCCTTTAACCGCAGCGAAGCCTTCGCCGCTGTCCCGTTCACCAACACTTCGCCCTTCTCAATGAGTTGCTGCAACCGCGCGCGGCTGACCTCGGAAATTTGGGCTGCCAGATATTGATCGAGCCGCTGACCCGAATCTTCGGGAGACACGATCAGACTGAGAGGGAACTCGGCCGGCTTCATTTGGAAGATGCTACAGCAGGAGAGTTTCTAGCGGCGCGTTTTCTGCGACGCGAGCCTGGGCTGACTGGGTATAGGAGCCGGCACGCTTAGCGACGATCCGCTTTTCAACCACCAGATCAACCCGCCGCCCAGCACCAGGCAAATCGCAATCAGTTGCGTCCCCGACATGAGTCCGCCGAAGACCACGCCGCGTCCGTCGTCGCCACGCAGAAACTCAATCAAGAATCGCTCGATTCCGTAGAGCATGATGAAGGCTGCAAACACCTGCCCATCAAACTTTTTGCGCTTCAAAAGCCACATCAAAAAAACGAAATTAATAAACTCCGCCGCCGCCTCAATCAATTGGGTCGGCTCAAGCCTCACGCCAAGTGGAGTATCGCTCACCAGCTTTGCCAGTGGGTTTGTAAACGTCACGCCCCAGAAATGATTCGTAGGCTTGCCGTAACAGCATCCCGCTGAAAAGCATCCGAAGCGCCCAAGCACGTGCCCAAAAGCCAACCCGGGTGCGAATGCATCCACCGTTCGCAGCGGAGGCATGTGATGCTTCCGCATATACCAGGCGCCCATCACCAGCGCACCAATCAGCCCGCCCGAGAAAACTCCGCCGGCTTGAAGCGTATTGAGGCTGAAAATTTCCCGCCAATTCCCACCGGAATAATCTTTCCAGTCGTTGATGATGTAGAGAATTTTCGCGCCCACAATGCCGGCCAGCACCATGAAGATGCCGAGGTTCCAAGCGTCATCGCCATTGATGCCCTGTTTCTCAGAATTGCGGACACTGATCCAAAGCCCAAGCAGCACACCGGTCGCGACCAGCACGCCATAAGTCGGAAGGTAGAAATTGCCTATTTGAAAGAGTCGAGGAAACACAGTTGTTTAGATGCGCGTAAATCCAGGAAAGAGTCTAGCAGGAAATAGCCATCAGCTAATCAGTTCCTGGTTCTCAACCGGTTTACTGAGAACCGAGAACCGACAACTGAGAACTAGGAAGAAAAACCGACCCACGTCGCCGTGTGATGGGCCGAGAATGAACCCGTCTCAGACGGTGGGAACCCGCCGCGACCCATTAGGCTTTTCCGCATGACGGAACGTAGCACACCGGATCTTTTTGCGAGTCGAGTCCCCGTTCATTCGGCATTGGTTCAAAAATCGGTTGCCACCAACACCAACGTTGCAGGCCGGCTTTCACGTTCGATGCTATGGAAACTACCGGAAGATTGGCAAGAGGGAAGTACAAAATAGTTGGCAGAAGGCTTGCTAGAAGGCCCGCTCGAAAGCTTACGACCTGATGAATATTGTATGAACGCGAGGTTACTGTCGTTTGGACATTGACGATCTTTGAAGACGATTCTATAGACGCGATTATCCCCGAGAGGCGCCTATCCCGCCCGCCGATCTTCCCGCAAAACTTCATCGAGCGCGTTCGCCAGTTTGCTCGCCCGCTGTCGGGCCTCGGGCGACGGAGTTTCCATGCTTCGGCGCAGCAGATGATATTCATCCGCAATATTCAGCGCAGCAAGCACCGCCAGGCGCACCGAATCGACGGTGGCCGTCTGCTCTGACACCGCGCGCATCTTGCCGTCCACGTACTCCGCCAGCTTCAGGATGTAGTCGGCATCCGAGCCGCGCAGGTTATAAACCTGGTCGAAAATTTCGACGCGCACGCTTCCATTCGCAGGATCTTTTGTCGGAGATTGTTTGCTGGCAGTCGCCATGTCGCTCCTCGGCGGATTCCGTCCCGGTTCTAGCCGATTCGGTTCTAACCGTCCCGCTTTTAGCCACGTATGCTTCGCGCACGATTGGAAGGTTGCCGCCTAACTGGCGGCTTGTTCCTGGCCCAGGCTTTCCATCTGGTTGAGCATTTTCTCCACCCGGCCCCGGATGTCCTCCCGATCCTTGCGCAGTTGCACCAGTTCGCGGCGCAGCGCCTGATTCTCTTCTTCGCGCTGCTCCAGTTGCTCCCGCAGCCGCCCGGCATCGCGCTCGGCATGGGCCCGCGCTTCCTTGGCGGCCTTGTACAACTCAATGGTGCGATAAACTTTCTCTTCCAGCGCCTCAAAATCTTCAGCAGGAACCTGCGCAGATACCTCTTCAATGCCTTTAACAGACATGGGCACAACTCGCTTTCGGAAGGACTTTTTCGAGCTTTGAGGCGAGTATAGCTCAGGTTGCTGTGGATTGGCGGAGAGTCGTGCCCAAACGGGTTGCGCGAAGGCTAGCTGGCGTATGAAGATGCGTGAGAAGAAAAGCTAGAGGGTGTCTGATCCTAGGCGTCGCGTTTTTTGGCGATGTTCGGGCGGATTTTGATTGTTTAGCGGACGCGTATTCTGGTGTTTAACTTCGGGATTCTGGTAGTCGTCCCGGTAGTTTTTCCAAGCGCCGCCCCGCCTCATCCAGCGTCTCCGGTTTCTTGCAGAACGCAAACCGCACTTGCTGCGCGCCGTCCTTCGCGTGCTTATAAAAACTCGACCCCGGAACGCACGCGATCCCAACTTCTTTTACCAGGTACGCAGCGAACTCGACGTCGCTCTTGAATCCAAACGCGCTGATGTCCGTCATCACGTAATACGCGCCGTGCGGACGATAGCACCTGAATCCCGCTTTCTGGAGCGCCGGAATCAAATGATCGCGCCGGGTCCGGTAACGCTCAGCCAGATCGCTGTAGTAGCTAGCCGGCAGACTCAAAGCCACGGCCCCGGCCTCCTGCAACGGAGCCGGCGCCCCGACCGTAAGAAAGTCATGCACCTTCCGAATCGCATTTGTAATCGCTGGAGGCGCAACCGCCCACCCCACGCGCCATCCCGTCACGCTGTAACTTTTCGAAAGCCCGTTGATGGTAATCGTCCGCTCGCGCATCCCGTCGAGGCTGGCAATCGAGATATGCTTCGCCCCGTCATAAAGAATGTGCTCATAAATCTCATCGGTAATTGCGAGCACGTTATACTCCACGCACAAATCGCGGATCAACTCCAACTCTTTCCGCGTGAAAACCTTGCCAGTGGGATTGTTCGGCGTGTTGAGAATGATGGCTTTGGTCTGTGACTGGAACGCCTCGCGCAATTCCTGCGGATCAAACGTCCACTCCGCATCAGCCGTCTGAGGCGGCCGCAAACTGACAAACCTGGGTTTCGCGCCGCTCAGAATCGAATCGGGCCCATAGTTCTCATAGAACGGCTCAAACACCACCACCTCGTCACCCTTGTTGCAGATCGCGAGCAGGGTGGCAATCATCGCCTCAGTCGAGCCGCAACAAGCAACAATCTCCCTCTCCGGATCCACGTCGATCCCCTGCGAACTCTTCATCTGCCGGGTAATCGCATTCCGCAGATTCTTCGCTCCCCAGGTGATGGCGTATTGATTCACGTCATCCGAAATCGCCTGCTGCGCAGCCCGTTTGATCTCTTCGGGCGCGGGAAAATCTGGAAACCCCTGCGCCAGATTTACTGCGCCATGCTGCATAGCCTGCCGCGTCATCTCGCGAATGACGGACTCGGTAAAATGCTCCACCTTGTCGCTTAGAAAATGCCTGGGAATGGAGGAGGTCAGGGTCATGGAAAGAAGGCTAGCACAGGAAGAAGGTTGGGTCATCGGGTGACCGCTACGCCCTCTGCACTCCCCCGAGTCCCTCCAGCGCCTTGGTAATCTGCCCCGCCCACGCCGCGACCTCATCGTCGCGCAGCGTGCGCTCACCGGACTGAAACTTCGCCCGCATCAGAATCGAATACTTCCCTGCGCCAACTTTTTCTCCGCGGAAAATCTCCACCGGCACAAACCCGCGTAACTCGGCAACCCCCAACGCAATCACGCTCTGCCGAATCTTCTCGAACTCCACCGCATCTTCAAACACAAACGAGAAGTCGCGCTCGACAGCAGGGAATCGCGGCAAAGCTTCATACCGCACCGCGCGCAGATCATGCTGATAGAGCCGGTCAAGATAAACCTCGGCAACAAGAACATCCTGCTTTAGCTTGCGCGCCGCGGCCACATCCGGATGAATCTGCCCAAACTGTGCGACCATCGCGCCATCCATCACCGCCCGCGCCGAGCGTCCCGGATGATAGTAGTCGGCTGTCTGCGCGTCGAACCCAAGCTCCCAATAGCCGAACGCCGCGAGCAAATCCTCAACGTCGCCCTTTAGATCAAAGAAAGAAAGCGGCCGCGCCTCCGCTCCCACCGCCAGTCCGCG
This sequence comes from Terriglobales bacterium, assembly GCA_049589635.1. Taxonomy (GTDB): domain Bacteria; phylum Acidobacteriota; class Terriglobia; order Terriglobales; family Acidobacteriaceae; genus Acidiflorens. The sequence goes on from JBAWBE010000368.1 coordinate 9,079, forward strand.
GACGACGCCTGCATCCTCGGTCCCAGTTGCGCCGAGCCCAATTTGTTTCCGCTCGATCGCTCCGCCGGTCGCCTTTTCTCCCGACGCCTCGAACGCATTCCCCGCCTCAAACAGCCGAACATTCTCGCTGCCGCGGTTCAGGTTATAAGCCAACATGTTGAGCATGCCGGGCACAAGCGACGTGCGCATCACCGAGGCTTCGTCGCTCAACGGGTTCGCGAGATCGAGTTCTGCGGCCTTCGAGAACCGGCGCGCGTCTTCCTTCGAAATGAACGTCAGCGAAATTGCCTCGTCATATCCAAGCGCCAAGAGCGACGACCGCAGCCGCGCATCTTTGCGCGCGTCAGGAAGGTCGCGCACCTCGCCGCTGTAAGCAGGAAGTGTATTGGCAAATTTGTCGTAGCCATGCAGTCGCGCAATCTCTTCAATAACGTCGATCTCGCGCTCGATATCGAGCCGCCAGCTCGGAATCTGTACCAGAAAACGGTCTTCTGCGCCGGTAGTCAGTACAAATCCCAGTCGCGTAAGAATGCGGTTGATCTCAAGCGTCGGGAGCTTTTCGCCCAGAATGCGCTGCACCTCGCGCATATCAAGCTCTACCGGAGCGAGATCGAGTTGGCGCCCGATCACATCGATGACGTCGCCAACCAGCGTTCCGCCGCCGGAATTCAGGACTAGCTCCGCCACGCGATTCGTGGAAGGAACAGTCGACTCAAAGTCCGCGCCGCGCTCAAAACGGTGCGACGCATCTGTGTGCAGCCCATGCCGTTTCGACATTCGCCGCACAGTAACCGGGTCAAACCACGCTGATTCGATCAGAATATTCTTCGTCTTGTCGGTGATCATCGTGTCAATCCCGCCCATTACTCCGGCGAGTCCGACCGGCTTCACTGCATCTGCGATTACAAGGTCCTCGGCAGTCAACTTGCGCTCAACGCCGTCAAGCGTTTTCAAAATCTCGCCCGCCCGAGCCTTGCGAATCACCAGCCGACGACCCTCGAGCAAATCGAGATCGTAAACGTGCGTCGGCTTGCCGCTCTCCCACAGGACATAATTCGTCGCATCGACGGCATTCGAGATCGGCCGCTGATCCAGCAACTCCAGTCGCGCGGCAATGTTCGCCGGCGATGCCTTCACCTGCACACCGCGAATCTCCCGTGCCGTGAACCGCGCACAAAGATCCGGCTCCTGAATTTCAATTGCGACCTCGGACTTGCCTTGCGCGGCGGGCAGTTTCGGCTCAATGAGCCTAAGTGGCAAATCGTAAAGAGCGGAAGCCTCGCGTGCCACGCCATAGTGATTCATCGCATCGGGACGGTTGGTCGTGATCTCCATCTCATAGACGGTCGCTTCACCCTCGCCAGAGATGCCCTCGACCGCGATGCCCGCAAGAGTAAGTTCCTCGGCAAGACGACGGTAGTCGACCGGGATGTCAACGAAGTCGCGCAGCCATGATGGAGAAATTTTCATGAGAGAGAAAGCCGTTAGCTGCTAGCTCCTAGCCTCTAGCAAAACCAAAACACCGGATGCATCTTCGCTCGCTAGCAGCTGGTGGCTAGGAGCTAGCAGCTGCTTTAGCCAAACTGCTCCAAAAATCTGACATCCCCCGAAAAGAACAGCTGAATATCGTCCACGCCATACTTCAGAATTGCGATCCGCTCTACGCCCATGCCGAATGCAAATCCCGAAACCTTCGCCGGATCGTAATCCACAAACCCATACACGTTCGGATCGACCATGCCGCAGCCAAGCAGTTCAATCCACCCGCTGGCTTTGCAGTTCCGGCACGGAGCGCCGTCGCGTACACCCTTGCCATCGCAAAAAATGCAGCTGATCTGCACATCCGCGCTCGGCTCGGTGAACGGAAAAAACGACGGATAAAACCGCGTCTTGACGCTCGATCCAAACATCGCTTTCATGGCGTGGTCGAGCGTACCTTTCAAATCACAAAAAGTAATGTTTGTATCCACCGCCAGGCCTTCTATCTGATGAAAGATCGGCGAGTGCGTCGCATCCAATGCATCATTGCGATGCACTTTTCCCGGACACACCACGCGCACCGGCGGCTTCATCTTCTGCATGGTGCGAATCTGTACCGGAGAAGTATGCGTCCGCAAGAGCAGTCGGTCGCGCTGCGGCTTCGACTCCTGCCCGGCGATAAACAGCGTATCCTGCGTGTCGCGCGCCGGGTGGTTCGGCGGAAAATTCAGCGCTTCAAAGTTGTAGAAGTCGGTTTCAATCTCCGGCCCTTCCTCGACCGAGTAACCCAGATTGCGGAACACGCCAATCATCTCGTTCATCGTCTTGATGACGGGATGGTCCGCGCCAATTGCCCGCCGAATCCCTGGCAGCGTGATGTCAACTCGCTCCGCTGCTAACCGCGATGACGCCCCGCCACTCTGAAGGCGAGCGAGCGTCGCCTCAATCGTTTCTTCAACTTTTTTCTTGAGTTCGTTGACGCGCTGCCCAACGTCGCGCTTGCTCGGTCCCGGCGCAGCCTTCAGCCAGAGATCGTTGAGTTGAGTGAGCACGCCGTTCTTGCGCGCCATCCAGCGATCGCGGTAGGCCTTCCAATCGCTTTCCGACCCGACCGCGGCTGATTCCTGCTCGAGCGCGGACAGCAACTCGCGTACAGCGCCGTCAAGCGCCGCGGACGAGAAGTCAGAGAGATTGGGAATGGTGTAAGGCATCTTGCGCGCGAGCAATCTTAATAAAGATTGTCATCCGGAGCAAAGCGAAGGACCTGCTGTCTCGTGCACCGACAAGAAAGCAGATCCTTCGCTTCGCTCAGGATGACAAGTGCTTTTAGAGTTGAGAAGCGAAATCTGAAAGCTCAGAGCCAGTTACTGCTCTATGCTGTCGCCGCGGCATTGGCCTGCTTCGCCTGTTCAGCCAAATGCGCGAATCCAGCAGCATCGTTCACCGCCAGCTCCGCGAGAATCTTGCGGTCCAGCTCGATCCCCGCCTTTTTCAGCCCGCTGATGAACTGGTTGTAATTCAATCCATTCAGCCGCGCGGCGGCGCCGATACGCACGATCCAGATCGAGCGATACTGGCGCTTCTTCTGCTTTCGGCCTGAGTAGGCAAACTTCAGCCCGCGTTCGACGGCTTCCTTCGCCGACCGGTAGAGTTTTGACTTAGTTAGGAAATATCCACTTGCGCGTTCAAGTATCTTTTTGCGCTTGGCGCGGCGTTTGGTTCCGCGTTTTACACGAGGCATTGCTGTTCTCCTTTTTTATTTCGTCTGGCGGCTGGAGGTAAGGAGGCTTCTACCACGCGTCCATGTCGGAAACGGGATTTCCGAAGCCCGACCTCTTCACACGCCGCTGCGGTGTGA
>JBAWBE010000369.1:0-2495 GCA_049589635.1 Terriglobales bacterium
GCGCAAGCCAGTTCGTCGGCAACGGCGTCGATTGTGGCGTGGAGCGAATAGCGGTGAGGATCGCGGCGGCCGCGATAATCGACTAGCGGGCGGATGCCGGCGACGCCGATGGCTACTTCGGTTAAACCCTCGCGCCAGGGGCGGCCGAAACTGTCGCTGACGATTACAGCGAGGTTGATGGTCGTTTGCTTTTTTAGCTCTCGCCGGATTTTGGCGGCGGATGTGTCTGGATTCTTCGGCAATAAGACTGCGTGGCGGCCGCCGTCGACGTTGGAAACGTCTACGCCACTATTGGCGCAGATGAAGCCGTGGCCGGTCTCCGTAATTAGCACACCGTTTTTTTGGCGCACGATGCGGTGGCTCTCGCGCAGTGCCAGCTCGCTTACGCGCGGGTCGAGGTTGTAGCGGCGGCCCCAGCGGCGAGTGGTTGCGGAAGGGTGGATGGTCGCCAGATCGACGAGCGCGCCTTCGGCTTTCGAAACTACTTTATGCTTTACGACGAGGATGTCGCCCTCTTGAAAGTGGATGCGCGAGCTGCGAGCTGCTGCTAACAATCTTTGACTTAAGTTTTCTCTCGGCAGAATTTCTCCTTCGATCACGATGGGGAGAATACGAATTTCCGTGGGCGTGGTGGTTGAAATTCCGCGAGCTCTTCCCTGCCCTGCGTTGGCGGCTGGTTTAGCCATGACAGATTTGCATCCGCTGTTCGAGATTCCAACTGCGCAGTAGTCTTTGGGCGCGGCGGTCGCCGCTCGCGGCCGCTACTTCACGCAAATCTTCCGGGCGATCCACATCGCGCGCCAGGCTGGGCAGATCGAGGACGACGCACGGAAGGCCGGTCGCTTTGGCCGATGCGAGATGCGGAAGGAAACTGTCGTTACCGAAGTGGAGCGGAAATAGATCGGCGGGCGAACGCCAGGCGGCGTTTGTGCCGCGGCGGGCGGCGTCGGTGACTAACACCGCGCCGCGTGCGGGGGCTGAGTCGGCGATCTTTTGAAGGTCGGCAATCTCGAGGAGCGGAATGTCGGCTGGAATGACTAGAGTACTACGCGCTCCGCGCTCGCTACAGACGGCGGTTGCCATTGCTATGGCGCTTGTTTCGCCGCCATTTTCTTCATCGGCTATGACACCGAAATTGAAGCGGGTTGCGAGGGCGCGGGCAAACGGGTCGCTGGTTACTACGGCAACGGGCAGGCGATTTGCCCAATCGGCAAGCGCTTGCAGCACGTCTTCGCACATTGCCTGCGCTAGCGCGAAACGCTCCTCTGGGCTCAGGATGGGCGACAGCCGCTGCTTGGCGCTCGACAGATTTTTGACCGGAACCAGAATCATACGTGCTCCGAAATCAGGCTTGCTGGGCTGCGCTGAGAGTGCTTGAGAATTGGTGACATGCTGTGATCGTGCTTTTCGCCAGTGCAATTCGAGCGTTGTTATTGCGCATGATGGTTGAGGTAACGTGGACGTGTGGAGCATCGCTTGATTCTTTGCGATCGCGCAACTCGGCTGCGGCGTTCGCATCTTGCTCATCCACTACCAATAGGTCGAGGAAATCGCGATAGAAGTCGGCGACGCCGGCGATTGAAACGGAGAAACCTTGTGATGCCAGGAGTGCGCCCGCGGGTCCGGTGACGGCGGTTGTGCCTACGATTGGGCTTACTGCCGCGACGGGCGCATTGGTCTCGCGGAGCGCCTCGCGAATGCCGGGCACGGCCAGAATCGGGCCGATGCTGGTTACAGGATTGCTCGGCGCAAGAAGGATTTGCCGTGACGAGCGGATAGCGTCGAGCACTCCGGGCGCGGGGATCGCGTCTGACGCGCCAGCGAAGCGGATTGCTTTTACTTCGTCCTGATATCGGCGCTGAACAAAATATTGCTGGAAGGTCAGCTCGCCCGCTGCGGTTAGGACTCGCGTCTCAAGGCGCGAATTGGTCATGGGGAGAACGCGGGCTTCGATGCCTAGACGCTGCGCGATTTCGGCGGTCGCTTCGCTGAGTGCGTTGCCATCGGCCAGCAGCCTAGTCCGAAGAATGTGCAGTGCCAGGTCGCGATCGCCGACGTTGAACCAGCCGGGTTCTCCCATCTCGCGCATTGTTTTGAGGGCGAAGAAAGTATCGCGCTCGACGCCCCAGCCGCGCTCCTCGCTTATTTTTCCAGCGAGCATGTAGAGAATCGAATCGATGTCGGGGGAGATGTGCAATCCCCACCAGAGCATATCGTCGCCGGTGTTGACGATTATGGTGAGGTCTTCGGGCGGAATGATTTGCCGGAGTCCGTCGACGAACTTTGCACCACCTGTGCCGCCAGTTAGGACCGTGATCACGCCGCCCCTCCGGACATTTGAGTGAGAGAGTCGCGGAATGCGGGGGCGGCTTGCGCGATGCGCTGGCTGAGCAGTTCGCTTTGAGTTGCGGCCTGCGCTGCAAACTCCGGGTAGACAGGAAGACGCTGGCGCAGCTCGAATCCTTTGGCTTCGGTTCGGCGGCGAAGTTCGTCGA
>JBAWBE010000370.1:0-2112 GCA_049589635.1 Terriglobales bacterium
TCCAGTTGCGCCGCTATCGTCTGGCGCTCCATAGCAACCTGGTAAAAGTGCATCGACTGGTACAAGCCCACCACTAACCAGTATGTGAGTATGCCGGTAAAGCTCATGAAAAGAACACCGACTCCGAACGACGAGAGAAAGCGGTGCACGTCAGGACCGGTGATGTGAAAAACAAACCGGAGAAGTCCAAGGCTCAGAAAGTATTGGGTGAAAGACGCCAGGGGAGCCATCGTGAGCGACGTGATTGTGTGGATCGCTATGTGAAGTACGACCCTCGGCCCCGTCAACGGGAACCGTTTGGCAAGACCGATCACAAGCGGTGTGTACGCCGCCCATACATACCACCAGACAAGCTCGAGCGCGCCCTCGATCGCCCAGTGAACCTGCGAACCCTGCACCTTTTCCACCACGATCTGTTGCGCGGCAAACAACAGCGCCACAATCGTCCACCCACACAGGATCACAATCCATTTCTTCCGTCCGCTGTCTGGCGTGGCCTGTAGCAATGGGTGTTGACCCTCCGGCACGGATTATAGCTGCTCTTTGACGGCCAACGCTGACCGCTTGTCTCATTTCGGACACCGCATGTCACTTTTCCTGCAAACACTGGTTCTTCGCGACATATTGTCCAGTGAGCAGGGCCATCGTCAGGGAGTTACAACGTCGCGTTGAGATCTACATTCGGCGTTACAAGCAGCACGAGTAATTCAGATTGACGTAAAGGAGTTCCACATGAAGAAGATTCTGACTCAGTATGGAGTGTGCGCGCTTGCGTTCGCTCTGATGGTGACGTTGGCGCAGGCGCAGGTGCAGCCGCAGTCGGCAGGAATTCAGACCGCATTCGGAAAAGATGCCGGGACGCTTTCCGACAAATTCACCGGACTCGCGCGCGTTATGGCGGGCAAGTACGACTGGAAGCCCGGCCAAGGCATTCGCTCCATCGGCGACGTGTTCAACCTGATCGTTACGGAGAACGGCTTGCTCGCCGGCGCGCTCTCGGGCACACCCAGTACAGGGGGACAGCCCGCACCCATTACCGATCCGGGGAAAATGCAAGAAGCTTTGAAGGCTTCTTACGCCAATCTGCAAAAAGCGATTGCGGGACTTTCCGACAAGGACCTGCAAACACGGGTGAAACTGTTCGGAGAAGACATGACGAAGCAGGACGCGCTGATGCTGATTCTCGAAGATCAACACGAGCATCTGGGGCAGTCGATCGCCTACGCGCGCACCAACGGCGTGGTTCCGCCCTGGTCTAAGTAGGAGCGCCGCGCGCGGCTATCATCGCGCGCTTTTTTGAATTCAAAGCAGAGGGCCTGCCATGAGATTTCTGCGCCGTTTTTTCATTTGCCGGTCACGGTCCTTTGATTGAGCGTTGCGATCCTATTCGCTCCGTTCAGACGCGTTTGCGGAACTTTGACTTCACGCGTCCACCGAATTGGCCCGGCTCTCATCGCATGGCGCGCCGGTTGACTTAATAAAACAAGGAGAAGAGCTCATGATTCGTAGCCGCAATCTTATATTGTGTTGTTTTCTTATGGGACTGACGCTCAATGCGAGCGCACAGCAGTCTACTCCTGCCGCATCTGCGCCGCCTCCGCCCGTGGGGACACTCGCAGGGCATCCAGATTGGCCTGCGGCAAAGAACCCCGGCGACGTGGACACTGTGGACCACCTCATCGCTTCACTCTATGACGTGGTTTCCGGCCCAGCTGGACAGCGCGACTGGGAGCGCTTCCGCTCGCTGTTTGTGCCCGACGGGCGGATCGTCTCAATTGTTCCGGAGTCCGCGGCCACGAAGGATGCTCCGGCGCGCAAGGGCGATGCTGTTTTCCTGACTCCCGACATGTTCATGCAGCAAAACGATCCCTACTTCAAGGCGCACGGTTTCTTCGAGCGCAGCATCGCGAACCGATTCGAGGAGTTTGGCAATCTTGTCGAGGTGTGGAGCACGTCCGAACTCCGGGATGCGAAGGACGACGCCCAGCCATTCTCGCGAGGCATCGATTCGTTCCAGATTGTGCATGCTCACGGACGCTTCTGGATCTCCAGCCTTCTCTTTGATCATGAGCGACCAGGGGTGACGCTGCCCGAGAAGTACCTGAAAACGCC
>JBAWBE010000371.1:0-4789 GCA_049589635.1 Terriglobales bacterium
CAAGTGTTTCGGCTCGATTCCGAATGCGATATATGCCGCCAAGATTCCGCCCGACACATGCGCCATGCCGCTCGTCATTACCGTCATCAACTCCGAGCGTGTAAGGTCTGGCAAAAACGGACGAATCGTTTGCGGCGCTTCTGTCTGCCCCATAAAAATACTGGCTGCGACATTGAGCGACTCCGCGCCGCTAACACCCATCAGTCGCGTCATCAGCCAGGCGGCGACCCGAATAATTACCTGCATCACGCCGAAGTAATAAAGCACGGCAAAAAGCGCGCAGATGAAAATAACCGTCGGCAAAACCTGGAACGCAAAATAAAATCCAAAATGCGATCCCTGCTTCCCGAGATCCCCAAAGACAAATTGCGACCCGACAAATGCATAACTGAGCAGCCGGTTCACCGCATCCCCAGCCTTCTGAAACAGGTTTCGCCCCACTTCCATCTTTAAAACAAAAACGGCGAACGCAAACTGCAAGCCCAGTCCCCAGGCGACCGTCTTCAACCGGATCGCCTTCCGGTTCGTGGAGAAAATGTAGGCGAACCCCAGCATCGTGATCAATCCGAGAATGCCCGTGAATCGTCCCATCAATGTTCTCCTCTATAGATCACACGGTGAATCAACGAAGACCGATGCGCCGGCGGCATCGCCGAAATCTGATAACTCTCCGCAATCATCTTTCGTGCCCGCTCTGCCGAGGCCTCTGAATGACAATGAATCGTGCACAGCGCCTCACCCGCCGCGACCCGGTCCCCAATCTTTCTATGCACCACAATCCCGACCGCGGGATCAACCGTGTCTTCTTTCTTCTCGCGTCCTCCGCCCAGAATCACGCAAGCCGTTCCGATCTCCTCGCACGCGATCGCCGAAACAAATCCCGCTGTCGCGCTCCGCACATCCACATGGCAATTCGCAGACGGCAGCAGTGACGGGTCATCAATCACGCCGATATCGCCGCCCTGCAACTCCACCATCTGCCGGAACCGCTCAAAAGCCTTGCCCGACGCGATGATCTCGCCAGCTAACACTTTTCCCTCCGCGACCGTCTTCGTCGCGCCGCCGAGATGAAACATCCATGCCCCGAGATGCAGACAAAGCTCGCGCAAATCTTCCGGCCCGCCGCCGTGGAGTACCTCGATACACTCGGCGACCTCCATCGCATTCCCGACCATGCGCCCGAGCGGCTGATCCATATTTGTGATAAGCGCGACCATCTGCTTCCCCATGCGCTCGCCGGTCTCGACCATCAACTCCGCGAGATGAACCGCGTCCTCCTCTTTTTTCATGAACGCGCCCGAGCCCGTTTTTACATCGAGCACGAGCGCATCCGTTCCCTCCGCCAGCTTCTTACTCATGATCGAAGCACAAATCAGATTCGGACTTTCCACCGTTCCCGTCACGTCGCGCAGCGCATAAAGCTTGCGATCGGCCGGAGCAATCTTCTCCGTCTGCCCGATCATCGCCGTGCCGCAAGCCTTCAGCACTCGATGAAACTCTGGCACCGACAAGCCCACGCGAAATCCCTGAATCGATTCCAGCTTGTCGAGCGTGCCACCGGTGTGCCCCAGTCCGCGACCGCTGATCATCGGCACATAGAGCCCGCCCGCCGCCACCAGCGGCGCGAGCACCAGTGAAGTCTTATCGCCGACGCCGCCCGTCGAATGCTTGTCGACTTTCTTAGCTGGAAGGAAACTAAGGTCGAGCACCTCGCCCGAATGCAGCATCGCATTCGTCAGCGCGGCGAGTTCGGCGCTGGTCATGCCGCGCAGCAAAACCGCCATCAGCCATGCCGCAATCTGGTAATCGGGAATGCTGCCCGCGGTGTAGGCGTCGACAATGTACTCAATCTCCGCGTTCGAAAGGACGCCACCATCGCGCTTTTTGCGGATGAGATCGATGACTCGAAATGCAGAAGGAGAAGCGCCCAGTTGGCTCACCGCAGTCGAAATCCCTCCGGCAAAAGCTCCGTGATTGAGCTCTCCGCGTCGCCGTCCTGTCCCTCGTAAAACACGACCGCCTCCGGCCCAAACTCGTAAATCACCTGCCGGCAAGCGCCGCACGGAGAGCACGGCACGCCCTGCGCATTCGTCACCGCTACGGCCACAATCTCCAATTTCGGCCCCGTGGTGGCCACGGCCGAAAAAATCGCGGTCCGTTCCGCGCAATTTGTCATTCCATAAGAAGAGTTCTCAACATTGCAGCCCGCAAAAATGTCTCCCTTTGAGGTAAGAATCGCCGCGCCCACCTTGAAGTGAGAAAACGGAGCGTAAGCATTCTTCATCGCAGCGCGCGCCGCCCGCAGAAGTCGCGCGCGCGCCCCGGCAGGCAGTTTCCTTTTAGGCATGGTCAATTACTTTGAAGTGGAGATCAGCTGGGAATTGTAAACCGCCAATCGCCGAGACCGTAGAAGATTTTAGTGCGCCGGCGTCCTCGCCGGCTGTCGTGGTGGCGTCTCGCCGACACTTCTCGCGGCACAACGTCTCGCGGCACAACTTTTCGTGGCACCCAATTGTCACGAGCCGCCGTGGTCTATTGCGGCCCACGCGACAATAGTTCGATCACCATTCGATTGAACTTTTCCAGATTCAAATCCGTCTGCACATGAACGACCTGCTCGCCCATCCCCGGGGCATTCGCAGGCAGCCAAACGAGGGTGTTTCCATAACCAGCTCCGTGCGAAATATCGATATCCATGGCCAGCATTTCTTCTTTTGTAATAATGCTTGGATCAATCCACGCTGCCGCCGCCAGTTCGTCCCACAAGAATTCTTCGTCCGCCCACTTGCCGATATACTGCGCCGCCGGCGTCCCCGCTTTTGCAATCTCCTCAATCATCGCTCGCTTCATATGCGTCTTCACGGAGATGTCGACGGTCGTCACGGTGACCTTCTTCCAGGGCGCGCGCAAAACAATATGCACCGCCTCCGGATCCCACCAGAAATTAAACTCGCGCCGATTTGCCTGCGCCCACTCGATCGGCGCCACCGGCTCGATGCTGCCGCCCATCACCACGAGTTCCCGCGCCAGGTCCGCAAAATGCGGATCAAGACTGACCGCCTGCGCAAGATTCGTCAGCGGGCCTCCTGCATAAATCGTCACCTCATGCGGATGTTGATGCACCATGCGGATCAGGAAGTGCGCCGCATCCTCTCTCTCCGCCTTCAGAGTAGGATTCCCCTCGGGCAAAGGATTCGGCACATCAAACGGCGCGTGATACACGCCCGAATTCCACGCTCCGGAATTATTTGTGCCAATTACACCGTGAATTTTGTGTTCATTCCATGCCCCCTGATAACTCACGACGCCGTAAAGCTTCTGCCAGCGCGCAATCTCCTCCTTGCTGTTGATCAGTGGAAATACAGCGCCCGGATAAACCTTGATGTCCGAGTGGCCAGTCAATTCCAGCATTCGCAAAGTGTGCGCAACTTCCTCGTCGCGCCACTGATCTCCGCTGACAATGGTGATCCCCAAAGTCTCAATTCCGGGCGATTGCAAAACCATCAGCATCGACTGCTGGTCTGTCGTAGCTGGGCCTCGCCCGTCCTGATCGAGAATCACCTTCCGCCGCGTTTGCGCATGCGCGAGAATCGACGCCAGAAAAACAATTGCAAATAGAAATAGAATCTTGTGTTTCAATGTTGGGGCTCCTGAATGATCGGGATCATTATAGCGACCAACGCCCGCCGCCCTTCGTGAAGAATGTCAGATCCAATTCTCAGCGTCGTCCTCGACGGCCGTTTCTCAGGGATCGCCGTGATTAAAAGCTTGCTACCGCCAGAGCCCAGTTGACGCCTAAGCGAGCGACTGTTAATTTCACCCCACACAAGGACGCACCGGAGAGATATTTCTGAATCCGCGCGACAAAGAAAACCCGCCATCTCCGTACCGCCCAGCCACGGTCGACCTCCGGCGCCGCGATTTTCTGATCCGCGCCTGTCAAAGCCTTTCAGCCACCGTACTTGCGCCCCACCTGCGAGGGCTGCGTGCGCTCGAGGCCTCTGAAGCGCCTGCCCCGAGCGGCTTTCACCTTCACCCGCATTACCGCATGGTGATGCCGCTCGATTCGCTCCTGCTTCAGACCGAGCCAGGGCAAGACGAATTCGTCAACGAAAAATATGCTGCTCAGATCGGACATATTCTCGACGACTGGAGCGCGAACCTTCTCCGCTCGCCGCAGGACCTGTCCGCAATCGACAAATCTCTCGATGCGAACTTTACCGCCGCTCCACTCACGCCAATAGAGTCGAAGGTCATCCGCCAGAGCCCGCCCATCGAGATCCGGCGCAATGTGTTTGACGAAACTCTCTCGCGGACGCGAGATGCCTTCCTACGCGAACTTCGCGCGTTGCTAGGCGCATGGTCTAGAGTTCTGACCGCCGAATTCCAGATTACAAATATCGACGCGACGCCTTCTGAGATCCGCACAGCGATTCGGTATGAACTGGTCGCGGCCGTTCCGAATGCGCACCGCGAGCAACGCGTAGGCCGTTGGAGCCTGACCTGGAAATCGGCTCCCGGTGGTGCATTCGGCCTCGTGACCTGGCAAACACAAGAAGAGACGCAGAGTCGCTCCACTAGTCGCGTCTATGCCGATATCACCTCCGCTGCGCTTTCCACGAACGCTTCCTACACCGCCCAGCTTCAGCATGGAACCGACTACTGGCGTACCATCCTCGACGGCGCATGCGACATCGACATCTACGGCCACAACGGTGTCTCCGTGGGCGACATCGACAACGACGGATTCGACGACCTCTACATCTGCCAACCCGGAGGCCTTCCCAAC
>JBAWBE010000372.1:0-15470 GCA_049589635.1 Terriglobales bacterium
GAATCTTGTTGTCAGGACGGGGATGGTCAGGATCGGAATTGTCAGGACCGGAATTGTCAGGACCGGGATTGTTAGGATCTGGCGTCTCAGTCGATCGCAGCTCGCCGGTGCTGAGGTCGAGCTCAAAGGCTCCGAATCGAACGCGCTCTGAACGAAGGCTGTTCATGGGAATCGCACACAAAATACAGAACAAGGGAGACTGTACCAATGCGACCCGAGATTGTCGAAACAAAGTGCGTCAAAACGAGGCCGAGAATCTCCCTTGGAATCAATGGCTTCCACTATTTCACTCCGATTTCACCGCTACATCACCGCTCTTCCATTTACACCCGGTCCGTCCTTGGGGTAAACAAGCGACCATCGTCGTGATTAATCAGTCGTGATTCTTCGAATGTGCGGTTCGCATGCCAGGGGACGAATCCAAGTTGATTGCCATCATCGATGACAATGAGTCGATGCAGGACTCACTCAGTGACCTGATCGAGTCGGGCGGGTTTGAGGCACAATGCTTCGGATCAGCAAAAGCGTTCCTCGAATCCGATTCGCATGGCCGGGCGGCGTGCTTGATCGTCGACATCCGCATGCCGAAGATATCGGGTCTGGAATTGCAAGCCAGGCTGAAACGAGAGGAATGCAGCGTTCCCATCATCTTTATTACGGCATTTGACGACGCCGAAATACGGGCTCAGGCCATGAAAGAGGGTGCAGTCGAATTCTTCGCCAAACCATTCGATCATCAGCAGTTGCTCAAAATGCTGCGACACACCGTTAAAGGTAAGACGCATGACGCCGCGACGCCGCGCTATGCGATTGCATCCTGAACGCTCGCGATTTTCATGAAGTGCTGGAATCGTTTCCCACACTTGAACGCAGTTTCCTCTGCGGGAGATGAAAACGACTTACTCAGGCCTGCTGCCCATCGCATCCACGAGTTCGTCATGGGCCTGCAAGTAGTCCATCTGCGACTGGAGTAGAAGCGCCTTGGCATCGTATTCCTGAGCTGTTGCTGCATCAGCCTGCGAGTTCAGCGCCGCTCCCCGCATTAGTTCCTGCTGCCGCACACGGCTCGACTCGGTCCGAAGAGCCAGCACTTCCTCCGACACCTTCAACATCTGCTGCGTTCTTGCCAGCTTGTTGTATGCCGTATCGACTGACAGTTCGACCGCATCCGTCAGCTTCGCCAGGCTCTCCTTCGCTTGGGACAACTGCGCCTGACGTTCATGCAATATGGCATGCTTACGCCCGCCATCGAACAGATCGTAGCCGAAGTGAACACCGAACGTTCCGAAGTTGCGCGCCAGGAACGGGACATTTTCCTGGTAGCTGTAACGGGCAAAGGCCGCAACATCGGGAACCCAGATATCTGTTTTGGCCAAACCGATCGCCGCCTCAGCTTTTTGCACCTCGGCACGAGCCGCAAGGATTTCAGGGTGTGACGCAATGGCCGCCGTCACGCAATCTTTGTGTTGGCAAGTTTCCTGAAATTCGGCAACTCCTGGATCGAGATCCAGAGCGGTAGTCAGTGGCAGGCCAATCAAGTCGTTGAGTTTCAGTTTCAGATCTGTCAACTGGAAGTCGGTCGTCAGCAGCTCCTGTTTAGCTTGCAACTGCTGGGCACGGCTGTCGATCTCGTTCTCCTCCAGCGCGCTGCCGAATTTTACTTGCTCGACGCGCTCGCTTTGAAGAGCTTGGGAAGCCTTTATTCGCGCTTCAGTTGCGCTCCGGTGCGCCTGTGCAATGAGTATCTGATAGTAGGTCTGATGAACTGCGAGGGCTACGTCGTTTCCAGTAAGCTGGGCCTTCTGACGCGATGCTTTCAACTCAGCCTGTGCCATGTCGTTTTCGCGCTTGATCTTCAGAAGCGTCGTCAATGGCTGGGTGATCTGGGTTCCACTGGTTGTGACGTTCTTACCGCCCTGGTTGATGATCGCATTCACAGGAGGAATCTGCGTTCCTCCCGCGGTTCCCAAAGCTCCAGCTTTGATCTCTATCAGCTCTGTTTCCGTCAGAAGCATAAAGCTGCTGTCATTCCGTATCGATGGAAAATACTGGCTCTTCGCGACCTCCTTCACGTGCTCTTTTTCTTCGACCGTGTAGCCGGCGATACGAATATCGTGGTTGTGCTTGAGCGCTAACTGAACAGATTCCTGAAGCGTCATGTGGCGTGGCGGAGGCGCCGTATCGCTTATTTGCTGGGCCGCCGCAATGCAAACGGAAAAGGCCGTCGCTGCTACCACGAATAGTGCCGCATTTCTTTTCATTGATTCGACCCCTTCCCGGCGCCAGGTACCTGCTGCATGGCGCTGAGATCGCCGTAATTGAAGGGCGACTTGCGCAGCAAAGCAACCAGGATCAAGGCGCACACGCAGCTCCAGGCGAGCAGCAGAAATCCGTCGACCAGGCTCAGGCTGTACGCCTGGAGCCGCAGCCGGGCGCCAACCAAATCAACGGCGCGCGCACTTGCGGAGGCAATGCCGGAGGATTTCGCGTAGAGGCCCGCCGTCATGGCACGAATGTTCTGATCGGTGATCCAGTTACTACCGCTGACGTGGAGTCCCAGAAGGTTCGAATGCAATCTCTCCCTCACGGCCAGGAAGTGGCCCATGTAAATGGCGCCCGCTGTGCCGCCGAATATGCGGACGACGTGAAAGAAGGCCGAAAAGCTGAGGACCCACTCTGCTTTTGCCAAGCCTCCGGTGAAGATCGCCTGGAGAACAATGCAGCCGACCAACCCGATAAACGCGAAAGCTTGTCCGACGCCGACGAGCAATTCCGTACGGTAGAAATTCTCCGCCGCCCAGGCGGTGGTGTACTGCGAGCACAGCCAGGCAGCGAATGCTGTACAAGCAAGGCCCGCGGCGAACAGCAGGCGTGGATCGGATTTCCGCAAGAGCAGGAGCGCGGCAATGAAGGCAATCGGAATGAGCGGAACCGCGCTCCAGATGACTGCGGGACCAATCTGGTCAGCCTCGAAACCGCGAATGGCCAGCGACTGTGGAATCAGGATGATGGTTGTACAGAGTGTGAAGCGGAACCAGAAGAGCAGGCATCCGAGCAGAATGGTGTTCCTCTTCAGCAGATAGGGTAGTGCCACCAGGGGATTAGGAGCGCGTAGTCTCCGAACCAGCGCGCAAAGGAGAAAAAAAGATCCAGACCAAAACCAGGCATTGAACACGCCGGATCGCCACCAATCCAGCCGCTGGCCTTGCTGAAGAGCTGCAAAAATCAGAGCCAACCCCATACTCAGGTAGAGGAACCCCGCGAAGCTCGGTACCGTCCCGCCTTTCTTTCGCGCCGGTGCAGGCGGAATACCGAAGTAGATACATATCATCATCGCCGGCGCGATCGCCGCGGAGTTCCAGAACATCCACTGCCACGACAGGTGGTCCCTGTACCAACCGTATAGAGAAGGCGCGACGTTGACCGCGCCGTCCACAAAGACCGCGTAGAGGGCAATGGTAAATGGAAGGTATCGCAGCGGAATATTGCGAAGGGCAAATGTCAGTGTGAGCGGATAGAAAGTGCCCGAGGTCAGCCCGGCAACGATCAGCGCGGCGACCAGAAGACTGTAGCTATGAATGAGCGGGAGGTAGAGAGAGGTTAAGGCGAAGAGTCCCGCCGCAAATAGCAGAACCCGGCGCGGGCCGAGCAGTCCGCCGAGGTAGACAGTGAACGGGCCGATAAACATGAGTGATGCATTGAAGGCACTGTCGAGCCACGCGCCGTCGTCGAAGCTTATGCCAACGTGCCCCTTCAAATCGGCCATGCCAAGACTGAGCATGCGGCCGGCAAGGGTGACGAGTCCGGCGCCGGTGATGACACCCAAGATGCCGAGAAGAGGACGGGTCGATACTTCAGACGGCATAGCCGCGGCGGCGGCGTGTGCGATCTCTACCGCAGACGGGCGAATTGTGATGGTCGAGGCTGCCATAGATTTGAAACTGCTATCGATTTCCGGTTACCGTCTGGTGCGGACAGTTGCTACTACAGAAAGTCCGGGACGCAGCGTGGCCGCGAACGCCGGATCGTCGAGCGCGATCTTGACGGGAATACGCTGCACGACTTTCGTGAAATTGCCAGTGGCGTTGTCGGGCGGCAACAGAGCGAATTGCGATCCGCTGGCGGGCGCGATCTGGACAACTTTGCCGCGAATAAGTTGTCCGGGATATTCGTCAATCCGTAGTTCGGCAGCGTCCCCAATCTTTACATTGGTCAACTGTGTTTCGCGGTAGTTCGCTTGGACCCACTTTGTGAGATCAACAAAGGCGATGACCTGAGTGCCGGGGGAGACGAGTTGCCCCGGCCGAACTTGCCGTTCACCCACCGTTCCGTCGCCGGGGGCGAAGATTTTCGTGTAGCCCAGGTTTACCTCCACTGCGGCGAGGCTCGCCTGCTTGGCCCGCAGATCAGCCTGAAGTTGCGTCCCTTGCGATTCGAGAACGACTTTGCTGCGTCGCTCGGCCTCGGCAGCAAGTTCACTACTGCGCAGCATGGTTTGCGCCTGGATGAGATCGGCGTCACGGCTGGCAAGCTGGGCGGAAAGGTTTCCTTCGTTGGCGACAGCAGTCTCGAGGTTCTGCTCGGTCGTCGAGTGAGTCTGATAAAGCCCTTCCTGGCGTTTGCGTTCGGAGCGAGCACGAATCAATTGAGCCTGCACGGCATCCTTGCCAGCCTCAGCGGCTGTAATCTGTGCTTTTGCCTGGTCGATGCCTGCGAGCGCTTTCGCGATGCGCGTATCCTGCAACTCGCGCTGGCGAAGATTCTCCTCAATGCCGGCGCGCCCCGCCTCAACTGCCGCTTTGGCCTGATCTACCTGTGCCCGATAGTCATCGTCCTGCAATTCAACGAGCAGATCGCCCTTATGTACTTGCTGGTAATCCGCCACGCCGACCGCGCGTACGATGCCCGCCACCTTGGTACTGAGCGGAGTGACGTCGCCGCGAACGTATGCATCATCGGTGACCTGTTCGACCTTGCCGCCTTCCCACGCATTCCAGTTCCGCGTAATGGCGATCAAAACGGCCAAAGCGAGAAACACTACAAGGATGGGAGTCACATAGCTCCCCCACCTGGAGCCTCGGTGAGGAACCGGTTGATCTGGATCAGTCTTGGGCGGCGCCGGGTTCGCGACCGGCGTAGCGGGTCCCGCGGACACTGGCGAGGTGGACATCAACTTTGCTCCTTGAGTGTCACTAGATCTCGAAGCGCTAGAGTTGCCATGATTCGGTTGAAGCAACTGCGGTGCCACTCACGATGACGAAGATTAACGATGCAATGGCAAGCATCTGCTCGCAATCCGAACAAATTCGTGAGTTTTTGGAGTGACTGGCGGCCCCACTCGAATTCCACGGACGCCATGTCACGTGACACTTGACACCGTTTGCCCCAACTTGAGCGCGGGCGAGGTCGCCCTGCCGATCGGCAAGGCCAGTGCTTTACGTTGTCAGGCGTCATCGGGATCCGCAACGTCATTCCGCCGACTTTGTCTTCTCTGTCACGGTCATTGACACTGGCCGCTTCCCTTTCGCACTTGATTCTCAGGTCTATCCCGAGACGATTACCGCGTAAATCGGGGTTTCAGTCTGCACTCTCTTCCCGCTCGACGGCTCGGGACAAGCACTTCGCGTTGGCACTGAGCTTGCTCACCTCAAGCGTGTCATGCAATAAAGGAGAACTTACA
Source organism: Terriglobales bacterium (assembly GCA_049589635.1). Classification (GTDB taxonomy): domain Bacteria; phylum Acidobacteriota; class Terriglobia; order Terriglobales; family Acidobacteriaceae; genus Acidiflorens. The sequence continues at coordinate 5,681 of JBAWBE010000372.1, forward strand.
TGCTGAAAGGCTTCAATTATCCACTCACTCCTAAAGGCAAATCGACACTGAATCCACCTCCGCCCTGGTATTACTCTTCAGACTTTCTCAACATTGAATTTTGGGCGGAGCCCTCTGCCGTGGCTGCGCTGTTGCCTCCTGGGCTCGATCCTGATCGCTCCGCGAATGGGCACGCCAATGCTTGTTTCTACGATTGGCAGTTCAGCGGGAACGACGACGAATATCTTGACCCCGCGCGTTATCAGTACCGCGAGTTCTTCCTCCTCGTAGATGCGTTGTTCCAGGGCAAACCAGTCTCGTACTGTCCATATATCTTCGTGGATAACGACGCGGCAATTGCTCGCGGTTGGACGCAGGGCTATCCAAAGCGGCTCGGCCAGGTTTTCCAGACAAGGTATTACGCCGCGACGGGAAAGGCGGGACCCGCACTCGCCCCGGGATCGAAGTTTGCCGGGTCTGCAACGTCGGCCGGCCAGCGGCTGGCGGAAGCCATTGTCACTTTGCGAGAACCGGTAACGGACATGTCGCTATTGAAACAGAGACCCGTCGTCAATCTCCTCCACACACCGCGCCTCGCAGCTGACAAGCAGGACCAGCCGGCCGTTCACGAGTTGGTCGAGAATATTCCTCACAATGTGAAGATCGAGCAAGCATGGATCGGGGAAGGTTCCTTAACGCTCCCGGTCTGTAGAGGCGAAGAACTTTCCGACCTGGCGCCCGTCCGTTGTGGAAATGGCATGCGGGCTTCTCTGGCATACGTCGTTGACGATCTAAAGACTCTGAAGGATTTGAGAAGGTAATGAGCGGAGTGGCATAATTTTCTGCCTCGTTTTTTTGAGCTGGAGGTAACAAGCCTTCACGAGTTTTGCTTACGCTTCAGGAACGCAAGATTCAGCAATTCGGAAAGGAATGACCATGGCAAAGAGAGTGGCTGACCTGCTGGTGGATGTCTTGGTTCGAGCCGGCGTCGAGCGAATTTACGGGGTCCCCGGCGATTCGCTCAATGGCATCACGGATTCGATCCGCACCCGCGACAACATCGAATGGGTTGGCATGCGCAATGAGGAGGCAGGCGCATTCGCGGCCGGGGCAGAGGCGCATCTCACCGGCAAATTGGCGGTCTGCGCCGGAAGCTGCGGGCCTGGAAACATGCATTTGATCAATGGCCTTTACGATTGCCAGCGCAGCCGCGTCCCGGTTCTAGCCATCGCAGCGCAGGTTCCGAGCGCCGAAATCGGAAGTGGATATTTTCAGGAGACGAATCCGGTACAGATCTTCGCGGGGTGCAGTCATTATTCCGAGCTGATCTCGCAGGCCGAACAGATGCCGCGTGTGCTCGAGATTGCCATCCAGACTGCGATTTCACGGCGTGGCGTCGCGGTGATTGTAATTCCAGGGGATGTGGCTTTGCGAGATGCGGTTGCGCAAAAGCCGCGGTTGCTTTTTGACGAGCCAAGACCAACCGTGTGCCCGTCCGACGACGAGTTGGGCGACCTTGCCGATGTTCTCAATCGCTCAAAAAAGATAACCATCCTTGGGGGCGCAGGGTGCGCCGGAGCTCACAGCGAATTAGTCGAGCTCGCAGGCAAGTTGCAGGCTCCCATCGTGCACGCCTTTCGCGGCAAGGAGTTCATCGAGTATGACAACCCGTTTGATGTAGGCATGACTGGTCTGCTCGGATTCTCATCCGGCTATCACGCGATGATGAGCTGCGATACGCTGCTGATGATCGGCACCGACTTTCCCTATCAGCAGTTCTGTCCGAAGGACGCGACCGTGGTGCAGATCGATGTTCGAGGCGAGCAGCTAGGGCGGCGCAGCAAAGTTGATTATGGCTTTGTCGGAGACACGAAAACCACGCTGCGTGCGCTGTTACCAAGGCTGCAGCAGAATCAATATGAAACGCATTTGAAAGAATCTCTCGAGCATTATCGTAAGGCACGCCACGGTCTGGACGAACTCGCAAGCGGCGGTTCCGACAAGAAGCCCATCCATCCACAATATGTCGCGAGTGTGATTGATAAGCTTGCCTCCGAAGATGCGATCTTCACCTTCGACGTCGGAACGCCAGTCATCTGGGCGGCACGCTATCTCCGGATGAATGGCAAGCGCCGGCTCGTCGGTTCTCTCAACCACGGCTCGATGGCCAACGCATTACCACAAGCCATTGGCGCGCAAGTCAGCCATCCCGGCCGGCAGGTGATCTCCATGTCCGGCGATGGCGGCTTGGCGATGCTCATGGGCGAACTGCTTACCTTGCACCAGCACGATTTGCCCGTGAAGCTGGTCGTTTTCAAAAATGACGCCCTTTCTTTTGTGGAGCTGGAAATGAGGGCCAGCGGATTTCTTGATTTTGCAACGACTCTTAAGAATCCCGATTTCACAAAGATTGCGGAAGGAGCGGGACTCCTCGGTCTGAGAGCTGAAACTCCGGACCAGGTAGAACCGGCGATCGCCCAGGCTCTCAAACATGATGGGCCGGCATTAGTCGAGGTTCAGGTGTCACACCAGGAACTTTCGATGCCTCCGACCATCACCTACGAGCAAGTCAAGGGCTTTGGCATTTTCATGGTCAAGGCCGTTCTCAGCGGACGCGGGGATGAAATCATCGATCTCGCGAAAGTGAACTTGCTTCGCTAGGTGATTGGGAGGCCAGCGAGTGATCGAAAGTCGCGGGTTATTTTATCGGGGAGAGTCTCGATAAAAAATCCATCTCCAGCTCGCCTTCATAGGTTTCAGCGCCGACCTTCAATGCTTCCTTGACGCGCGCTTGCGTCACCTCGCTAGCGACACTCAAATCCGACTCATGGGCTTCCGCCAGGAGGCCCTCTGCCATGGAACTAAATGCTCCCATATCCACGGCCGCCTTGGCGTGAGCGATGGCATGCGCCGGAAATGAGGCGATGCGGTGAGCCAGCTTCTCGACAAAAGGAGTTAGCTCGTCTGCTGGCAGGGCTCGATTGATATAACCGTAACGTTCCGCCAACTCCGCCGAGAGATCATTGCAGCCCAGAAGTACCTCCAGCGCACGTCCCCGCCCCATGAGCCGGGGCAATCTTTGCGTTGAGCCCCCGCCCGGAACCAGCCCAATCGCCACCTCCGGTTGGCCGAAGATCGCTTTGCCAACGGCAGCAAAGCACATGTCCATGGCCAGCGCAATCTCACTCCCTCCGCCCCGTGCCCGTCCCTCGACTTTGGCTATGGTTGCCTTGGGCATGTTTCTGAATCGTTCGCCGATCGTCTGCGTGAGACGAAAGCTCCGTGTATGGGACACCACCTTGGAAGCGGCTCCAACCCGGCCCAAACCGGAGTGGGCGATAAAGAAATCAGGAAGCGCGCTCTGCACGACCACAACCCGAACGCTCCCGTCGGTCTCGAGTTCTCTGCCGAGTCTGTCGAATTCCTGCGATAGAACTTCATCGAGAAGATTGATCGGCGGGTGATTGATGCTGACGAATGCGACTCCAGAATCAAACCTGAACCGGAAACATTTGTAATCAGAATATTGCACGGGGATGGCTCCATTTCGACGATGCACTGACACTGCGGTTACTGATCTGCACGCTCTCAGCCGTTCTCCACGGGGTTGGTCAGGATACCGATCCCCTCGATCTCCACTTCGTAGATATCCCCGGCCTTCATGTAGACGGGAGGCTTACGGGCCGCTCCGACGCCACCCGGCGTGCCGGTGATAATTACGTCACCTCGCTCCAAGCTCATCGCGACGCTGATCGTTGCAATCAACACTGGAACACTAAAGATGAGCAGGTCGGTGCGCGAATCCTGCATCACACGGCCATTCAAACGGCCCTGGATACGCAATCCGCTGGCTCCAGGCGGCACGGCGTCGGGCGTCACCAACCACGGGCCGAACGATCCGGTGCCATCGAAATTCTTGCCCATCGTCCATTGCGGTGTGCGGAGCTGAAAATCACGCAGAGTCGCATCATTAAAAAGAGAATAGCCCGCGACATGATCGAGGGCTTGCTCCTGGGGGATGCGGCGTCCCGGTTTGCCGATCACCACGGCCAGCTCGGCTTCGTAGTCGAGCATGGTTGATTCGCGGGGCCGCCGGATCGGCTCTTGATGGGCGATCAGACTCGACGCGAAGCGCGCGAAGACTTCAGGATATTCCGGCTTCTTCAGACCGCTCTCCTTCAGGTGATCGTCGTAGTTGAGGCCGACGCACAGAATTTTCGGCGGCGCGGGCACCGGCGGCAGCAGACGGACAGACTTCAGGTCGACTGCCGGCGATCGCCCGAGGCTTCTGCCGACGCGCAACAGGTCTGCGCCTTGTGCGATCAACTCAGGTAGAGTGCCGGGAAATCGCTTGTCTGACTGCAGGAGACCGTGCCAGCCCGAGCCTTCATCGGCGGCAACTCCGGGAACTCCCCGTGTTTCAAAATTGACGATGCGCATAATTAAGATGACCCTCTAGCTCGCCTGCGGGCGACTCAGCTCCTCGAGCAGATAAATGAATGACTCATACACTCTGCCTGTGGTCTGGCGCATACCCAACTCGCAAGTCCGATTTGCAGAAACGAACCAGGTGTCGTCCTCGGCGCCCTGGATTTGTACGATCGTGTCGCGTGTGGCGGAGTGAACCAACTCGGGATGCAGCAGACCACGGTCGCCAGCAGTTCCGCAACAAGTGGTACCCAAAGGAATCTCTGCGCTGTCAGCCAGCGCGCCTGCGATTTCAAGGAGCGTCTCACTGAGGCCAAGGTGCGTCGTCGAACAGGTGGGATGGACCAGGATTTTTGGAATCGTTTTGCGAATTCGCAGCGCGGGCAGAAGGTCCTTGCACCAGACGATCGAATCGATGATGGTGATAAGGTTCAGTCGATTCTTACGCTCATCGTCAAGATGCTCTAATATGTCGTCTTTGAGACCGAGCGTGCACGAAGCCGCGTCCACCACGACCGGCAATTTTCCTCCGTCACTCCAGCGCCACAGCGCATCGCTCATCTGTTCGGACATCCATGTCTGCCCGCGCTTGTAGCCCTTGGAGCTCCACGGCGTCGAGCAGCAAAGCCCTCTTACGTCGTCGGGAATCCAGAGAGGCTTGCCCGCGCGCTCAGAAAGAGCCACGAACGTCTCAGGAAGAGCCGGCGATGCGGGCATCGTGCTGTCCCTGCCGAAGATGCGATTGATGCACGCCGGGAAATACGCGGCGGCTGCACCCTCACGTCTCGTTTGGGGAAGGTCGGCGGGAGCGGCGTGCGGCATGAGGCCAGCCACGGCAGGAACCAGATCTTTGCTGACAACGCTGCGAGCCACGTCAGTCAGGGCCTCAAGCAGATGGGGGCTGGTAATTGTTTGCAGGGCATCGGCCGCTCCAACACCATGACGCGCGAGCTTCTCTACCTCGGCCCATTTTTTAGCCACATCGAGCGCAACGTCCTCGGCACCTGCGGAGTGCTGCATCTTTCTGAAGTGTTTGATCAGCGCGCCTGTATTGATTCCGATCGGACAGACATCGGCGCAGGTACCGTCGCCAGCGCACATCTCGATTGCGTCATACTCGTACTCATGCTGCAGTTGGGTCAGCAGCTTCGACCATTCGGGCTGCCGTGACATCTCACGACGGAGAACGATCCGTTGCCGCGGGGTTACCGTCACGTTACGGCTTGGGCACACCGGTTCGCAGAACCCGCACTCAATGCAATGAGAAGCGGAATGAACGTCTTCGATCGCTGGAGTGGTCTTGAGATTCTTCAGGTGAATCATCGGATCGTGGCTCAGCAAGACATTTGGAGCCAGGATTCCGCGCGGATCGAGGAGCTGTTTTGCGCGCCACATCAGGTCAGTGAGCTTGTCGCCCCATTCGCGCCGGACAAAGGGAGCCATGTTGATTCCTGTTCCATGCTCCGCCTTCAAGGAGCCGTCATACTTATCCACCACCAACGCAACCAGGTCACGCATGAAAGCGTCGTACTGCTGGCGGCTAGCGTCTTCGCTGAGTTGCGCGATCATCACGAAATGCAGGTTTCCATAAGCAGCATGCCCCGCAGCCGAAGATTCATAACCGTGTTTGGCAAGTAGACCGAGCAAGTCACGAGTGGCATTCGCAAGTTGTGCTGGTGGAAAACAAACGTCTTCGATGATGAGGTTTGTGCCTTGCGGACGCATTTCACCGACGATACCGAGAAGGCCATCGCGAATGTGCCATGCCAGCTCAATGGCTTCGGCCTCGCGAACGAATTCCAACGGCTGCAGCATTTTCACATCGCGTAGAGCGCCCTCAACCCTTTTCTCGATAGCCGCAAGTTCCTGCTCGCTATCAAAGCCGAATTCAACCAGTAGCGCTGCGTTTTTCGGATCGAGATCTTTCCAATACTTTGGCGTGCCTTTCATCAATTTGGAGGCTGCGGTCATGGCTGAAGCGATCATGAGTTCGACTGCCTGCGCTCCCATTTCGACCAGCATTGCGACCTGCTCGATCGCCGCGTCGATGCTGTCGAATGGCAGCCACGCCACCGTCGTTTTTGCGGGGAGATGATAAGTCTTGTAGACTGCCTCGGCCACGAAGCCGAGCGTGCCCTCTGACCCAACCATCAGGCGGCGCAGGATTTCTACTGGCGTTTCACCGTCAAGAAACGCATGCATGGCATATCCACAGGTGTTACGGATGCCATACTTCCGAACAATTCTGGCAGAGAGTTCCTTGTCTGCAAGAATCTCCTCACGGATCTTCAACAGCCCTGCCGCCATTTCTGGCTCGGATGCGGCAAAGTGTTCCTCAGCGTGGGGGTCTTCGGTATCGATAATCGTGCCGGTCGTAAGAACGATGTTCATGGCAACGATCGAATGGTACGAATCGATCGCTGGTCGGCAACGCATGCCACCCGCATTATTGGCCAGTACGCCACCGATGGTTGCGGCGTTATAGCTCGCAGGATCCGGGCCCATGCGGCGGGCGTAAGGTTTCAACACTTCGTTAATCCGTCCAAGTGTAGTGCCAACATTGCAACGAATCCGCTCCCCGTTGTCCTCGACTTTCCAGCCGCTCCAGTGTTGTCTCACATCGATCAAGATGTCGTCGCCTTGCGATTGGCCATTCAAGCTGGTCCCGCCGGCCCGGAAGGTTGCGCGGCGATCTTTGCGAATGCAATATCGAAAAATGCCCGCCACCTGATCGATGTTCTTTGGTTGTACGATCACTTTCGGGATATATCGGTAAGGGCTGGCGTCCGATGCATAGCGCACCAGGTCGCTGATACGATGCCGCACAACATCCTCGCCAAGTATCTCGATCAGCTCCCCCTTAAGCTCTTCCGGAGTTCCCCCAACCAGCTCTTCGTCTACAGCATCCGAGCAGGGCGGCACATCCGGACGACCGAGGCGGGTGGGGTCCGCTGATAGAAATTTAGGCATGATCTTCTCCTATTCGTGATGCGGCGAGAAATCTTCAGGACTGTAAACCGTCTACTTGTGACCGACGGCTTGCATGATCTGCCCCATCTCCATCGCGTTGCTCGAAGGAATCTCCTGCAGTGACAAGGCCAGCTGATCGGTCGGAATACCGGTGAGCTTCTGGAACATCGACCACAGTTGCTTCAGCATTTCGGTCTTATCCTCATCGGTGTGGCCGCTGCGCAAAACACAGTTCAAGGCTGCGGTAGAAGCCACTTCACCCGCCGCAAATCCCGAACCCTTCGGATAGGAGATAAAGACGACACGAACGAAATTATTGGGAACCCTCATCACTGTGGTGTGGATTCGCGTGATTTCCTTGGCGATCTTCGCCTTCTTCTCGTCGGACACAAATCCATCTTCTGTAATCGCGGTGTACAAAGGCATACGCTTTTACGCTCCTAAGTGCCCGTTCGGAACGAAGATCAATTTCCTGTTCACAAACTCTTCAATGCCAAGGTTGGAGAGTTCTTTTCCATACCCGGAGCGCTTGACGCCTCCAAAAGGCAGCTCCGGAAGGCTGACATCGGGATAGTGACGCTGCGGCATGGCACGCTGGCTCCTTCTTATTTCGAAACGAGTCCCTAGAGTGGCTGCTACCACGGCTGTGCACGAATCGTGCCAAGTCAGTGATCCGCCAGACAAATTGGTAAATGATTGAGATTGAGAGGATAGAAATACCAAGTGGAGAACGGCCTGTTCAGCCGCCGATGAAAGTCCCGTCAGTGTCAATAACGCGTCAATTTTATTGAACACATGATTTTATTTAGCGCAGGGACCATTGTGGAGTCGCACGGGGGCCGGCTATGGGCCACCGCTACCGGCGGGCGGGGTGCATCCTTTCATTTCACCTTACCGATCCAGGTCACGCAGTCATCGCACTTGGTTGCCTGAGACACTTTTTCGTTTCGTGACTTTCGGATCTCAACAGCAGCGGGATCAGAGATACGGATCAGAGATATAGGAGCTTGCAGCGATTCCACTCACGATGAAGTGGCTAATGGGAATCGTCGCGGCGGTTCGATCATGGCCTAGTCGTGCCTTGCTCAAAATCGGGAGAATTTCCCGGTTTTAGCAAATTTACGTATCGGTAGTTGCAGAGACCATAAAGGCTAGTTAGACTCTGTTGAATTAATCGGTTGAGCAAAGGCTTTCCAGGTTTCGGCGATCGCCCAGCCAGGGTGCCCGATAGAGAGTTGACGAAATACTTCAACTTCATTCGCAGTCCTGGGCGAGAGCGAGGAGACAACGTGACCCAGGTTCAAAAACGCTATCTGTTGATTGGCGGAGTCCTTGGCTTGATCGTGCTCGCGCTGGTTGTTGCAGTCCTGCGTCCGTCAAAGAAGGCGCTGGGGGCGCAGTCCGGCACGCCCGATGTCGAGGTCGTTCAAGTCCAGAAGGAAGATGTTCCGATTTATGCGGAATGGATTGGTACGCTCGATGGGCTGGTGAACGCCGACGTGCGAGCACAGGTCACCGGCTATCTGTCGAAGCAAGGCTATCAAGAGGGGGCTTTTGTTAATCAGGGCCAGCTTCTTTTCCAGATCGATCCGCGGCCTTTTCAGGCCGCGCTCGATCAAGCTCAGGGCCAGCTTGCTCAGGCTCAGGCGGCTCTAGCCAATGCGAAAGCGGTACAGCGCCGGACGGAACTCGATGTCCAGCGTTATACGCCGCTAGCGCAGGAACAGGCCGCGAGCCAGCAGGATCTCGACAATTCGGTGCAGAACAACCTCGCCGCGATCGCAACCGTAGAAACCGCCAAAGCTCAGATCAAGACCTACGAGGCAGCGGTTGAAACCGCGAAGATCAATCTTGACTTTACTCGCCTCATTGCGCCGATCGACGGCATCGCCGGCCAGGCTCAACTGCAAGTCGGGGCACTGGTCACCCCTGGCAGCGGAATCGTCACTTCCGTTTCTACGGTGGATCCAATCAAGGTTTACTTCACCGTCGGCGAGCCGCAATACCTGGCATGGCGACAACGCTTTCCGACCGAGGAGAGCCGCTTACAGGCCGACAAGGAACTGCGGCTGCAACTGATTTTGGCGGACGGGTCCATGTATCCACATGAAGGAAGGTTTTATTTTGCAGATCGGCAAGTGAACGAGACCACCGGCGCAATCCGAATCGCCGGACTCTTCCCCAACCCAAACAATATTTTGAGACCCGGAGGCTACGGCAAGGTGCGAGCCGTGATCCGCAAACAGCCGGGGGCGTTGCTGGTTCCCCAGCGCGCGGTATCGGAACTGCAAGGCGGCTACCAGGTTGCCGTCGTTGGTGCAGACAATAAAGTTGATGTTCGAACGGTTATGGTGGGCGACCGCGTCGAGAACCGATGGATCATCACGAGCGGACTCAATGCAGGCGACAGAGT